>JAPLOL010000070.1 GCA_026400735.1 Alphaproteobacteria bacterium | reverse complement strand
GGACGTAGTTAGAGGGAGACCGAAATCCGCCTTAGGAGGGGTCCTACAACTCAATGGCTTCTACTGCGCTCACGCTTGCACTCAGCCCGGAGCAAGGGCTGCAGCGGTATCTCTCAGAGATCCGCAAGTTCCCGATGTTGACCAAAGAAGACGAGTTCATGCTGGCAAAGCGCTGGCAGGAGCACGGTGACTCACAATCCGCGCACAAGCTTGTCACATCTCACCTGCGCCTCGTGGCCAAGATCGCCATGGGCTATCGCGGCTACGGCCTGCCGATCGGCGAAGTTATCTCTGAAGGCAACGTGGGCCTGATGCAGGCCGTGAAGAAATTCGACCCGGATAAGGGCTTCCGCCTCGCGACGTACGCGATGTGGTGGATCCGCGCGTCGATCCAAGAATACATCCTGCGCTCCTGGTCGCTCGTGAAGATGGGCACCACGGCCGCGCAGAAGAAGCTCTTCTTCAATCTGCGCCGCATGAAGGGCGAGATGGCCGCCCTCGAAGAAGGCGACCTTCGCCCTGAGCACGTGGCGACCATCGCGCACAAACTCGCGGTCACCGAAGAAGAGGTGATCTCGATGAACCGTCGCATGAGTGGCGGCGGTGATGCTTCGCTCAACGCCCAAATCGGCGGCGCTGGCGGCGAAGGCGACAGCGAATGGATGGACTGGCTCGCCGACGACCAAGTCGAAGGCACCCAAGAAACACGTCTCGCTGAAACCGAAGAGTTCGGTGCGCGCATGACCCTTCTGCAAGAAGCCATGGGCGAGCTCAACGAACGCGAACGTCACATTATCCAAGAGCGCCGCCTGAAGGATGAGCCGGCGACTTTGGAAGAGCTCTCCGTGCAGTACGGCGTCAGCCGCGAGCGCGTGCGCCAAATCGAAGTGCGCGCATTCGAGAAACTGCAGAAGGCGATGAAGAAGCAAGCCGCCACGCGCGGTCTGCTCACCGACGCGAGCGCCTAACACAACAACGCCCTGCCCTGGGCGATCGCCGCGGCGCTCTCACGAGTGTCGCGGCGAACTTTTTTTGGCCACGCGCGTGCGGCGCGAATTCGCCAATAGTTTCGACACGTTAAGCAGTGCGCATGCGACGCACCGACGGAACGCGCTCTGATGCGAGGCGTTGCGTCAGTGTTCCATGGATGACGCTCGACCACCCCCCGCGCCACCGACGCGCGTACAAGCCTTCCGCGCTTGGAGCGCCCGCCAAGGCGTGCGCCTCCGCGACGGCGCGCGTGGCGCGTGGGGCAAAACCAAAGCGGCGCCTTGGGCGCACATCGGCGTTTGGGCCGGCGGCGCGTTCGGCGTGCTCTTCGCCACCTTCGTTCTGTTTCTGACATTCGCCGATTGGAACGCCCTACGCGGGCCGATCTCACGCTTTGCGTCCGCCGCCACTGGCCGCGAAATTTCCATTCGCGGCAACCTCGATGTCGACCCATGGCGGCTCAATCCGCGCATTCACGTGGAGGGGCTGCACATCGGCAATCCCGCGCAGTTCCGCGATCGCACCGAGTTAGCCGTCATCGACCAAGCCGAAGCGACGGTGCGCTGGCTTCCGTTGTTCGTAGGCCACTTCGACTTCGTGCGCCTCGATCTCAACGGCGCCGACGTCTCGCTCTATCGGAGCTCAGAAGGCGCATCGAACTGGTCGACACGTCCACCTGGCGTGCGCGGTCCGCCAATCAATCTGCCCGCCATCCGCTATTTCTCGCTCAATGGCGGTCAGCTCAGCTTCGAAGACGACAAGCGCAACTTAAAGCTGGAGGCCACGTTCACCCAATTCGCGCTCATGGGCGAAGGCCAGATCAACAACCGCCCGTTCAACCTTGAGCTCACCGGCGCACCGCTGCTCAACGTCCGCCGCGATCGCCCTTACGCTTTCCAAGCCGACGTCACCGCCGGCGGAACCCACATCATCGCCGACGGCGCGATCTCGCGCCCGTTCAATTTCAGCAATTGGTACGCCAACGTGCGCGGCACCGGCGAAGACCTCGCCGACCTCTACACGCTGATCGGTCTCGCGCTGCCGAACACACCGCCCTACAACCTCACAGGTCGCGTAGAGCGCCGTCCCAATGTGTACGCGATGAGCGGCATCACCGGCCGCGTCGGGGACAGCGATCTCAGCGGCGCGTTCACCGCCACTCGCCAAGGCGACGATCGCCTCTTCCTCGACGGCGATTTTCGCTCCAACTCGCTCGACTTCGACGACGCGATGACTGTGCTTGGCGGCGCGCCCTCGACCCGCGAAACCGCGTCCCCAGAACAGCGCCTCATCGCGGCGCATCTGCAGGCGCAAGACCGCTTTCTCCCAGAGGCGCGCCTCGACATCAGTCGCGTCCGCAACATGGATGCGCGCGTCTCGTATCGCGCCGCGCATGTGCGCAGCGAACGCGTGCCGTTGCGCGGTCTGTCGCTCGACATCGGCCTTGATCACGGCCTCCTAACACTCAATCCAATGACGCTGGACTTGCGACAGGGCCGCGTCACCGGATCGGCCGCGATCAATGCGCGCGAAGCGACGCCGCGCGTCGAGGTTGATGCGCGCCTTAGCAACGCGCGCCTTGAAAGCATTCTAGCTCTGAGCGGCCAACCGCCCCTCACCGGCCAACTCGTCGGCCGCGTGCAACTGAATGGCGCCGGCGCCTCAGTTCGCGAAGCTGCCGCGAACGCCAACGGCACGATCACGTTCGTAACGCCGCATGGGGAGATGCGCGAAGCGTTCGCCGAACTCACAGGCATCAACGTTACACGCGGTCTTGGATTATTGCTTACCAACGACGATAGCAGGGCCGACATACGCTGCGGTGTCGCCAGCTTCCGCGTCAACAACGGCATCGCCCAAGCCCGCACCATCGTCTTTGACACCGAAGATGTCCTGATCCGCGGCCAAGGCTCAGTCAGCCTGCGCGACGAGACGTTCGATATCAGCCTCCAGGGTCATCCCAAGGAGCCACGTCTGATCCGCGTCGATGCGCCGATCACCGTTCAAGGCCGCTGGCGCTCGCCTTCAATCGGCGTTGATGCCAGCGACGTTGCCAGCCAAGGCGGCATCGCCGCGGCGTTAGCGTCATTCGTCGCCCCGATTGCAGCGCTGCTGCCGTTCGTCGATCTCGGCCTCGCCGAAGACGCCAACTGCGCCGCGCTGCTGGCAGGCCGCCGCGAGACGCCGCGCGAAGGTTAGGCGAAAAGTCGTCTTCCATGGCCACGCCCAGCGCCCCGCCTTCGCACTCGTGGAAATCTAGCGCCCGAACATCGCTTCCAGACGTTGCAGGCCAATCGTCTCAACCGCGGCGCGCGCTTGATCCATGGTGACCCCACCCTGCGCGATCATCACAACACCACGCCCGATCACAATGTAACGCGACGACGTGGCCCTCACCTCTTCAGCGTAGAAACGGCCATCGATCGATTGCGTGCGGTCGTAGCCATCCTCGACCGCGCCATCGGCCTTCACCGCAAGCAATGCAGCGACCGCCGCGGGATCGACGTCCGAGTCAAATTGCAGAATCGACAGCGAAAGCGATGTCGCTCCGTCGCGATAGCTCGCGTCAGCACGCGATACACCACCCCGTTGCGCCTGACTTGTCGCTTGGCGCTGGAGGCCACCCGGCAACGAGTCCGGAAATTGCTCAACCAAGCGCGCGGGGTCCGTAAGGATCGACCTGGCATTTGCCTGCGACAGCCGCTCGATCGCGAGTTCAGCGGCGGAGCGGCTTGGAATGTCAGATGGCGCAGGTGGCGGCGCAACAGCAGCAACAACACCAGTGAGCGCATCACGGCCCGAATTGATCAGCGGACTGACAAACATTGCGAACAGCGCAACCCAAAGCGCGGCGATCGCCGCGAAGAGTATGGTGAAACGCGGCACATTGTTGCCTGGATCGCGGAGCGGCATCAGCGGCTCCACGCCGAGCGCGAGAAGCACCAGCGCGTAAATACCGCCAGCCGCAACAACGCCTCCATAGACCGGCGGCGCCACCGCGGCGAGCATCGCGACGAGAATGGGCGTTGCGGAATACGTGGCCAACCGCTCGGCGTTCTCGCCATTGGGTTCAGCGCCGAAGCGAGGCGCCAGCCATTTGACGACGAAGGCCGCAGCCATCACGCCAAACGGCGCGAGCACCACGTAGAGCACAGCCGAAAGCGCCTTCGAGATCAGCGATGCATTAAGCGCAAAGGCGCCGCCGTAGAGAACGCTCGCGGCAAAGCTCACGACACCGCCCAGAACCACCAGCGGCATCACGTACGAGCCAATGAGTGGCGCGTGATCCTCAGACGCGACCCTGCGCCACTCCGATTGCGGGCGAACCAGTATGTTTCGCGCGCGTGCGACCAAGCCTGGACGCTCGCCGTAAAGCTCGCCTGCTGTCGTCATCCGCGCTCCCCCGCATCATCATGCTAGGAGCAGCCTGCTCGCGCGCAAGCCTTAACTGACGCAGCTTGAGAGGGCGAGCAACACGATGAATGCAACCGCGGCGGCGATAGTGACAGTTGCCGCATAGCCAAGGGCACGATCTTCCGGCGCCTTCATCAAAATCGGCAAACCGCGGTACATGACGAAGACCATCGCCGCGAGCGCTATGAGCGAAATCCAAGCCAGCGGCGGCCACAATGAGAAAAGCCCCGACAAAAATGCCGGCGTAATCGAGAACGCAGCGATTTTTTGCGCAGCGAGATCATTGCGGTCCGCGTCGAACTGCTCAGCGACCGAGTTGATGAGCACACCAAGAAAGAAAACCATCGCGACACTGACCACCCAGGTCACAACGACAGCAATGATCGAACCGCTCAAGGATGAGATCCGATCAGGCTGAAACACCGCCGAGCCGATCAGATCAGCCACCGGCGGGATCGCAGCAAGCGGCGCGACGTAACCAATCAAAAGATTGGGCACTGTCGTCTCTTCCGCTTTGATCTGCTCCCATTCCTTCTTCGGCTCGCGCAGCAAGCCGTAAGCGCGCGTGAAGATGATCTCCGACTTGCGCACCGCTTCCCGCGCACGCACGCGCGCGTCTTCGACGTTCAGATTGAAGCGCGGGCCACGAGGCGGTGTATTTTCGTTGTCAGCCGACATCGATTTCTCCTCGGGCATTCTAACTGCGCCGGGCCGTGCGCGCCACGCTTTCGCGTCTTGCGTGCTTAAGCCTTGAACGGATCGCGCATCAGGATGACGTCATCGCGTTCTGGACTGGTCGAAACGATTGCTGCGGGGCATCCGATCAGCTCTTCGATCCGCCGAATGTACTTAATGGCGTTCGCGGGCAGATCCTTGGAGCTGCGCACGCCCTGCGTCGTCGACTGCCAGCCTTCGAGCGTTTCGTAGATCGGCGTTACCGCTTCCTGGTCCTTGAGGCTCGCCGGCAGATAATCGAGCGTCTTCGACCCGAGCTTGTAGCCGGTGCAGATCTTGATCTCTTTGAAGCCATCCAGAACGTCGAGCTTCGTCAGCGCAATGCCATCGATGCCCGAGAGCGCAATCGATTGGCGCACGAGCACAGAGTCAAACCAGCCGCAGCGGCGCGGGCGCCCTGTGTTGGTGCCGACTTCGCGGCCAACTTCGCCAAGGCGCTTGCCGTTCTCATCATCGAGCTCAGTCGGGAACGGGCCAGCGCCGACGCGCGTCGTGTAAGCCTTCACCAAACCAAGCACGTAGCTGATCTTGCGCGGGCCAACGCCCGACCCAGCCGAAGCCTGGCCAGCCGCGACGTTGGACGAGGTCACGAACGGATACGTGCCGTGATCAACATCGAGCAACATGCCCTGCGCGCCCTCGAACAGCACGCGCTTGGAATCTTCAAACGCCGCATTGAGCACGCGCCAAGCGGGTTGCGCGTACGGCAGCACCTTCGGCGCGATCTCGGCCAGCTCTTTCTTCAGCGCCGGCACATCGATCTCTGGCAGATCGAGTCCGCGGCGCAGCGCGTTATGGTGCGCAGTCAGGCGCTCAATCTTCCAAGCGATCGAATCCGCGTCGGCCAAATCGGCGACACGGATCGCACGACGGCCAACCTTATCTTCATACGCTGGGCCGATGCCGCGCTTGGTGGTGCCAATCGAGGCGGCGCCCGCTTGCGCTTCGCGCGCAGCGTCGAGATCGCGGTGGAATGGCAAGATGAGCGCCGCTTGATCGGACAGCACAAGTTTGTCGGCGGTGATCTTCACCCCTTGCGCGGTGATCTTCTCGATCTCGGCAACCAGCGCCCAAGGATCTACGACAATGCCGTTGCCAATAATCGAGAGCTTGCCTTGCACCACGCCCG
>JAPLOL010000147.1 GCA_026400735.1 Alphaproteobacteria bacterium | reverse complement strand
CGGATTGGACGAAATGGCCGGATTGGTCTGAGGCGCAGCTCAGACCTTGAGCCTCGGTCTGCCCATGAAGTCACGCTTGCCGAGCGGCACGCCGTTGTGGCGTAGGATGTCGTAGGCGGTGGTGGTGTGGAAATAGAAGTTCGGCAACGAGAATGAGAGCAAGAAATTCTCGGCGGTGAACGGCATGACGCGCTCGCCCAATTGGAAGCGCGTGTCGCGACCTTCGAGCGCATTGATCTCGGCGGGCGTGTAGGCCGCCAACTTGGCCAAGGTATCGGTAACGACGGCCTGCAATTCGGCGAAAGTTTCGGGCGGTGGTGTGAGGTCGGGGCTAAACACGCCCTTCTTCGTCGCTTCGATCGCGCCGACCGAGTGATGGGCAGCTTGCTTCACCTGGAAGCTCAACGGCGCCATATCGCTGAACAGGCGCGCGCTCACCCAATCGTCGGGGCGCATGGCCTTTTCCAACGCATGCGCTTCGCCCTTTTTCAGCACGCCTGCGAGCGCCTCGATAATCTGTGCGAAAGACGGGACCGTTGCCTCGTAAAGTGAAAGCGCCATCGTTGGACTCCCTAATCCTATTCGTCTCGGTACTGTTGTAGACCTTCGTCGAGATATTGATTGTTGGCTTCCCGGACCTTTGCACCGGCGTCATCATAGAGGAATGGCAAGAAGGCGTAGCGCTGTCCCTTCGTGACAGGCGTGGCCTCGTGCAACATTGCGCAGGCGAAGACGACTGCCCCGCCCGTTGGTGCGCGGTAGGTGCGCGAGCCAAATTCGGGAAAGCGCAGATCGCCGCCCTCATACTGATCGGCGTTGAGATTGATAGTGACTGCGAAACGGCGGTGCGCGGTGCCGTGTGTGGTGTTGTCGCGATGGGGCTTGAAGAAGCCGCCGCTCTCTGCGTCGTAGCGCGCCACGAGGTAGCGTTCCATGCGCGTTGGCCGCCACATGAAGGCGCGCTCAATCATCGGCGCAAGACGCCAATAGATGCGTTGCATGGTGGCCTCACGCAGTTGCTCATCCTCTATCAGGCAATCACTGCGGCGCTTGAATGAATCATCCAGCGATACGAACGTGCGCCCAGAGGTGTCTTGCTGCGTGATGCCTGATGGCGCTGCGCCTTGTTCGCCGTAGTACTCGATAAGGCGCCTACAGAAGCTTGGCTCGAAGACGTTCGGAGCGATCAGGACCGGTGCTTGGCCTGCGCCGAGGTGTCGGTCAGGGGGCGGCGCGCCTGCAAATGTACGCAGCGCTGCCTCGGCCTCTGCGAGTGGCCAACTCACGAGCACGCGCAACGTCGGATCGAGCAGCAGCCAACGCCCATCGGGTTCGCGCGGGTCGAAGAGACCGCAGGCAGCGGCGATTTTTGTGTCGTTGAACACAAGACGGTTGACGGCCAATGCTTCTAGGGCGGCGTTGGATTGGCCCGCTGAAAAGATTGCTAGCAGGTGGTGCGTTTCGTGGCGCGGGTCGCGGGGGATCGCTGCAAGCGCGACTTTCGCGCTTTCAGACTCGATATCCTGAATTGCGCAGAACAAGACGAACCGCCCGCCCAGTGCGCCGAGCGCGAATTGCTCGTTGCGGTTCGTGGCGGCGTGCAGCAGAGGCAACGCCTCGCCGAAGGCGAGCGGCCGGCGTGGTTCAGGAGGCGTCGTTGTCGCGTCTGCCATTACGCTGCGCTTGAGCGCACTTTCACGTATTCGCCAGGCGCATCCCCCAGCGGTTGCAATTCACCATCGCCGGGACGACGCGCAGGAACGTCAGGGCCGCTCAGTGCGCTTAGCCACGCGTTCCAATGCGGCCACCATGAGCCGGGATGCTCAGCGGCGAATGCCTGCCAATCCTCAAGCGCGCCTTTGAGATTGGGGTTGTTCCAGTAGTGGTACTTGTTCGCTGCTGGGTGATTGATGACGCCCGCGATGTGGCCGGAGCCTGCGATAATGTATTCGACTGGACCACCCCACGAAAGCGCTGTGCGATAGACGCTGGCCGCTGGCGCGATGTGATCTTCTTTCGAGCTCTGCATGAAGATCGGGATCTTCACGTCCCTCAACGACAAATGTTGGCCGAGGAGATCGAGCTTGCCTTCAGTCAGCGCGTTGTCGCGGTAGAACTTGCGCAGGTAGAAAAGGTGCAACGCTTTTGGCATCCGCGTTTGATCGGCGTTCCAATACAGAAGATCGAACGGCGGCGGTTGTTTGCCGACATAGTAATTGTCGACGACGTAGTTCCAGATGAGATCGTTCGAACGCAACGAATTGAAGGTGTCAGCCATGGTCTGCGCGTCCAGCACGCCGCCGGCCTGATCCATTTTCTCTTCAAGGTACTCGATGGCTTTGTCGTCGGAGAAGATGAGGAGATCGCCGGCGAGTTTGAAGTCGGCCTGGGCGGCGAAGAACGTGGCGCTTTGAATGCTGGCGTCGCCGGTCTTGGCCATGTGCGCGAGGGTGGCCGAAAGCAGCGTGCCGCCGATGCAGTAGCCGACCGCATTCATGCGCTCGACGTTGGCGGCGTCTTTCACAGCTTGCGTTGCCGCATAGACGCCTTCGCGCATGTAGTCTTCGAACGTGGCGCCAGCCATGTCCTCGTCTGGGTTTACCCAGGAGACTAGGAACACCGTGTGGCCCTGATCAGTGAGCCATTTGATCATCGAGTTCTTGGGCTGCAGATCGAGGATGTAGAATTTGTTGATCCAGGGCGGGAAGATAAGCAGTGGGACTTCGTGAACCGTCTCGGTGGTCGGATCGTACTGCAAGAGTTCGAACACGCGATTGCGGAAGACGACCTTGCCGGGCGTGGTCGCGACGTTCTCACCGACGCGATAGGCGTTGATGTCGGTTTGCGAGATTGCGAGGTTGCCTTTGCCGCGGCGCAGATCCTCGGCGAGGTTTTCGACGCCTTTGACCAAGCTCTCGCCACCGCTTTGAAACATCGCGCGTAAAGCGGCGGGATTGGTCATCAGGAAGTTCGATGGTGACGCCGCATCGACTGCTTGCTTGATGTAGAAGACGGCTTTGCGTTTCGTCGCTTCGTCAACGCCTTCGGTGCGGTTGACGAGATCGGTGACGAACTCCGCCGTGGCTAGATAAGATTCGCGCAACATCGAGAAGGCCGGATTCGAACGCCACTCCGGATCTTTGAAACGCTTATCGCGGACTGGGCCTTCTTCTGCTTGCCCGCCCGTCATCATGTAGGTGGCGTGCTTTTGCCAGATGTCCGCGTAACGCTGCCAGAGATTAGCGTGCGCTTCGCGCAGGGTCTCAGGCTGAGCAGCGAGATGGCCCCACACATCGTTCAGCGCAGCTTGCATGCCGAGCGGATCAGGTTGCCAGCTTGCGGCGTCCTTGGTCTGGTCGACGAAGGCTGTGGAGATCGCCGTGTTGGCGCGCGTCATCGCTTGGGTGAGCCTGCCGGACAGAGCGGCTAGGCTCTCGGCGGTCTGCGCCATGATCAATTCGTTCAGCGGCTGTGGCGCTTCGACTGGCGCCTTGGCGGCAGGCTTCGGGGCCGGTTGGGGCGCCTCGTAAGTGGGCGCCGACGCCGTTTCGGCCTTCGGCTTTGGGGCCCGCTTACGAGCCCGCTTCGGCGCCGGTTTGACCGGTTCTGCGCCGTCCGTGGAAGGCTTTGCGCCCTCGCTATCCGTCATCGGATTCTCCCTATTGGCGCGATTGTAATGCCGCTTCGTGTGGTGGCGCAAAGGCAGGCTCTGGTAT
>JAPLOL010000105.1 GCA_026400735.1 Alphaproteobacteria bacterium | reverse complement strand
GGATGGCCGCTTCGGTGGTCAAGCGATCGTCACGTACGTGACGCGCAAGGACAACAACGACGTCGTACTTGGCTCAACGTTCCGTCCGGATGCGTTCGCGATCCTCGATCTCACTGCCTATTGGAATATCACCGATGCGGCGACGTTGCGTGCGGGCGTCTTCAACGCCACCGACGAAACGTATTGGTGGTGGAGCGATGCGCGTGGCCTGACCGTGCCGTCCGCAAACCTTGAAGGCTTCAGCCAGCCTGGCCGCAACTTCAGCGTTTCAATCGCGTACCGGTTCTAAGGAGAAGCATATGACACTGCCGATGACGCGTCGTGGATCAATCGTGGCGCTGGCCGGCGCTGGTGTTGCGGCGGCGACACCAACGCTCGCGCAAACAACGCGGCAATCGCCGATGGAACGCGACCGCCAATCCATTCTTGCGATGGCGGGCGATTATCGCGTGCGCTTCGATTTCAACGAGACGGTCGCGTTCGTGAGCGACTACACGCCGCTCGAACCGAAAACGAGCGGCGGCTATGAAAGCGTTCGTGTTATTGCCGACACGGGCGACTTCATTCAGCTCCAGCACATGCTCGTCGCCAGCCACGACGATCAGAGCTTTGTCATCAAACATTGGCGCCAAGACTGGACCTATCAGCCACGCACCTTGCTTGTGTATGAGCGCCGCAATTATTGGGCGCTGCAGAACGTCTCAAGCGCCGCGCGTCGCGGCGCTTGGTCGCAAACGGTTTGGCAGACGGATGACTCGCCCCGCTACGGCGGCATCGGCCGTTGGGACTACGCGAATGGCCGCGCGTCGTGGACGAGCGGCGCGACTGCGCGCCCGCTCGCCCGCCGCGATGCGATCCGCAATCCGCCTTATGAGCGCTACAACTCCATCAACCGTCATGCGCTGACGCCGGCGGGTTGGGTGCATGAGCAAGACAACGAGAAGCTCGGCACGCACGACGGCCAACTCGTCGCGATCGTGCATGAGGATGGTCACAACACGTACGATCATTTCAACGGCTACGCGGTTGCCGCGGCGGACTCATACTGGCGCGATACCGCCGATTATTGGGGCGGCGTGCGCCAAGCCTGGGACGACGCGATTACGCGCCGCCGTGGTGTTTGGGTTGAGGAAGAGGCGCAAAACGGCGCGATCACTGGCCCGGCTTTGATGGGTCTCGCGGATCGCATCCACGCCAGCGAAATCCAAACCGCGCCGGCGCTCGCCGAAGCGCAAACCACCATCACGCATGCGACAACGCAGAGCGCTTAATTGCGATCAAGAACGACAACCATGGGCCCCAGCTCATGGTTGTCGTCGTAGCGGCCTATGCTGGGCGCCCAGATGCTTGAGACGGTGCCGTCCAAAAAGAGTGCGTCGCGGCATTTGAGGTCGTCGCGGAAGAAGCGTGCGAACCGGCCGAATGACACGAAGCCCGAACTGATGACGAAGTACGCGGTGTGGCCATCGCGTAGGCCAACGCCGTTGCGGATGAGGCGTGAGGCGCCGTCCTCTGCGATGCGCGGATGAAGTTCGCCATTGATCAGCAACATCGGGCCTGACTGCGTAGCCCAGCGCGGCGTGCGCATTTCGCGCGCGTAGTCGTCCGAGACTTCGATGTGCAGAGCGCCATCTTGACCCTGCCAAAAGACGCCGTTGGGTTTTAGGTGGAAGTTGCCGGGGCCATCCGTAAGCGAGATGGATTTTTGCTCTTCACCGTCTTGTACGTACAAGCCGATCGGCGCCCCCGTCTCGTTGAACATGCCAGCGTTGACCGCAAAGCGCACGTGGACGGCATCGTCCCCCAGTGCGGCCTGCAGCGCCTCGAAACTTCGTAGATAGCCGCCATTTGGTCCGCGCGAGTAAAGGCGCATGTCCTGACGGCGCGCGTCATATGTGCAGACGATAAAGCGTGAGCCTTCGAATTCGTGCGCCTCGCACGGCGCGTCGCGCTGGTGAAGGCGCGGCAGAATGAAAAGCCCCGCCGCGGCGATGAGGCCGATAATGGTCGCGATCGCGATGAGGGGCGTGCGCGGCAGTTTCATCCAAATGCCACATGCGCAAATTCGCGCTTTTGCTCAAGCTCTGCCTGCGGCATTGCGCCCCCTGTGCCCTCGCGCCGCGTTGATAAGCGGGTAGCGTGGGGCTCAAGCTGTTAGAATGGCAGAACCTGTAGAAACGCCGCGCCGAAATCTGACAGGCGCTGTCGTGCCCGCCGTTGCGGTGGCCGGTTTGGCGGCGCTCGGCGCGATGTTGCTTGTCGGTACTAATGGCGACGGCGCTAAACAGACCGCCGCAACGCGTGATTGCATCCAGCAGAATGTCGATGCGGTTGGCGGCCCGATTGATCTCGTGGATGCAAACGGCGCACGCGTGACGCAAGCCGATTTCGCCGGTGAGCCGGCCGTCATCTATTTCGGGTTCACGCACTGCCCAGATGTTTGCCCAACGAGCATGTACACGCTCGCTGAAGCACTAGCTCAGCCGGGCGGCTACGATGTGCAGCCGATCCTGATCACGGTCGATCCTGAACGCGATACGCCCCAGCGTATGGGCGAATACACCCATACCGATGGCTTTCCGCCGGGCTTGGTGGGGTTGAGCGGGACGCGTGCGCAGATCGATGCGGCGGCGCGCGCGTTTCAGGTGCACCAATCGCGTTCGGCCATCCCTGGCGCGCCAGCGGATACCTACAACGTCGACCATTCGTCCTTGCTTTACGTGCTCGACCGCAATTGGCGGACGGTGTCGATCATCCAGACCATGAATAGGGCCGATCCCATGGATCCGGCGAGCCCGGTCGTCCCGGTTTCGCCGGAGAGCATCGCCACTTGCATCGCGGCGGGGCTCGATCGGGCTGACCACTCCTGATTATGTGAAGTGGGCGTGTATTGCGCCTGTCACCGGTCCCATTACATTCGAGCCACTGAAAGCGGTCGGGTCCAGGAACCTGGCCTGGGGGAGCCGGTTAAGACTTAAGGCGTAGTCGCCAGCCTGGCGCTGCAATGCGAAAGGCTCGCCTGTCCAGTTGTCTTAGCTTGTTGGAAACAGGGCGACGCGCATCATCCCGTTGGGTTGCTGCGCCGCAGCAGAAGGGCTTGCATGCTCTATTCACTTTATGAACTCGGCCATATGTCGGTTGCGCCTCTGCGCATCGCGGCCTTGATGCAGTCATCGATGCTGCGCTCGCCGTTCAATCCGATGGGCGGCACCGAAGCTGGCCGGACGGCGGCGGCGGCGGCGGATTTGTTCGAGTCGATGACGCGCCGCTATCGCAAGCCCGAGTGGCAATTGCCGACGACGACGATCAATGGCGTGGACGTCGGCGTGACGCCGGTCAGCGCGTGGTCATCGCCGTGGGCGGACATGATCCATTTCGAACGCGACGCCGATGCGCTGAAGCAAGCGCGCGGCGACAAGAGCGATCCAACGGTGCTGATCGTCGCGCCGATGTCTGGTCACTACGCGACGTTGCTGCGCGATACGGTCAGTGCGTTCCTGCCAGACCACGAAGTTTACATCACCGATTGGGCCGATGCGCGCATGGTGCCGGTGATCGCCGGCCGCTTCGATCTCAACGACTACATCGATCACGTCATGGGCATGCTGCGCTCTCTCGGGCCGCAGACGCATGTCGTCGCCGTGTGTCAGCCGGGGCCTGCCGTTCTCGCTGCCGTTGCGCTGATGGCGGAAGAAGATGATCCGTGCACGCCAGCGTCGATGACGATCATGGGGTCGCCCATCGATGCGCGTAAATCGCCGACGGCTCCGAACCTGCTCGCCGAACAGCGCGACATCGGCTGGTTCAAGACGAACATGATCCACACAGTGCCAGCTATTTATCCAGGCGCGTTCCGCCGCGTGTATCCGGGCTTCGTGCAGCTCGCGAGCTTCATGGGTATGAATCTTTCAAGCCACGTCGACGCGCACAGAGGTTATTTCGAGAACCTTGTGAAGGGCGATGGCGAGCCTGCAGATAAGCACCGCAAATTCTACGACGAATACCTCGCCGTCATGGATCTCTCGGAAGAGTTCTACATCCAGACGCTGGTTGAGATTTTCCAAGAGTATCGTCTGCCTAACGGGACGATGACGCACCGTGGCCGCAAGGTTGATCCGAGTAAGATCACCAAGACAGCGTTGCTGACCGTTGAAGGTGAGAACGACGACATTTCCGGCATCGGCCAAACCCAAGCCGCGCATGACATCTGCGGAAACATCCCAGAGCAAATGCGCCGCGACTACATCCAGCCGGGCGTGGGTCACTACGGTGTGTTCTCAGGCCGCCGCTTCCGCACGGAAATCTATCCGCGCGTGCGCGAGTTCATGCGCAACTTCCACTCGAACGCGTCACGCGGCGTGCGTAAGTTGCGCGTTGTCGGGCAAGACTAAGCAAGCGGAGTCATTCCAGACAGCCGAAGGCTGATCTGGAATCCAGTACTGTCTTGGGCCTTTAGGCGTTGCGGTCTCGCTGAGCATAAAGCCTGACGCCTTGAACGACGCACCCGACGGCGACGACACCCCAAATGACGCGGCCAACCCATTCTGAGGAAAGGAGCGCCGACACCATCGCGCTTGCCGCGCCAGCAAAGGCCCACGCCCACGGTCGGTCGAGCATCCAGATCGAGAGCCAAAACGGCTCCCTGTCGTGCTGAGGACTGGTCGGCTCACGCATAGCGCTAAGCATAGGCTTACTAAGTCAGCTTTTCTACGAGCTATGCGCTTATTTCGATTTCATAATGAGACAGCCTGGAATCGAGGCAACAGTTTGATGCCTTTATCCTGGATTCCAGATCGCGCTCCGCGCGTCTGGAATGACTGAGGTTAGGCTTTCGGTCCGCTCCAGCCGCCGGCTGAATTTTCTTCCGCCAACGTCATCGTCTTTCCTTCCGCACGGCGGATAGGAATTGCATCTGCATCGAAGCCTGCGAGACAGCGCACATTGATGCCGTAGTGATCGGGCATCGTGCGCTTGCGATGAAACGGATAGATGCCGCAGACGTTGCAGAAATAGTGGCGCGCGATCTTGGTGTTCCACTGATACAGCGTGAGCTTGTCCTCGCCCGCGAGCAGTGTGAACTTGTCCTCAGCCACGGTCGTCATCAGCGCGTTTTTCTTCGCGCAAAGTGAGCAATCGCACGTACAAACATCAGTAATTTCGGCATCGATTTGGAATTGGACGCCGCCGCAGTGACACGATCCACGATAGAGAGGCATGTTCTCACCTTCCTGCGCAGCTTAGCGGCGTCGGCGGGTCGCGTGAATCAGCCTGACGTGAGATTCTTGCGCATGCGCTCCGATTCGCGACAGAAGGTCGAGCCGGGTCAAACCGAGATCGAAACGATCGATGGCCGCCGCGTGCCGGTGAAGCTGATCGTGAATCCGCGCGCGCGTCACATCTCTGTTCGCATCGATCCGACGCGCCGCGAGGCCATCGCGACCGCGCCGTCGAAGCGGCATTTGAAACACGCAGTGGACTTTGCGTCAGAGCGCGCAGGCTGGATTGCGCAGGAACTCTCGCGCTTGCCGCGTGGCATCTCGTTGGCGCCGGGTTCGTTCGTGCCGCTACGTGGTGTTGAGCACGAGCTGGTCTACAAGCACGGCCGCAAGCCAGCGTGGATTGAGCAAGATTTGCTGCCACGCCTCGTCGTCCAAGCGCCCGACGTGGCGCTCTTCGAAGGCCGGGTGCTGCGCTATCTGAAGGACCAAGCGCGGACAGATCTGATTGACCGCGTGGCCACACATTCCGTCACGCTCGGCGTGAAACCGGAGCGCATTCAAGTGAAGGAGCTCCGCTCACGTTGGGGCTCATGCTCCGTCGACGGCGTACTCTCGTTCTCCTGGCGCGTCGTCATGGCGCCGCCGTTCGTGCTCGATTATCTTGCCGCGCACGAAGTGGCGCACTTGCGCGAGATGAACCACTCGCGCCGGTTTTGGGCGTTGGTCGCTAAGTGCATGCCCGACTACGAAGCCGGCCGTGATTGGCTGCACGAGCACGGCTGCAAACTGCACGCCGTGGGTATGGCGCGCTAGGACTTCGCCGGCGCGAGCATGCGCCGCAGAACGCCGTCGCGATCGATCATTACGTGCTTCAGCGCGCCCAGCACGTGCAGCGAAATCGCGCCGACGAGCGCCCAGCGGCCGATGAGGTGCAGCGTTTCCGCGATCTCGTGGATGCCTTGGTTGCGCGCAGCGAAGGGCGATGGAAGCGAGAAAAGATCGAACACGTTGATCGCGCGGCCGCCGGACCAAACCGCGAGCGGGCCGGAGATGACCTGCAGCAGAATGGCGAGCAGCAGCACTTGGTGCGTCGCGTTGGAGAGAAATTTTAGAAATGGCGCTTGCTCGGGTGGCGTAGGGCGCGGTTGGACGTAACTCGAAATCACACGCGCCAAGAGCAGAAGCGCGACAGCGGCGCCGAACGAAATGTGCAGACCCATCAGCGCGGAGCGCGTCGCGCGATCGCCAGCGTCGCCGGCAAAACCGGCTTGAAAGCCGGTGACGAGCATCACGATCACGGCGATTGCCGCGAGCCAATGCAGCGCGATCGAGAGCCAGCCGTAGCCGGCTTTTGTATTTGTCCACTGCATTGCGAATGCCTTAGCTGTTGGGACGCCCGATCGGCCCCGCCGCGAGTGACGCTGCGGGGCCGACGTTTCTCTTACTGACTTCCGGGCGCGACGCCTGGGCCGATGTTCTGACCGATGAAGGTCGAGGCTTCGGTAAGCGCAATGCGCCAACCATCGGCCTGATCGGGCGAGTAGTAGTGATCCATGTCTTCGAGCGTGATCAGGCGCGTGGGATGGCCAGCGCGGCGCATTGCACGTTCCATGATCTGGCTTTGCTCGATCGGCACGGTGGAATCTTCTTCGCCGTGGATCATGAGCAACGGGATCGTCACGCGATCGGCGTTACGGGCCGCGGAGTGCGCGTTCAGCATGTCGCGGTCCGCAACTGGATCACCCATCGCTTGCACCCAATAGCGGTACGACATGCTCTGCGACCCGGCGCCGCCGCTGCCGCCGACGTCACTGCGTGCGAGGCCGTCGCGCACCCAGCGTTGCATCTCGACCATGTCCGAAACACCAGCGCCTGCGACGGCGCATTTGAACAAGTCGGTGTTTTGGAAGGAAGCCGTGAAGGTGACGTAGCCACCGTACGACCAGCCCATGATGCAGATGCGATTGCTGTCGACGATGCCTTGGCTGATGAGGCTGCGCACGCCGTCGGTCACGTCGTCTTGCATGCGTTGGCCCCACTGGCGGTGACCGGCTTCAACGAAGCTGCGACCGAAGCCGCCGCCGCCGCGGAAGTTGGGTTGGAAAACCGCGTAGCCTTGGCTCGAGAGCCAAGTTGCAAACGGGTCAAAGCCCCAGGTGTCGCGCCCTTCCGGACCACCGTGCGGGACGACAACCATCGGCAGGTTTGCAGCGTTCGTGACGCCTGGTGGAATCCAGAGATAGCCCCAGAGCTCGCGGCCATCGCTTGCCGTGTAGTGGACGACGCGCTCCGTTGGGAGTTGCGCCGCAGGCACTTGGCGTGAGCTGAAGAGGACGTTGAGGCTGTGCGTATTCGCGTCGTAGAGCGAATAGGTGCCGAGATCCTGCGGACCGCTGGTCTGAACGATCCAGCGCGACACCGCGCCTTCACCGCCGCTGGCGACGAAGTTGACATTCAGATCATCGCCGAGCGCCGTGGTGATGGCGTTCCAGTGGCGACGGAAAACCGGGTCCTTGGCTTCGCACGTGTAGCGATACGCCCACCAGCACGCGGCCAAGATGCGGTTGTGTTCTAGATCACGAACGGCGCCGGTAACGTCGAAGTCTGCGTTGGTTTGGATCGTCTCGACGTAGTTTCCGGTTGCCGAGTCGAAGAGATAGAGGCCGCTCGTGTCTTGGCCATCGCGACGTGCGAGAACAAAAACTTGGCCAGGCGCGACTGCAGGTCCGAGACCCTGGAATGTTGGGCCGGAGTTGGCGCCTTCCGCACCGCGGAAGCGTACGATTTCGGTCCATTCAGTCTGACCCGGTCCGCGACGTAGCCACGCGTAGCCGCGGCCTCCTGCGATCGAATCCTGGCGCAGCACTGGCGTGCCGTTGATGTCGACGATCCAGTTGAAGGTGTTGCCGTAGCCGCGCTCAACGAGTGTGTGCACGCCGGTGCGAATGTTGGATCGACGCAGTTCGGCGCCGCCGTAGTTCGGGATGATGATGAGAACGTTGTCGGGATCGTTCGGCAGCATGCTGACGATGCCGCCGCTGACGTCGCGATCGAAACCTTGTTGTTCGGATGGGTCGTATAGCGACACCAAGCCCGAACCATCGAGGTTGCTGGAGTACATCCGCGCTGTCCAACCGAAGGCGTCGTCGGCGATGCGTGTGCGGCGCGCGCTGGCGTTGGAGGCTACGTAGTGGATCTTCTGGAGTACGACGAAGACGAGGCGGTCATTGCCTTTGAATTCGACCGAGCCGATTTCCATTTGGTGCTCAGCGCGCGCTGACGACACGACATTCATCCGACGCTCTTGAAGGTCGTAGACGAAAACGACATCGCCCGCGGCCTCGCGGCGAACGCCGGCGATGTAACGGCCATTGGGCGACATATCGACATCGCGGTAGGTGTCGTAGCCGACAAAGGCGTCGATCGGCGCGCGGGCCGCCTGCTGTTGCGCTGAAGCGGGAAGCGCGAACGCGCAGACAGCCGCCAGCATCATGAAAAGAATGCGCTGCATGAAGAACCCCCAAACGCCGCTATTACGGTCGCGTTGAACTCAGGATTTAGCCGGAGGAAGAGGCTTTGTCAGCGGGATAAAACAGGCTGGCGAGCGCCAATTTAGCCTTCTGGGCCGAAGTCCAACGAGCGGTCTTCGGTGTCGGGCGGCGTGGTCTGCGGGGCGCCGATGACCGCGCCAATTGGGGCGCCGACAGCCGTAAGTTCCGGAGATTCCGGATCGGCGACGCCGACGTCGTAATCTTCCTCAGACGGCAGCTCGAGCGGGCGCACCGGGGTATTGCGCAGAGCTGTAGGCATGAAGCGGGCCCAGATCTCGGTTGGCAGCGAGCCGCCTGTGACGCGCGCAGTCTCTGAGAAGTTGTCGTTGCCGGCCCAAACGCCCGCGACCATGCCGGGGACGAAGCCGATGAACCAAGCGTCGCGGTAGTCATTGCCGGTGCCGGTTTTGCCACCGACTTGGCGACCGTTGATGCGGGCCGCGGTGCCGGTGCCCGCGTCCACGACGCGGCGCATCATGTAATTCATGTAGCGCATCGGGCGTTGCTCGATGACCCGCTGGCGGTTCTCTTGGCGGAACGCCCACACGGTTTCGTTGCTGCTGGCGCGCCGGATGCGGGTGATGCAGTGCGCTTGGAGATTGTAGCCTTCCGACGCCATGGCGCCGTAGGCCTGAGTCATCTCAAGCAGCGTGATCTCCTGCGCGCCCAGCGCGAGCGAGTGGTAGTTGAAGAGCGGCGAGGTGACGCCGAGGCGCCGCGCAACGTCGATGACGTTCTGGCCACCGACTTCGTTGGCGACACGGATCGCGACCATGTTGTACGACAGCGCAAAAGCGCGCGTGAGTTCGGTCGGGCCGTGGAATTCGTTGGTGTAGTTGCCGGGCGTCCACGGCGGCTGGCCGTCGATATAGATCGTGATCGGCGCATCTTCGCGCACGCTCCACGGCGTCAGGCCGTTTTCCATCGCGGCGAGATAGATAAAGAATTTGAACGAGGAGCCCGGTTGGCGGCGCGCTTGTGTGGCGCGGTTGAACTGGCTGACGTCATAGTCACGGCCACCGACGAGCGCGCGCACGCCACCTTCATCGTCCATGGCGACGAGCGCGGCTTGGCTGACGCGGCGGGCTTCGCCCTGTTCGCCAAGAACCGCATTGATGGCTTCGTCGCCGGCGCGTTGGGCGGCGATGTCGATCGTGGTCTCGACGACGAAGTCGTCGCGCTGCTGCCCGATGACATCGTTCAGAAGCGGATCGATCCAATCGCGATAGTACGAGAGCACGCCTGCCGGATTGCGACGGCTAATCACCAGTTCTTCTTGCAGCGCAGCTTCGCGTTCGGCTGCACTGATAAAGCCCATGCCGACCATTTCGTTGAGCACGACGGTGGCGCGGTCGCGCGCCGCTTCGATGTCTTGGCGCGCCGGGTTGAGGCGTGAGGGCGCTTTGACGAGGCCCGCTATCATTGCAGCTTGCAGTAACGTGAGCTCGCGCGCGGGACGATCGAAATAGCGCTCCGCCGCCGCTTCAATGCCATAAGCGCCGGCGCCGAAGTAAACGCGCGACAGATAGAGTGCGAGGATTTCGTCTTTGGTGAAGCGGCCTTCCAGCCAAATCGCCATAGCGATCTCTTGGAATTTGCGCCGCCACGAACGCTCGTTGGTAAGGAAGAGGTTTTTGGCCAGCTGTTGCGTCAGCGTCGAGCCGCCTTGAACGACGCGACCAGCGCGTAGGTTCTCAGCGCCAGCGCGCATCATGCCGCCAACGTCGATGCCGAAGTGCTCGTAGAAGCGCCGGTCTTCGATCGCGACGAAGGCCTGGCCAACATAAGGTGGCAGGGATGCGAGATCGACCGGCGGTGCGTTCTGCGCGCCTTCGCGCAAGATCACGTGGCCGTTGCGATCGAGGAAGGTGACCGACTGGCTGCCGCGCGCTTCCCAGAGATCGTCCGTCGATGGGAGATCCCAAGTGATGGCGACGAAGAAGGCGACGATCAGGCCGACGACACCGGCCGCCAGCCATCCGCTCCATACGGCGGCTTCGCGCACATTGCGTGGATGTTTGATGCCGCGAATGCGCCGCCACATCTCGCCGCCGAAGGCGCGCGCGCCGCCAGCGAACGCAACCCATTTGGGCTCGATGGCGCGCCAAGCATCTTTCGCGGTGTTGGTGACGCGGTCCTGCAGGCGGCCAATCAATGACGCAGGAGGTTCTTCTTGCGCTTCTTCCGGATCGCCCGCGGCGCGGAAGTAGTTCGGTGGCAATTCTTCGGGCTTGGTAGCGGCTGCGGGTTCAGACGGGACAGCTTCTTCGCGATGCGCCTCGGCGGCGATCGGCAAATCTTCGGGTATTGGCGGGAGCTGCTCAGGTGATGGGGGAAGGGGCTCGTGCGTTTCGGCCTCGGCCTCTTCTTCAGCCGAGACGTCTTCGAACAATTCTTCGTGGTTATCGGGAGGGGTAGGTTCGCTGGCCGCAGCCTCTACAGGCTCGGCCGGATCGTCACCCGCCTTTGGCGGGTCTGCCGGAAGATCGTCTTCCGCACGCTCTGGATCATTCTCGTCAGCCACCCCGGCTCACCCTCCGCGCTCGCTCCTAGCGCGATTCGACCGCAACACCGCCGGGCGAGGCAGGATGCGGTCTGTGGACGTGAAACGCTTATCGGTAGGGAAAAAGTTCCCTGGCCACTTTCCGGCCCCATTTTGAGCCCCTGCGGCGTCGTGCGCAACAAGCTGAAGCGGTGGATTTTCTTGCCCTTGGGGGATAGCGTCGCCATGTTTTCCGGACAGGCAGGGCAGATTCTTCCGCGCCTGCAGGAGGAGCAAGTTTATGAGCGACTATCACGCCCAGGGCGCGCGATCGGTACCCGTCGGCGGGGCGGATATGGCCGTCGACGCTGGCCTTCGGGCCTTCATGCTCGGGGTCTACAACAAGATGGCCCTCGGCCTCTTGCTCTCAGGCTCCATCGCTTACGTTGTCTCGACCACGCCTGTGCTGATGCAGATGCTGTTCGGTGGGCCGCAGGCGTACGTCATTTTGTTTGCGCCGTTGGCGCTGATCCTGGTCTCCAGTTTCTTCATGAAGAACCCGTCGCCGACCGGCGCGAATGTCATATATTGGGGCGTTGTCGCCACGATGGGTTTGAGCCTCGGTCTGACCGTCGCAATTTATGCTGCCGGTGCAGGCGGCATGCTGACGATCGTGAAGGCGTTGTTGGTCACGGCCGCGACGTTCGGCGCGCTCTCAATTTGGGGTTACACGACCAAGCGTAATCTGACCGGCTGGGGCACGTTCCTTTATATGGGCGTGATCGGCATCGTCATTGCGTCGCTGGTGAACTTTGGGTTTGCGGCTTTCACTGGCGCGCCGATCCAAGGCTTGGACCTTGTGATCTCAGTGGTTGGCGTTCTGATCTTCTCAGGTCTGACCGCTTACAAAACCCAAATGATCAAGTTCATGTACTACGATCTCGGCGGCAATGAACGCGCGATGTCCGTGGGTACAACCTACGCCGCGCTCGGCCTCTACATCACGTTCATCAACCTCTTCCTGATGATCCTGCGTCTGATGGGCGGCCGCCGCTAAACCGCAGCTGCGACGCGAAAAACGAACGCCCCGGTATCGCGCCGGGGCGTTTTGTTTTTTCAGTCGCCGACAACACGCATGCGTTTGGGTTCAAGGACAGTCAGCACGCGCTCCAACTCGTGCCCGCGCCGCAGAATTTTCCCATCAACCGCCCGCACACTGTAAGCGCCGTTCCTGCGGGCCTCGTCTGGGCGCTTCTCAATTTGATAGAGCGGCGCTTCGCTTGTCCTACGGTAGACACTGAACAGTGCGCGATCGGGCAGGGCGTCTAATGCGTAGTCGCGCCACTCGCCTGCAGCCACCATGCGGCCATAGAACCGAAATAACCGATCTAATTCCGGACGCTCGAAGAAGATGACGCGTCCTGTCATGCGCATGGCCTCATGTTGTTCACAACGCTTCGTTTTCAGGTGCGTACAGCGTGTTCAATCTTAAAACTCTGCCACGTCGGCTTCTGGACAGATTTTGTGCTTGCTCTCGCCGCATTGGAGCGCGACCTTAGCATTGTGGTCGGTCGGAGAAAGGCTCGTACTCCGGTATCCATCAGCCCCCCCAGCCCCCCGGGGTGCGCGCTTCGACTGACCACACAGTTTCTTACAAGGCCCGCGATCATCGCGGGCCTTGTTGCATCTGGGCCTACGAAAACCCTTATAAATTGCGGCGCATGACGGCTGCTTGGAATGCAAGCTGACCGACGCCGCACGCTGAGCGGGGCGACGAGAAGACCGTTCATCGCGCAGCGCAGGCGGTTCGTCTCGACGGCTTAATCGGTTCGAAAGGCCGCGCGGAATCGCCTCGGCTGATTCGCCCGCTCTGTGGATAAAGAGCTGTGGTCTTTTGCCCAAATCGCCCGTAAGAGCGGCGCTCGAATTTCGCTCGGGGTCCAATCCACATGCTGCTGCAGGTCGATGGTCTGCGCAAAACCTTTGGCCGCCGCACTGCGGTGGATGGCATCGGTTTTGCGCTCGACGTCGGAGAAATTGTCGGCTTCCTCGGCCCGAATGGCGCCGGCAAGACGACCACAATGCGAATGATCGCCGGGTATCTGGAGCCCGACGAAGGCGTCGCAAAAATTTTCAACATCGACATGGCGCAGGATCGCCGCCGGGCGCAGGAGCGTGTGGGCTATCTGCCTGAAGGCGCGCCGCTCTACGGTGAGATGACGCCTTGGAGCTTCTTGCGCTTCGTGGCTGAGACCCGTGGCATGACCCGCGAAGCCGCCCGTCACGCTGTGCGCCGCGCGGCGCAGGATGCGCGCCTTGGCGACACGATCGATCGTCCTATTGAGACGCTGTCGAAAGGCTATCGCCGCCGGGTCGGCCTGGCGTCGGCGTTGTTGCACGATCCGATGCTGCTGATCTTGGACGAACCTACCGATGGCCTCGACCCCAATCAGCGCCACGCCGTGCGCGATTTGATCAAGCGCCTTGGTGAAGAGCGGGGACTCATTATTTCGACGCATAGCCTGGAAGAGGTCGAAGCCGTCTGCACGCGCGCGATCATCATCGATCAAGGGCGCATTGTGGCGGACAAATCCCCAGATGCGCTGAAGCAAGAGCATGGCAGCCTCGAGCGCGCGTTCTCTGCGCTGACCCGCGGGGAGGAGCGCGTATGAAAAAGCGCCCCGGCCTCGCCAGCCTCGCCGCGATCTATCGGCGCGAATTGCTGGCCTATGTCACGACGCCCACGGCTTACGTGTTCGTGGCGGTGTTCTTGTTTTCGATCGGTCTCTTCACGTTTCAGATCGGCGGATTCTTTGAGGCGCGGCGCGCGGATCTGGCGCCGTTCTTCGCCTTTCATCCGTGGATTTTCATGGTTTTCCTGCCCGCCGTTTCGATGCGGCTTTGGGCCGAAGAAAGCCGCTCGGGCGCTATCGAGTTGCTGATGACGTTGCCTGCGCCGACGTGGTCGCTGGTGCTCGGCAAATTCTTGGCGGCGTGGAGTGTTGCGGGGGCGGCATTGCTGTTGACCGCGCCGCTATGGGTGACCGTGAACTTGCTCGGCTCACCCGACAACGCCGCGATCTTTACCGCGTACCTCGCGAGCTTCCTGATGGCCGGCGCTTACATCGCCATCGGCTCGGTGATGTCAGCGCTGACGCAGGCGCAGATCGTGGCCTTCGTGCTCGCCGTGTTGGTCTCCTTTTTGTTGACCGCACTCGGGCTGCCTTTGGTGCTCGATTTCTTCCATGGGATTGTAAACGGCGCCGTGGCCGAAGGCATCGCGCGCTTCTCTATTCTGTACCATTTCGACGCCGCTCAGCGCGGTGTCGTGGAGTTCCGTTCGGTGTTCTACTTCGTGTCGCTGATCGCGCTCTGTTTGGGCTTCACCGCGCTTGCGGTGGACGCACGGCGGGGGGGCTGAACCATGAGCGCACGCCGCTATGCACTCCTCGCTGCCTTGGCTTTGTTCATCGCGTTTATCGCGTCGAACGTGATCGCTAATTCGCGTTCAGCTGACGCTCTATTATTCGCGCAACGCGGCGCAATCGACGCCGCAGCTGCAAACCTACGCAGCGCGCGTGCGTGAAATGTTGCAAACGTTCCAAGCGCGCTCACATGGGCGCGTGCGCTTCACAGAAGTGAACGTCGAGCCGTTCACTGAAGCCGAAGACACGGCTTCGGAAGCCGGTATCCAAGCGTTGCGGCCTTACGAAGGTGCGGACCCTATCTATTTCGGCCTCGTTGGCGCCAATGCGATCGACGATACGCGCGTCATTCCCGTGTTCACTCCGCAACGCGAGTCCTTCCTCGAATACGAACTGACGCGGCTCATCTATGAGTTGGAAAATCCCGAGCGCGCGCACATCGCGTTGATCACGTCGCTGCCGATCGATCCTGCGGCCGCCGCCGATCCAACCTTTCGCGCCGGCAGCCAGTCGATGTTTGCGACTGAAATGGGGCGCGTGCTTGATGTCACCAAGCTGCCGCCGAATTTCAGCGCGATCCCTGACAACACCAATGTGTTGGCGATCGTACATCCGGGCGCTTTGACGTCAGCGCAGCTTTACGCAATCGATCAATTCATTTTGCGGCGCGGTCGCGCGTTCATCGCGCTCGATCCTGCGTCAATGCAGGCGGCGATGAGCGGTCAAGACTTCGATCCGTTTAGTCCGTCTATGCCTGCGCCGACGGCTTCGACGCTGGAGCCGTTGCTTGGCGCGTGGGGCGTGCAGATGGCGCCAACAGTTGTGCTTGATCAGGAAGGCGCGTTGCCGGTTTCTGTTCAAGATCCGCAAACAGGTCAGACCGGCCAGGCGCCGCAGCCACTCTTCTTCCAAGTGCCGGCCGAGACTGGTCTCGATCGACAAGATCTGATGACGGCCTGGCTGAGCCGTGGCATCAATTTCGGTCTCGCGGGCGGTATCACACAGCGCACGCAGCACGAGGGCGTCACGTTCACCCCGTTGATCCGCACCAGCGGACGCACCATGCGGATGCCGGCTGCGCAGGCGCTGATGCGCCCATCGCCGACGGACATTTACAGCATGTGGCCCGCGAGCGGCGGGCGTCGCGAAAACGTGGCTGTGCGTCTGTCGGGCAATCTGACGACGGCGTTCCCAGACGGTCCGCCGCCAGCGGATGAGGCGGCGGCGCCGGAAGGCCCGCCGACAGAGCAACCGACGACCCCGGTGCAGGCGCCTGCACCGCAAGCTGCGCAACTGCGCACTTCGGCGACGCCGGCTCAGATCGTGCTCGTCGCGGACACTGACTTCCTCGCCGACGATTTCTACGTCGATCCGCAAAGCGGCGGTACGGCGGCGGACAATGCCTCGTTCGCGCTCAACGCCATTGACGTTCTCGGCGGCTCAGACGCACTGGTGTCGTTGCGCTCGCGCGCGCCTGCAGAGCGCAAGATGAAGTTGCTCGACGACATGGAGCGCGATGCGCAGCGGCGCATTGAGAGCCGTCAACGTGAACTTGAGGCGGACCTGCAAGAAACGCAGACACGTCTACAGCAATTGCAAGCGCGTGGGCGTGGGTCAGGCTTCTTTGCCGGTGATCTTGGCGCCGAGCTGACACCAGAAGAGCAGGCGGAAGTCGATCGTTTCCGAACGCGCGAAACACAAATCCGCACCGATCTGCGCGGACTCGCCCGCGACCTGCGCGGCGACATCGAGCGCCTGCAAGCACTTGTAATCTTCATCAACGTTTGGCTGGCGCCGCTGCTGATCGCGGCCGCGGGGCTGTTCTTGTTCTGGCGCCGTCAGCGGCGCGGGAGTGCGGCGCGATGAGTTCGGGTTTGGCTGAACGCCGCAGAGCGCGTTCGCTCACGCTGTTTTTGATTGCTGGCGCGCTGGTTGCGACGGCGGCCGTGACGGTTGGGATCGAGGCGCGCAATTCGAGCCCGTCTAGCATCCAAGGTCCGGTGCTTCCGAGGCTTGAGGAATCGATTGGCGGGGCGCAGCGCATTACTGTGACGAGCGCGGAAGCGACCTATCGCATCGAGCGTACGCAGCAGGGTTGGGCGTTGCGTGATCGCGACGACTACCCAGTTTCGTCTGCGCGGCTGGCGCAGCTCACGCAGGGTTTGGAGTCGCTTCGCTACGTGCGTCGGATGTCGAGCGATGCGTCCAGGCACGAACGCCTCGGCGTCACCGACCCGCGGCAAGGCGGGCGCGGCATCCTTCTGCAAATCGAAGATGGAAACGGCGCCTTGGTTGTGAATCTCATCCTTGGTGTGGAAACGGGCGGCACTTATGTGCGCCGGCCGGATGATGATCAGACATGGTCGGTTCAGGGCGATTTGCCGCCGTTGCGCGACCCTACAACTTGGTTGGATTTGCAGCCGATCAATTTGACGCCGGAGCACCTTGCGCGCGTCGAGATCATGCCCGCTGAAGGGCGTGCATATATTCTTGCACGCGATGGGGCCGATCAGCCTTGGCGGCTCGTATCGCCGGCGTTGGCGTCGCTCGCGCAATCGACGATCACCACGACGGCAGAGCGCCTCACGCAGCTTTCACCCATCGACGTGCGCACCGCGCCTGCGGTCCAGGGCGCACCGCGCGCCCGCGTGCGAGCAACGACGTTTGACGGCATTGTCATCGATGCGGAGATCATTCCGAGCGACAACCACCTCTGGGTGAAGATGGTCGCGCGGGCGAGCGCGCCTGAGCAAGAAGCTGCGGCGGTGGCGCTCAATACGCCATCATCCGATTGGGCTTACGCGCTCAACGACACGGAAGCGCAGGCGCTTGCGCCACCGCTGAACATGTTGGTCCCGAGCGCTCAGTAGCGTCCTGGGCGGTGCGTGTAGGACGCAGCTAAGATGCGTCCGCCGTTCGGCTCTTGCACAATGACCGCGCATTCGGGCTGACACCTTGGGCGCTCGTGCCAGACGCTGGCGCCGTCCCATGTGCCGACGCGTTCGATCCACTTCACCAGATTGTAGTGCGGTATCGAGCGGTTGCGATTGACGCCGCCTGTAATGACGACGGTGAGGGGACCCGGATCGTAGGCGACCATCCAGATGTCGACATTGGCGGTTGTCGTGCCGGAGCCAATCGTGGCGCGTGCGCGCCCGTTGCGCAGCAAGGTCAGCGAGACGTCCGGGGCAGTCGATGGCCAGCCCGCGCGCTCTTGATCGTCGTAGATCGCTCGCGCTTCGTCCCAGTCGGAGGCGCTGATCGTCCGCGCGCCATTGACGACCAGTTGCGGCGTAAAGCGGCCGCGCACGCGGAGCGTTTGCGAATAGCTGCGCTGGCGATCGGCGAACTCGGGCTGCGCGAAGGTGTCGTGCCAGCCGAGATAGTCCCAGATGCCGACCGGGAAGGTCAGCGCCAGCACGTTGTCCTCGCGCGAGAAGATGCCCAATAGCCGGTTCGCCCGCGGGCATTGGGTGCAGCCCTGGCTGGTGTAAAGCTCCACCACCATCGCGGCGCGTCGGCCCTCGGTCTGGGCGAGCGCAGGGGTTGCTAGCGCCGCCACGGCGACAGCCAGGGCGACGAGGAACCGGACGATCATGCGCGAGACCATGCAGGCCCAGCCGCTCCGGTTCGAATCAAACCGTTGTGACGGGGCCGGTTCAGGTCAGCTTTTCGCCAATCCACGCAGCACATAATGAAGAATGCCCCCGTTACGGAGGTATTCTACCTCGTTTTCCGTGTCGATCCGGCAGTGGACCTCAAGGTCCTCGGTTTTGCCGTTCGCGCGGGTTATTTTGAGGGTGACCTTCTGGCGCGGCCCCAATCCAGCGACGCCCGAGATCGAGACGGTCTCTTCCCCGGTGAGGCCAAGATTGGCCCAGCTTTGGCCTTGCAGGAATTGGAGCGGCAGTACGCCCATACCGATGAGGTTCGAGCGGTGGATGCGTTCGAAGCTCTCTGCGACCACAGCGCGAACGCCGAGCAGCGTTGTGCCCTTGGCGGCCCAGTCACGTGACGAGCCAGTGCCGTATTCCTTGCCGGCGAAGATGATGAGTTCGCGGCCTTCCTGTTTGTAGCGCATGGCGGCGTCGTAGATGAACATTCGCTCGCCTGAGGGATGGTGGATCGTGTAGCCGCCTTCAACGACGGAGCCGTCGTCGTTTTTGACCATCTGGTTCTTGATGCGGATGTTGGCGAACGTGCCGCGCATCATGACTTCGTGGTTGCCACGGCGGGCGCCGTAGGAGTTGAAGTCCGCTTGCGCGACGCCGTGCTCGGTGAGGTAGGCGCCAGCAGGGCTCACCTTCTTGATCGAGCCAGCAGGGCTGATGTGGTCGGTGGTGATGGAATCTCCGAAAAGACCGAGCACGCGCGCTTCGACGACATCGCGTGGTGGCGTCGGCGTCATGCTCATGCCTTCGAAGTAGGGTGGATTTTGCACGTAGGTGGACTTGTTGTCCCAACCGTAGGTGCGGCCCGCGCCGACCTTGATGCCTTGCCAATGCTGATCGCCGGCAAAGACGTTGCCGTATCGCGCGTCGAACATGTCTTTGGTGACGGCGTGACGGACGACTTGCTCGATCTCCGCGTTGGTTGGCCAGATATCGCGCAGATACACTGGCTGCCCATCGCTGCCCGTCCCGAGCGGATCGGTTTCGAGGTTGAGATAGACCGAGCCTGCAAGCGCGTACGCGACGACAAGCGGTGGCGACGCCAGATAGTTCGCGCGTACATCCTGGTTCACGCGGCCTTCGAAGTTGCGGTTGCCGGAGAGTACGGACGCGACGACGAGATCGTTATCCGCGACGCTCGCGGAAATCGCGGGCGGCAGCGGGCCTGAATTGCCGATGCAGGTCGTGCAGCCGTAGCCAACGAGGTTGAAACCGAGCGCGTCGAGCGACTTATCGAGGCCGGATTTGGCGAGATAGTCGGTGACGACTTGGCTGCCAGGCGCGAGCGAGGTTTTCACCCACGGCTTCGTATCGAGACCCTTCGCGACGGCGTTGCGCGCCAGCAAACCAGCCGCAATCAGCACGCTTGGGTTCGACGTGTTCGTGCATGATGTGATCGCTGCGATCACGACGTCGCCGTGGCCGATATCGTGGTTCGCATCAGCAACGGGCGCACGCTTCTTGAGTTCGCTGCCTTTGCGGAATTCTTCCGTCATCACCTTGGTGAAGCCGTCTGCGAGTGTTCCGAGCAAAACGCGATCTTGTGGGCGCTTCGGGCCAGCGAGCGATGGGCGCACGTCGGCGAGCGAGAGTTCCAGCGTGTCAGTGAATTCCGGCTCGTCGTCGGTGAGCCAGAGGCCTTGCTGCTTGCAGTAGGCTTCGACCAGCGCGACGCGCGACGGATCGCGGCCAGTGGCCTTGAGATAATCAATGGTTTTGCCATCGACCGGGAAGAAGCCGCAGGTCGCGCCGTATTCGGGCGCCATGTTGGCGATGGTGGCGCGGTCTTCGACGCTCATGGTCGCGAGGCCCGGGCCGTAGAATTCCACGAACTTGCCGACAACGCCCTTCTTACGAAGCATTTGCGTGACGGTGAGCACGAGGTCGGTCGCTGTGGCGCCTTCTTGAAGCTTGCCGGTGAGGCGGAAGCCGATGACTTCCGGGATCAGCATCGAGATCGATTGGCCGAGCATCGCAGCTTCCGCTTCGATGCCGCCGACGCCCCAGCCCAGAACGCCGATGCCGTTGATCATCGTCGTGTGCGAGTCCGTGCCGACGACCGTGTCCGGGTAGGCGTACGTTTCGCCGTCGATGTCGCGGACCCAAACCGATTGGCCGAGATATTCGAGGTTCACCTGGTGGCAGATGCCGGTGCCGGGCGGGACGACGCGGAAGTCCTGGAACGCTTGCTGGCCCCAACGCAGGAATTGGTAGCGCTCAACGTTGCGTTCGTACTCGAGCTCGACGTTTTGCTTGAACGCGCCAGCTGCGCCGAAGTGATCGACCATCACCGAGTGGTCGATCACGAGATCGACGGGCACCAGCGGATTAATCTTCTCAGGATTGGCGCCAAGCTTGGCGGCAGCGTCGCGCATCGCGGCGAGGTCGACGACCGCCGGCACGCCGGTGAAATCTTGCATCAGCACGCGCGCGGGGCTGAAGTTGATTTCGACTTCGTTCTTGCCCTTGTTCACCAGCCACGAGGTCATGGCGAGAATGTCGGCCTTCTTCACGGCGACGCCGTCTTCGGTGCGCAGCAGATTTTCGAGCAGCACTTTCAGCGACATCGCCCGCGCTGATCGTGGTGCGGGCGTTAAATGAGTTCAGAGATGGCATGTTTGTGCATCCGGCTATTGGTAGCTTCAGAGATGCAAACGCGTTGGGGAGCGCCCCAAATCCGGAATCAAACCGGTCGCGCGGCAAGGCTTATGTAGCGCCGATTTGCGAAGGCGCAATTAATGCTGCTGGGAGTTTGCAGCGATGTTTGCGAATGGCTCGCAAATGCGGTCGCGCCGCCCTTCGACGGGCTCAGGGTGACGATTTTGCAGAGCCTGCGCTCTCGTCGTCGTCAGCCTGAGCTTGTCGAAGGCGGGATTACACTTCCGGCGTCGGCGGCGTCGGCGCAGCCGGCTTGCGATTGAAAAACCGGCCGCCGCGGCTTCTGCGCCAGCGGAGCAGAAGCCAGACCACCGGGATTAGCACGATCGCGAACGGGATCAGGCCCGCAATGATCACGATGATGGCCGCAAAGCCGCCGACGATGATGCCGAGGAAGCTCGCGAACGCTTGGCGCAGCGGCTCGAACGTATCGCTGCCGACCGAGCGCGGCGATGAGTGATAGCTGAGCGTCAGCTCAGACATCGACACACGCGTGCGCATCACAGCGAGCTGCGACTGCACCGAGTCGATCTCGCCTTGGACGCGCGCCAGTTCACGCTCGACTTCAAGAAGATCGGACAGGCGTCCGCGGCTCGTGCGCAGCAATTCTTGCAATCGGTCGCGCAAAGTCGTTTGCGCACGCAGACGCGCTTCGGTGTCCACGATCTGGCGGGTGAGATCTTCCGAGGTGGTGTTCTCTGAATCGACGCGTCCACCGGCTTCATCGGCTTGCGCCGCAATGCCGGCCTTGAATGTGTTGAGCCATGTCGGTTCGGCGCGAAGCGACACGAAGCCGTTCATGTCGCTGTCTGGGCTGCCGCTGCGGTTTGAGGTGATCAATTGGCACACGCGCGGGCCCGCGGCCTGGCACGCTTGGATATGGCGATCCATGACGCCGGTCAGCCTTTCGCTCGGGATCTCGAGGCCGAGGGCGTAGGTGTAAGCGAGATAGAGAACGGGGATGGGCCCGGCCGGCTGGCTCGGGCCGGAAGACGTACCCGGTTCGCTTCGCGTTGAACCGTCAGTAGGTGGCGGCGCCGGGGCAGCGGCTGGCGCTTGCGACTGCGCGTCATCCATGTCCGCGCGGCCATTTTGAGCGCGTTCCATATCGGCAACGCCGTAGGCCTCGCCGCCCACAGGCGCCTCGGTCTGGACGGAAGGCGCGGCCTGATCCGATTGCCCACACGCGGCCAAGGCCGCAGCCAGCACCATTCCCACCCAAAAACGACGCATAGCCGCACCTCCCTCGCGTCCACCAAGCGCGTGCTTGGCGGATCGCGCAACCCTTTCTAGAACCGGGGCCGCATTATGAGCGCTCGCGGTCCTTTCCAAGACAAACCGTCTATCCGCGTCGAAGCGCTCTCGCTTTCGCGTGGCGGGCGCATTCTGTTCGAGAATATGAGCTTTGCAGCGCCTTCAGGCGGCTATGTCGAGGTGCAAGGCTCGAACGGGTCGGGAAAGACAAGCCTGCTTCGCGCGATCGCTGGATTGCTGCGGCCAAGTTCGGGCGCGATCTCCATCGAAGGCGGCGAAGAGCCTTCACTCGCGCTTCACTACGTAGGTCACGCCAATGCACTGAAACGCGAGACGAGCGTACGCGAGCATTTGCACTATTGGTCGGGTCTATTCGACGGTTCGCCAAGCGAAGATTTCGTCGCACAAATTCTCGATCTCACGCGTGTGATGGCGCTGCCGGTTCGGGTGTTAAGCCAGGGCCAAGCGCGGCGCCTAGCATTGGCGCGTCTTATCGTTGCGCCGCGACCGATTTGGTTGCTCGATGAACCGGCTGCCGCGTTGGATGACGCAGGCAAGGCAGTCCTGAATGAGTTGATCGCATCGCATCGGGCAAGAGGCGGCATTGTTGTTGCGGCGGTGCATGAGCCGCTTGGTCCACAGCCAACGCAATCGCTTCGCGTGTCTCGATGAACGCGTTCGTTGCAACATTCCGACGCGAGTTGGCGATGATGTGGGCCGGCGGCGGCGCGTTGACGCCGCTCGGCTATTTCTTCGGCGCAACCATGCTGGTGCCACTCGCGATGGGGCCTGATCGCGCGTTGCTTGAGGCGGCGGGTCCGCCGCTCGTGTGGATCGCTGCCGCGCTTTCAGTGTTGGCGATGCTGGAACGTCTCTTCCAGGCTGACCTGGAAGATGGGTCGCTCGACCAAATGCTGCTCTCGCCCGCGCCACTGGAGTTCATTGTGTTCGCAAAGGGCGCTGCGCTTTGGGTCGCAATCGGTTTGCCGCTGGCGCTGGGGGGCGCGCCGGTAGCGATCGCGCTGCAGGCGCCGGTGGAGCGCGTGCCGCTGATCGTTGCGAGTTTGGCGTTGGGGACAGCAGCGTTCGTAAGCGTCGGCCTCATCGGCGCTGCACTCACGGCGAGCGTGAAGCGCGGTGGCGTGCTCTTGGCGCTCATTGTGCTTCCGTTTTTTGCGCCGCCGATCATTTTCGGCGCTTCGGTAGCGTCCGGTGAAGATGTGGCTGCTGCGTTCGCCATCCTCGCGGGCTGCGCGCTGGGCGGTATCGCGCTTGGGCCAATTGCCGCCGCTGCTGCGCTCAGGCTGCAGGCCGAATGACCGCATTGCCTTTGCCCCCAAACCGCGATTGGTAGCGCCGCGATGTTTGCTTTCCTCGCCAATCCCGCGCGCTTCATGGCGTTCTCAGCTTGGGCCGCACCGGTTCTGTTTGCCGGCGCGGTGATCCTGTTCGCGACGGGCATCCCGTGGGCGCTCTTCTATTCGCCTCCCGACTACCAGATGGGCGACACCGTACGGATTATGTACGTGCACGTGCCCGCCGCGTGGTGGTCGATGGGCGCTTACGCGTTTATGGCGGGCGCGAGTTTTGTCGGTTTGGTGTGGCGCCACGCGTTGGCGGATGTCGCCGCGCGCGCCGCCGCGCCGGTTGGCGCTGTGTTCGCCGGTGTGTGCTTGATCACCGGCTCGCTCTGGGGCGCACCTACGTGGGGCACATGGTGGGAGTGGGACGGACGGATGACGTCCATGCTCGTTCTGTTCATCACCTATCTCGGTTACATCGCGCTGTGGTCTTCGATTGAAGATGAGGAGCGCGCAGCGCGCCTTGCGGCCATCCTTTGCCTCGTCGGCGCGATCAATCTTCCAATCGTCAAGTTCTCCGTAGATTGGTGGAGCACGCTGCATCAGCCCGCCAGCATCATGCGCTCGGGCGGTTCGGCGATTAATGGCGAGATGCTCGGTCCGTTGCTGACCATGGGCGGGGCGTACTTGCTGCTGTTCGGTGCGCTGACGCTGATGAATATGCGCGCCGCGATTTTCCGCCGCCGCGTCGAAAGCGCTGAACTTCGGAAGGCGCAATCATGATCGAAGGCGGTTGGGGATTTGTTTGGCCGGCCTACGCGGTGGCGCTCGGCGGTCTTGGCGTGCTTGCGGTCGTGGTGCTGATGCGTTTGAGCGCGTGGGAGCGTCGCGCGCGTGAATTGGACAAGCGCCCGTGAAACTGATCGCGTTCGTTCCTTTGGTGGCGCTGGTCGCGTTGGTGGGCGTCAGCGTCTTTTTGCTGACGCGTGAAGGCGAGCGCGAGCGGTTTACCGAAGGCATGGTCGGCCAACCGGCCCCCACATATTCGCTGGCGCGTCTCGACGGCGGCGAACCTTTGACAGGCGACGAACGGCGCGGCCGCGCCTACGTCATCAATCTTTTTGCGTCCTGGTGTACGCCGTGCCGCGCCGAGCATCCGCAGTTGCTGGCGCTTCAGCGCCAAGGCGTTGAGATTGTCGGGATCGCGTACAAGGATCGGCCGGGCGCTTCTGCGCAGTTCCTGAACGAACTGGGCGATCCCTTCACCGACGTCGCCATGGATCCCGAGGGACGTTTTGGCCTCGAACTCGGCATCACCGGCGTGCCGGAGACATTCGTCATCGGTCCGGACGGTGTGATCCGCGCGGCCTATCGCGGGCCGCTCACCGAAGACGTTGTTCGCGACACGATCCTGCCGGCGTTGCGTTAGGCGCGCTGCTTACGCGATGCGGCGCGCGCTTTGGTCTTTTTCTCAGCCGCACGTTCGCGCGCTTTGCGCTTGGCCAATTTCTTTTGCTCGCGTTCGACTTTGGCCGCCGCTTGGTCCGCGAGGTTCGCCAGCTTGGTCAGCGTGTTGAGGAAGCTGCGGCCCTTGGTTTTCGGGAGCAGGTCCAAGATCGCCGCGTCTGCTGCGCGGGCGTGTTGCGTCGTCGCCGAGAGCATCGTGCCGCCCGCTTGCCCTAGCAGCACCGAATAGGCGCGCCCGTCCGACGTTGACGGCGTGCGTACGATCCAGCCGCGCGTTTCCATCTTGCCCATCGTGTCGCCGAGCGTTGAGCGATCGACACCGGCGATGCGGCCAAGGTCGGATTGGCTGAGACCCGGTTGCTCGGCGATCGCTGCGAGAATGATGAACTGGCGGAGCGTGATGGTATCGCCGACCAATTGTGTGAAGCGTTCGGACGCAAGTTGCTCGGCGCGATGCAGCAAATGGCTGGGCGAGCCCGCCAACTTGAACTGGTCGGACTCGCCAGAATCCGGTGTCGACCGCGCCATGTTGTGCCGCCCTAAACGCGGGCGGAGATTAACGGCGCGATCAGCGCGATCAATCATGCGTTCGAGCATTGTTCGCCAGGTAGGCGAAATTCAGACTAAAAGCGGAGCAATCAGGCGCCGGGCGCAGCCGCTGGCGGTGTTTGCGGCGCCTCTTCGATGTTGTGCTTCAGAATGAAGGGCGTGTTCGCCAGCGCGAAAATGAGCGTCGGCACGTAGAGGACTGGGAAGTGATAGTTCACCCAATCGTCCGTCGTCATCGTGCGGCGGATGTATTCGGCGGCGAAGATCATCACGAAGAAGAAGCCCGCCCAGCGGAGCGCAAGGATCGTCCAATTCCGCTCGGAGAACGTGAACACGTGCCCAAACACGAGCTTCATGACGTTCTGCTTGATCCCCACGGAGATAAGGATGGCGACGCAATAAAAGATGTTCGCGAACGTTGGGCGCAACTTGATGAACTCATCATTGTGCAGCGCCAGCGTAAGCCCGCCGAAGCCAACCACCAACGCGCCAACGACAAGCAATGCCGGCGGGATGCGGCCGGTCTTCCAGCGGCAATAAGCAATCGCGATCAAAGTCGCGACGATGAAGATCGCTGTCGCGATGAAGATCGAATTTTCCTTGGTCTCTGGAAACCGGTTCAGGATGTTACTGGAGACGATGAACAACCCCACGGGGCCGAAATCGATCAGCAATTGATGCGGGCCAGTCGGGGCAGGGCGGGCGGGGGTCTCGTTGCTCATCACAAGCGCATTGCCTTGAGGGACGATCCCTGTCCAGATGCCGTGACATTCGGAGGGGACGATGCGGCTTTTTGGCTTGATGGCGCTTGGGTTTCTGGCGGCGTGCGCGAGCGCGGAGGCGCCGGCCGCAAGTGGAGAAGCGCCGGCCGTGCGCTCTCTGAGCGAGATTTTGGAACAATCGCCGGCAGGTGATTGGAGGGCCGTCGACCAGAGTAATCTGCTCTATATGCAACTGCCCCAGGGCCGCGTGATTATAGAACTCGCCGCCGACTACACGCCTTTGCACGCAGCCAACATCCAGGCTCTTGCGCGCGCGCATTACTGGGACGGCGCCGCGATTGTGCGCAGCCAGGAAAACTACGTGGTGCAATGGGGCCGCGACGAAGCGGACCCGCGCCCGATGGGATCGGGCACACCGACGCTGGCGCCGGAGTTTGATCGCCCGCGTCATGGCGTGCAGATCACACGTCTGCCCGATCCAGATTCATATGCGCGAGAAGTTGGTTTCGCGAATGGCTTTCCGGTCGCCAGCGATGGGCGTCAGACATGGATGGCGCATTGCTACGGCATGGTCGGCGCTGGGCGCGGTGACACCGCCGATAGCGGCAGCGGCGCTGAACTCTACGTCGTGATAGGCCACGCGCCACGTCACCTCGATCGCAACATCGCAACAGTGGGCCGCGTGTTGCAGGGCATGGAGCTGCTCTCAACGATGCCGCGCGGCACTGGTGCGCTCGGGTTCTACGAAACGCCGGCCGAGCGCACGACGATCACGTCAGTGCGTTTGGGCTCGGAGTTGCCCGCGAGCGAACGCGTAAACCTCGAAGCGCTGCGTACCGATAGCGCGACGTTCCGCGATGTGATCGACAGCCGCCGCTTCCGCCGTGAGAGCTGGTTCTTGGAGCCAGTGGGCCACATCAATCTCTGCAATGTGCCGCTGCCTGTGCGGGTGCGGAATTAGTCCAGGCCAACCAAGGCGCGGGAGAAGCTCGCAGCATCGAACGTCTGCAAGTCCTCAGCCTTTTCGCCGACGCCGATGAAGTGGATCGGAATGGCGTGGCGTTGGGCGACGGCGACCAGAACGCCGCCTTTGGCGGTGCCGTCGAGCTTCGTCATCACCAAGCCAGTGATTTCCGTGACCGAGCGGAAGTTTTCAACTTGGCTCAGCGCGTTTTGGCCGACGGTGGCGTCGAGCACGAGCAGCGTCTCGTGCGGCGCGTCTTCATCGATCTTGCGCATGACGCGAATGATCTTCGCAAGTTCGGCCATAAGCTCGGTTTTGTTTTGAAGGCGGCCAGCGGTGTCGATCAGTGCGACGTCAGCGCCTTCTTCCTTCGCGCGCTTCACGGTTTCGAACGCAACGCCAGCGGCGTCGGCCCCTTGGGTCGACGCGACGAACGTCGCGCCTGACCGATCGGACCAGACTTTGAGTTGCTCAATCGCCGCTGCGCGGAACGTATCGGCGGCGCCGATGACGACTTTCGCACCAGCGTCAGATAGGTTCTTCGCGAGCTTGCCGATGGTGGTGGTCTTGCCTGAACCATTCACGCCGATCACGAGCACGATGCGCGGCTTCACGCCATCGGTCAGATCGAGATGCGCTTCGCGCGGCTTCAGAATGCGCGCAACTTCACCGGCCAGTGCTTCGCGTGCTTCGGTTGCGCCGTTCTCTTTGCTGAAGCGTTGATCGGCGAGGGCGGCGCTAATCCGCGCAGCGGCGGACGCGCCCATATCCGACGCGATCAGCGTCTCTTCCAGTTCAGCGATGTCGCCGGCGTCGAGCTTTTCCTTGGTGAAAACCGAGGTGATGCTCTCAGCAAGCTTGTTCGACGATTTGCGCAAACCATCGAACAAGCCTTTGGCTTGTTCGGGTTGCTGCTGCTGACCCGGCTTATCTTTCCTACCAAACAGACCCCAGATCATGCCGCTGCGCCGATCAGGTGTTGGCCGTCATGAGACGTGAAACGCAGACGTTGGAAGCCTTCGCCGCCGCCGTTGAAGTGGACCGGCGTGAAATCAGGCAACCGGGCAAAGCCATCCCGCTCAATCACACCAGTCTCCTCGCGCCCGATCCAAGCAGCAAGGTGGCGATCCAGCGCCGCCGCACCAACGTCGCGCAAACGCGCCGCGCGCTCTTTGATCAGGCGGCGATCGAGTTGCGGCATACGAGCCGCGGGCGTGCCTTCGCGTGGGCTGAAGGGAAAGGCGTGAACGTAGGCGAGGCCGCACTCGTCAACGATGGAGAGCAAGTTCGCGAAATGCTCTTCAGTTTCGGTCGGAAAGCCGGCGATGAGATCGGCGCCGAGAGCAATCTCGGGGCGCGCTTCTTTCACGCGTTGGCAAAGTTCGATTGCTTGCGCCCGCGAGTGACGGCGCTTCATGCGCTTCAGGATCATGTCGTCGCCGTGCTGCAGCGAGAGATGCAGATAGGGCGCGACGCGATCGTGTTGGGTGACCAGTTCGAACAATTGATCGTCCATCTCAATCGCATCGAGCGAAGAGAGTCGTAGCATCGGCAGATCGGGCACGAGCTTCAGGATGCGCGCTACCAGCGCCCCGAGCTGCGGTTGCCCCGGAAGATCTGCGCCCCACGAGGTGAGATCAACGCCAGTCAGCACAACTTCAGGCACGCCGTTCGCCGCGAGGCGTTGGATTTGTTCGACGACTTCGCCGGCAGGTGAGGAACGGGAATTTCCGCGTCCGTATGGGATGATGCAGAAGGTGCAGCGGTGGTCGCAGCCATTTTGAACTTGCACGTAGACCCGTGTGCGTTCGCTGAAGCCATCGATCAGATGTGATGCGGTTTCGCGCACCGACATGATGTCAGCGACAGCAACGCGTTCGTGAGTATGCGCGAAGCTCTCAGCGCGCATCTTCTCGGCATTGCCGATCACACGGCTGACTTCCGGCATCGCCGCAAAACTCTGCGGATCGATCTGCGCCGCGCAGCCCGTGACGATGATCTCTGCATCTGGCCGCTCACGGCGCGCGCGGCGAATAGCTTGGCGCGCTTGGCGTATGGCTTCGCCAGTCACGGCGCACGTATTTACGATCACCGCGTTCGACAGCGCAGCTTCGCTTGCAAGCGCGCGCATGGCTTCGCTTTCGTAAGCGTTGAGGCGGCAGCCGAGCGTCAAGATCTCGACATCCGCGCGCGGGGGCTTCGTCGGCGCGTTCATTGTGCTTTGGTCAGGTGAGCGTGTGAGCCTTGGAGGTCAAGCGTGACAAATGAAAAGCCCCGCGAGTGACCGCGGGGCTTTTGAACTTTAAACTCGCGGAGTGATTACTCAGCGGCGTCGTTGGCTTCACCGACGAAATCTTCTTCGCGGGCGCCGCCGGCGCGTTCGGTGATGCGGGCCGACTTACCGCGACGATCGCGCAGGTAGTAGAGCTTCGCACGACGCACAGCACCGCGACGCACGACTTCGATCGAGTCGACCGTCGGCGAGAACAGCGGGAACACGCGCTCGACGCCTTCGCCGAATGAAATCTTGCGGACGGTGAAGTTCGCATTGAGGCCGACACCCGAGCGGGCGATGCAGATGCCTTCGTAGGCTTGCACGCGCTCACGGTCGCCTTCTTTGATCTTCACGTTGACGCGGAGCGTGTCGCCCGGATCGAACGAGGGGACGGTCTTGCCCTTCGTAACGCGGGCGATTTCTTCTTTTTCAAGCGTATCGATCAGATTCATAGACGCACCAGGGGGCCGCGATAGGACGCGCCCTCCTCCAGAAAACCGGAAAGCGGGGCGTATAGGGGAAGCCCGCGCGCCTGTCGAGGGGGTAAAGGGCTACTCCAGGGGTGCGATCGGCTGGCAGCCCGCGAAGGTCACAATCTCTCCCGTCGGGCGGCGGACCCGTAGCATGGGATGGGTCCCGGCGCGGCCGATCTGGAAGCCGAGGTCTTGATCCCCGGAATCTCGAACGCCGATCAAGCCGTTGGCCTCGTCGATCACCGAAAACCCGCCAAGGCCACTGTGAAACCAAGGCATGTTGAGGGGTGGGAAGAAGTAGGCGGCGCCAGGGGTTTGAGCGATCGGAATGATGTGGAGGCCGCGCAGGCCGCGCACGCGGGCGGCGGATTCTTCGTTGAGTTCGGGCGGCATGGCAGCGTCCAGCGCCTGCATTTCTTGCTCAGCGCCGGCGCAGGCGGCGCGAAGTGTTTCGGTCGTGATGGGGCCGTCGATCGGCCGCCAGATCGCGCCCAGGGCATTGGTGGCGCGTGTCAGTTCTGGTGAAGCGGCGGGCGTCTGCGCCGCGGCGGGCAGGGCAAAGAGGCAAACAAGAGCGATGAGGACGCGGCGCATAGCGGTTCCGTTGCCTCCAAATTCGGGCCGTCTTGGGGCAGTGCGCCGCACGGTAGCGCGCGTCATGGCTTTGCGGCTAAGGGCCGGTTCGAGAATTTTGGAGACCCTTGATGCGCCTGGCGATTTTTGGACTTGTGGCGGGGCTTGCGATGTTCGCGACGCCGGTCATGGCGCAAAGCGCCGATCCGTTGGCTCCGGCGCGGGAAGGGCGGCTTCAGTGTTTCGAGCCGAACACATCGGCCAAGACATGTCAGGCGCTTGGCGGCTACGTGTTTCAAGCCAATGGCGTCATCGACAATCCTGCACAAGTTCTGATCAGTCCTTCACCAGCAATCGTCATGCGCATTTCCAATCCAGTGACGGTGCGCAACGGCGCGATCTGCGGACCGCTCACGGCGGCTGATGTAGCGCGCGCCACGTTCACGATCGATGGCGCGGTCGCGAGTGAAGCTGACACAACCGAAATTCGATCCAGCCTGACGCAGCAGCTCGGGCAAATGTTTGGCCAAGAGAGCTGCATGACGCTCACGCCGGATGGCGATGGCTTTCGCTCTGAAACGACGATGGGCGGCGTGCCGCAACCTCAACAAACGCAGCACGTGATTTGGGTTGGCGCGAACGACGGCTATCGCGTCGCGCCTTAATCCTTGCGGCGCGCGCGGGTGATGCGCTCGCGTTCGGCTTTGCGCCAAGCTTCGACTTTTGCGTGATCGCCTGAGGTGAGCACGTCGGGGATGGTGCGGCCTTCCCACTCGCGCGGGCGCGTGTATTGGCCGTGCTCTAGCAGGCCGTCGCCGCTGAAGCTTTCTTCGACGGTAGACGTCTCGTTGCCGAGCACGCCGGGGATGAGACGCACGCACGCTTCGAGGAGCACCATGGCTGCTGCCTCGCCACCGGCAAGTACCGCTTCGCCAACCGCCACTTCTTGCATGTCGCGCGCTTCGATGACGCGCTCGTCCAAGCCTTCGAAGCGTCCGCAGAAGAGGATGACGCCAGGCCCCGCCGCCCACTCTTGAACCATCTTTTGGCTCAGCTGTTTGCCGCGCGGTGAGAGGTAGATCACCGGACGGTCGTTGCGCTCGATACTGTCGATCGCCGCTGCGGCTACGTCGGCGCGCAGCACCATGCCGGCGCCGCCGCCTGCAGGCGTGTCATCGACATTCTTGTGCGGGCCTTGGCCGAAATCGCGCAGCTGCGTTGTTTCAAGCGACCACAAACCATCGCGCAGTGCTTTGCCAATCAGCGAAACGCCAAGCACGCCCGGAAAAGCTTCCGGGAAGAGGGTGATGATCGAGGCGGCGAACGCCATGGCTTCAGAATTCCCATTCGCGCGTGCAGCCAACGAGCTGCCACGCATCACGCTCCCGGCGAAGATAACAGCGGGAGCCCTCTAGCGCTAAATGGCCAGATCCGGAATTTACGAGGACGATTGCGAAATCGCCACTGGTGCTGAAGCCGATCTGCGGATAGCGATAGAAAATCCCCTGCAGGCGGGTCTCTACGCAATCGGTCCGGTTCGATCGCAACGCGATCGACTGCCAATTTGTGAGATCGAAGTTGTCGGACGTAAACTCGGTGGCGTGCGGCGTTGCGCGAACGACCTCACAGACGTGCGCATCGTCTTCAGGCGATGTCGCGCAGCACGCCAGCATGAGAGCAGCCGCGAGTACAAGCAGTGCCCTCATTCTGACCTTCGGTGTTACTTCTCGATAGGCTCAGGCGCTGGGGGATCGAGCACGACGCGCTTGGCGGTGAGGTCGACGTGCGGGACGGCTTCTTTGGTGAAGATGACGCGCACGTTCGGTCCACCGTTCGGCGGTTTGTATTCGAGGATGTCGCCAGCGCCGAAATTCCACACCGCGACGATGTCGCCGAGCACGGTGCCGTCGAGGGCTTCGGCGCGTGAGCCGAGCAGATCGACAACGTAGAACTCGTCCTTCGCCGTGCCTGGAAGATTGGCGCGCGGAACGAAGACCTTTTGGCCCTTCATGGCGTCGGCTTGCTCTTTGGTTTTCACTTCAGGAGCAACAACGGCCACGCCGTCTTTCAGTTCACGCCAGCTCTTCGGCTTAAGCAGGACCTTGCCGGCTTCGTCATAAAGCGGACCGTAGGCGATGACGCCGTCCTTCTTTTCGGTGAAAGCGCGCAGCCGTACTTCGCCCTTCACGCCGAAGGCGCCGCCAATGGCGCCGACCATGATCATACCCTTGGCGGAGGTGCCTTTGCCTTTGAACGCCGGCACGTCTTTGAGATCGCCAGCGACTTCCGGCTCATTCGCAACAGGCTTGGGCGCCGCGAGCGGCTTCGGAGCCATGCGCACAGGCGTCGGCAACGGCGCGCGCGTGATCGGTTGCGCGCGGCCAGCGGCTACGGCCATTGGCTTCGCCGGCATTGGCTTGGCCAGAGCAGCAGCGACCGGTGCGAGTTTCGGCGGCTTCGGAGCTTTCTCGGGCTTTGGTGGTTTGGGCGGCTTCGGCGGCTTTTCAGCTTTGACCGGAGCAACCTTTGCCGGCTTCGGCTCAGGCGCGGGCTTCGCAGCTTTTGCGGCGGGCTTCTTCGGTTCCGGCTCAGGCTTGGCTGCCTTGGCTGGCGCCTTCGGCGGCGGAGCCGCCTTAGCTTTGGGCTCGGGCTTCGCAGCAGCCTTCGGCGCGGGCGCCGGCTTGGCCGCAGCTTTCACGTCCGGCTTTTTCTCGGGTTTGGCTGCGGCCTTCGGAGCAGCCTTCGCGACCGGCGCCGGCTTCGGAGCTGGCGCCTTAGCTGCCGGCTTTGAAGCAGGCGCAGCTTTGGCGGCGGCCTTCGGTGCTGGCGCCGGGGCTTTCGCCTTGGGCTCAGGCTTGACGGCCTTCGCCGCCGCCTTTGGGGGCGGCGGTGCGGCAGCGGCCTTTTTCGGGGCGGGTTCGCCACGGCGGGGGGCCGGCGCTGCCTTCTTGGCGGCGGCCGGCGCCGCTTTGGCGGCAGCTTTCGGTTTGCTCAGCGCGGACTTCTTCTCGGCCACAGGTGTTCCTTATGCCTCCGGAGCGGCCTCGGCAGGAGCAGCGGACGCGGCGGCCTCAGCTTCGGCGCGCTCGGTCATCTTCTTGCCGGGCTTAGCT
>JAPLOL010000130.1 GCA_026400735.1 Alphaproteobacteria bacterium | reverse complement strand
CCCAATGCGTTGGGTGGAGCGCCTATACAGGCGTCTCCCGGATTCCTCAAGCCGCCGCGATCACTCGTTCGATCTCGACGACCAAATCCTTCAGATGGAATGGCTTAGACAGCACCTTCGCATCCTTAGGCGCCTGGCTTTGCGCCGAAAGCGCCACGGCCGCGAAGCCAGTAATAAACACAATCTTCATAGCCGGATCGACCTCCGCGCCGCGGCGCGCCAGCTCGATGCCGTCCAGGCCCGGCATGACGATGTCCGTCAGCAGCAGGTCGAAAGAGCCGTGTTCAAGCGCTTCCCAGGCGGCGTCGCCATCGCCGAAACCGGTAACGTCATGCCCCGCGCGCGACAGGCTCGACACCAGGAACGCCCGGAGCGAGTCATCGTCTTCGGCAAGTAGGATACGCGCCATACCGCTAGCCACTCCGGAACTCCCGCCCTATCAACCGGTAACGCCTAGCATAATTCGGGTAAAGGGCGGCTGAACCGTCACACACAGCTCGTAAACAGGCGTAAAGATTGACGCCGCAGCAAGCGGTGCGAACAATACCGGAAGCATGGACCCGACAGACCTCGGCTCAAGCGCGGCGCCTGCCGCTGCGGATGGCGAAAGCCAAGCCGTTGTTAACAACGAGCCGCCCTTCGTTCTGATCGAGCCGCTGCGCCGGACAACCCCGCTCATCTTCGCCTCCCCGCACAGCGGCCGCCGCTATCCAGCTGAGCTTTTGGCCGACGCGCGCGTTAGCCTCATCAGCCTGCGCCGTTCTGAGGATGCCTATGTCGATGAACTCTTCGCCGGCGCCGCAGCGCACGGCGCGTGCGTTCTCTCAGGCACAGTCGCGCGCGCTTACGTCGATCTGAACCGCGATCCGGCCGAACTCGATCCGGACATGTTCGACGAACGCCCGCCGCAATCGCCGCAAAACAATTCCGCGCGCGTGCAAGCGGGCCTTGGCGCCATTCCGCGCATTAGCGGCGACGGGCAAACGATCTATCGGCGCAAACTTGCGCTCAGCGAAGCCGAGCGGCGCATCAATACCGTCCATCGCCCCTATCACACACTACTGCAAAGCCTAGTCGCCGAGACCAAAGAGCAATTCGGTTGCGCCGTGCTGATCGATTGCCACTCAATGCCAAACAACGCCCGCGGCGCGCATGCGCCCGATGTTGTACTGGGCGATCGCTTTGGCGCCTCGTGCCATCCATCGGTTACGGCGCTCGCCGAGGTCACGCTGCGACGCCTTGGGTATCGCGTTGCGCGCAACACGCCCTTCGCCGGCGGCCACACGACACAAAGCTACGGCCGCCCCGCCGCACACGTGCACGCGCTGCAAATCGAGATCAATCGCGCGCTTTACGTTGACGAGCGCACGCTTGAGCGCACCAACGGCTACGCCCGCGTGCGCGCCGACATGACGCGCCTCGCCGAGGCGCTAAGTGCGGCAAACCTGCACAAGAGCCTCGCTTGATGCACTCCGCCCGCACGCTTGTGTTGGCTCTGATCCTCGGGGCCTGCGCGTCCGCGCCGCGACCGCCCGCGCAAGAAACGGTGCGCATCACGTATGAAGTGAGTTCGTGGGGTTACGTGCAGGAGCGTTGGGTCATCGCCAGCGATGGCCGGGCCACGTTTGAACAAACGCAAAGCGGAGCGCAATTTGGCACACCTCTGCTGCCCGCACAAAATTTTGCGCTGACGCCTAGAGATTTCGAGCGCATCCGAACAACGCTGGCCCCGACCGAGCGCTTTATCGACGGCGGGCTCGCGTGCGAGCGCCAAATGACCGACGCGCCATACGGCACGGTGACGTGGCAGCGCACCGACGGCGCGGACCAGCAAGTTGCTTTCTACACTGCCTGCCGGGAAACGAACAACATCACGCTGTTCTTCACGCAACTCAACGCCGCGGACGAAATCTTCCACCAGCTGACGGGCGCCCCGACGCACTAGTTGCGACGCTGCCCAAAGTCGTTTCGGTGAGACACCTCGCGCAAAATCCGGACTGACCACAAAGAAAAAACCGCCGGGGGTGAGCCCGGCGGTTGAGGTAAAATAGGGAGGAAACGCCCGAAAGGGCGTGTGCGGGATCGCGAAACCCCGCAACGCAACAAAGTTATTTCGCACTGCAGCAATTTGCAAGGTGAACGCAGCGTCACGTTTTTGTAAGTTCTGCTACAATCCCGTTTTTATTTGCTTTTTTCTGCCGCCATGCCGTATTGCACATGCACACATGCGGCCCTGGATGGGTTGTGCATAAGGAATCTCCAGGTCTGCCGTTGAAGCAGGCGCCTAACGCGGGCAGAAGCCTGCCCTTCCGTTTCCGAAAGCCCGATTTCATGGCCGAGCGCCTCCGTAACCTCGCGATCATCGCCCACGTCGACCACGGCAAGACGACCCTCGTCGACCAGCTCCTCGTCCAAGGCGGCGCCTTTCGCGCCAACGAAGCGCACGCCGAGCGCGCCATGGATTCCAACGACCAGGAGCGCGAGCGCGGCATCACCATCCTCGCCAAGTGCACCTCGATTCATTGGGCCAACGCGGGCGAGGAATATCGCCTGAACATCGTCGATACGCCCGGCCACGCGGACTTCGGCGGCGAAGTCGAACGCATCCTCGGCATGGTCGATGGTTGCGTTATTCTCGTCGACGCCTCCGAAGGCGTGATGCCGCAAACCAAGTTCGTGCTGTCAAAGGCACTGAAGCGCGGTCTGCGTCCAATGGTTGTGCTCAACAAAGTCGATCGCCCGAGCGCAGATCCCGACAAAGCACTCAACGAGATCTTCGAACTCTTCCTCGCGCTCGGCGCCACGGACGAGCAAGCCGATTTCCCGATCCTCTACGCATCCGGCAAAGAAGGCTGGGCGAAGGTGAACATGAGCGATGAGCAGAAAGATCTCACGCCGCTGTTCGAATTGATTGTGCGCCACGTGCCGGACCCCGAGCCGATCCAACGTCGCGACCAACCGTTCGCATTCCTCGTCACCATGATCGATTCCGATCCGTTTCTCGGCCGCATGCTGACGGGACGTGTCGAAGCTGGCCGCGTGAAAGTTGGCGATCCCGTACGCGCCATTACGCGCGACGGCAAAGAAATCGAAAAGGGCCGTCTCACCAAGCTCCTCACCTTCCGCGGCTTGAAGCGCGTCCCGGTCGAGACCGCCGAAGCCGGCGACATTATCGCCATTGCTGGCCTCGTCGAAACCACGGTTGCCGACACGATCGGTTCGCCCGATCTTGCGACAGCCATTCCATCGACGCCGATCGATCCGCCAACGCTTGCGATCACGGTATCGATCAATGACAGCCCGCTCGCTGGCCGCGCCGGCGACAAGGTGCAAAGCCGCGTCATCCGCGCGCGCCTGCTGGCCGAAGCAGAATCCAACGTCGCTATCCGCGTGACCGAAACCGCAAACCGTGACGCTTACGAAGTCGCCGGCCGCGGCGAACTTCAACTCGGCGTGCTCGTGGAAACGATGCGCCGCGAAGGCTTCGAGCTTTCGCTCTCGCGCCCCAAAGTGCTCGTGCGCAGCGAGAACGGGCAGACGCTCGAGCCGGTCGAAGAAGTCGTCATCGACGTCGACGACGAATACACGGGCGTCGTCATCGAGAAGATGAGCATCCGCAAAGCCGAACTGCAGGACATGCGCCCGTCAGGCGGCGGCAAGACGCGTATGGTGATGTACGCGCCGTCGCGCGGCATGGTCGGTTATCACGGCGAATTCCTCACCGACACGCGCGGCTCAGGCGTCATGAACCGCCTCTTCCACGATTGGGCGCCGTGGAAAGGCGAAATCCCGGGCCGCCGCAACGGCGCACTCGTCTCGAACGACAAAGGCCAATCAACCGCCTACGCGCTCTGGAATCTCGAAGAGCGCGGCCAGATGTTCATTGCCGACGGCGAAGACGTCTATGAAGGTATGGTCATCGGCGAAAACAGCCGCGGCGACGATCTCGATGTGAACCCGTTGAAGGGCAAGAAGCTCACCAACGTTCGCGCATCAGGCAAGGACGAAACCATCCGCCTCACGCCGCCGCGTCGTCTCACGCTCGAACAAGCCATGGCCTGGATCGAAGACGACGAGCTGGTGGAAGTGACGCCAGCCGCGATCCGCATCCGCAAAGCCTACCTCGATCCAAACGAGCGCAAGCGCGCCGCGAAGACGAAGGAAGCCGGTTAACGCTGCTCAGCTGGCGCCGGCACGCGTACGCCGCGTCGCCATTCCTCGCGATGCTGCGCGACCTGCGCGTTAACATCGACGGGGTTGCGGCACGTGTATTCGATCTCGCGCATCTGGTCTGAGCCAGTGACCTCGGTGCCGTAGCAACCAAACTGCGTCAGCACCGCGTTCGCCGCCGCGCCCCACCACAGAATGCCGAGCGTGCGATCGTTAGCGTAAACGGTCATGTTCTGCGCCAATAGCACGCCCAACGGCTGACTATCGCCGCGCACGACCAGCACCGTCTGATCGCGCTCGTGAAACCAAACCTGAAAGCGCTGCTCGCCAACGTAGACATCAGCGTCCGGCATCCCCGCATTGTAGCTCAAGGTTCGCTGCGTGCTCGCGCACGCGCCCAGCGCGAACAGAGCAACCAAAAGGAATGCACGCATCTTCATCTTCGACTCCGCCTTAGACGAATAAGTCTCGCGCGAAGGTGCGCCGCAAAGGGCAGCGCCATGACGAAACCGTGGCTTGATCGCGTTTACCAAAACCCCTGGCGCCGAAACGGCGCAGAATTCGCTCCGCACGCGCCCGACAGCGTCAACAAACTCTAACGACGGAACAATTCGCGTCGATAGGACGTGGCACGCGTCATGCTCTCCCTAAGCGCATAAGGCGGGCCCATGGGGGACACCGCCATGAACAAGGGCGCACACCTATGGCTAACGCCATCGACCTCCATGTCGGCAAGCGGCTCCGCCGCCGTCGCCGGCTCTTGGGCCTCACCCAGCAACAACTGGCTGAGTCCATCGGCATCCGCTTCCAACAAATCCAGAAGTACGAATGCGGCGCTAACCGCGTGACTGCTTCTCGCTTGTACGAACTCGCCGTCGCACTGAACGTGCCGGTGAACTACTTCTTCGAAGGCCTCCAGCAAGTCGCTACTCCGGCGACGCCTGGCGCACCGGCCAACGACCGCGACCTCATCGCGGCTGACGTGCTCTCACAAAAAGAAACGCTGGAACTCATCCGCGCTTACTACAAGCTCGGCGAACGTCCGCGCCGCCGCCTCCTCGATCTCGCGAAGGCGCTGCAAGACGAATCCACCGACGCGGCCTAAAGCACCGCTTCGATTGGGGGAAACGGGGACGGGCTCGCTGCAAAGCGGGTCCGTATTCGTTTGTGCGCAACGCGGCGAACGCGTCTATAGTAAACGCCATGCCGACGCATGACACGACGCGCCTCATCGCTTTCGCCGACACTTTGGCCGACGCCGCGCGCGACGCCATCCTTCCCTACTTCCGCGCCAAGCACAGCATCACCAACAAACTCGACGACGGCCGCTTCGATCCCGTCACCGACGCCGATCAAGCCGCCGAGCGCGCGATGCTCGCGCTGATCGAGCGAGAGTTTCCAGATCACGGCGTCCTCGGCGAAGAGTACGGCGAACGCGCCAGCAAGAGTGGCTACCAATGGATCCTCGATCCAATCGACGGCACCCGCGCCTTCATCTCTGGCCTGCCAACCTGGGGCGTGCTGATCGGCCTCTACTACGAAGATCGCCCGCTCATCGGCGTGATGGATCAGCCATTCACGCAAGAGCGCTATCGCGGCTGGATGGACGGGGCCAACGCCACCACACGCGGCGGCACGCAGGCGATCAAAACACGCGCCTGCGTTTCCTTGAAGGACGCGACCTTCTCAACGACCAGCCCAGACTTGTTTGAAGGCTATGAAGCGCGGGCATGGGCGAACGTCCAACGCGAAGCCAAGCTCGTGCGGTACGGCCTAGACTGCTACGCCTACAGCATGATCGCCGCCGGCCACGTGGACGGCGTTCTGGAAAGCAATCTCAAACCCTTCGACATCGCCGCTCTCATCCCAATCATCACGGGCGCCGGCGGCGGCGTGTGCGCGTGGGACGGTGGCGACGCTAGCCAAGGCGGCCGTGTATTGGCTTACGGCGATGCTCGCGCGCGCGACGCCGCACTTAACTTGCTGCAGTAGAAGGCACGGCTTTGGAACTTACGCTTCAGATCGTTCAGACCATCGCCGTCGTCGTCGGCGTCGTATTCGGCCTCATTCAACTTTACCAATTGCGCGTGCAACGTGAGGCGCAAGGCGCCGCAGAGATGCTGCGCTCGCTGCAAACGTCGCTCACGGCGCGCGCCGCACTGCTCATGTACGAACTGCCTGATGATCTCACGACGGCGGAGTTCAAAGCTAAGCTTGGAGAGGATTTCGCGGCGGTCAGCAGTTTGATGGCGACGTTCGAAAGCCTCGGGCCGCTCGTGGCGCGCGGCCATATCCCGATCGACGTCTATGCTGACTACTATCGCGGCGCGACTGTCGTCTGCTGGCGTAAAGCTAAACGCTACGTCGAAGAGCAGCGAGCCGCCGGCTGGTCAAACTTATTCGAGTGGTTCGAATGGCTCGCCGATCGCATGGATGAGCGCACGCCGCTGACGGCCGATGTCCCCGCACAAATCAAGTATCGCGACTGGAAGACGCCTAGTGACTACACTCGGCTCCGTTAGGCCTGTGTCGCCTTCCCGCTGATCACATCGCGGATCACTTGCGCGAACACTTGCGGCGGCTGTCCACCCTGAACGAGCCAGCGCTGGTTGAAGATGGCGGATGGCACTGCATTGATGCCGTTGCTGCGCCAAAACTCTTCCGCGTGACGGACTTCCGCAGCGAATTCATCCGTCGCGAGTATGGCCTGTGCCCGCTCCACACTAAGTCCGGCATCGCGCACCGCATCAATGAGCGCCGCGTGATCACTGGTCGAGCGCTGATCCGTGAAGTTCAGCTTGAACAACGCCTCTTTCAGCGCGAGCCCTTTGTTCTCAAGCTCAGCCCAATGCAGCAGCCGGTGCGCATCGAACGTGTTCCAGATGCGGCTTTCCGGGCCGTAATTGAACGTGAAGCCCAAAGCCGCACCGTGAGACTTAATCACTTCGCGCGCGGCCTGTGAGCGTTCCGCCGTTGAGCCATACTTCTTCGCAACGTGCTCAGCGGTATTCTCACCTTCCGGCGCCATGTCCGGATTGAGCTCAAACGGCTGCAAATGAATCTCCGCCGTCGCGCCAGTCTCATCGAGCGCCTTCAGCAAAGAGCGCAAGCCGACCACGCACCAAGGGCACGCGACGTCAGAGACGAAGTCGATGCGAAGCGGCTCGGTCATTAGCGATAAAACTCCGTCCGCCGATCACGGAAGAAGCCCCATGCTGCACGATGACGATCGAGGAAGTCGAGATCGAACTCGTGCACCAGAACACCCTCGTCGGTGCGCTCGAACTTCTGCACCAGATCGCCGCGATGATCGGCGATGAAACTGGAGCCGTAGAATTTCTGGCCACTCGCTTCCGTGCCGATGCGATTGCTCGCAACAACTGGGATGACGTTCGACACCGCATGACCTTGCATGGCGCGTTGCCACGGGTCGCGCGTGTCGAGCGAGCTATCGTGCGGCTCGCTGCCGATCGCTGTCGGATAGAACAACACCTGCGCGCCTTGGATCGCCATCGCGCGCGCGGCTTCCGGAAACCACTGGTCCCAGCAAATGCCGACACCAATGCGCCCGAACGCGGTGTCCCAAACTTTGAAACCGGTATCGCCAGGGCGGAAGTAGTATTTCTCCTGATAGCCGGGGCCGTCAGGAATGTGACTCTTGCGATAGACGCCGAGCTGTTTGCCATCGGCGTCCACGACCACGACCGAGTTGTAGTATTGCGGCCCGTCGCGCTCGTAGATCGAGACAGGGATCACAACGCCTAGCTCTTTCGCCAGCGGCGCCATCGCGACAACGCACGGATGCGTCTTCGCCTCGTACGCCGTGCCGAACCACTTCTCTTCTTGTGTTGTGCAGAAGTACGGCCCCTGAAACAGCTCCGATGGCAGAATGACCTGCGCGCCCTTGCCCGCCGCTTCGCGCACGAAGCGTTCGGTTTTGGCGATGTTGGCCGTCATGTCCTCGCCATACGAAGTCTGGATCGCGGCCACCTTGATTGTCTTCGCCATCACGCCGGCTCCTGCTGAGTGATGCAGTGAAACGAACCACCACCAGTCAAAATGGCGTTCGACGACAGTCCGACAACCTTGCGGTCGGGAAACAACGGTCCAAGCGCATTCACGGCGTCATCGCCGCTGCCCGAATAGATCGGCACAACGACAGTCGAATTGCCGATCAGAAAATTCATATGGCTCGCCGGCACCGGATCGCCGTCCTCATCCTCCAACAAACCAACCGAAGGAATACGGATCACTTCAAGCTTGCGGCCCTTCGCGTCACGCATGCCGCCGAGCGCAAGTGCGATCTCTTCAAGCACGTCGTGGTTAGGATCGTCGCGGTTAGCCGGCGCCTGGCACACAACCTTACCTGGCGCGACGAAGCGCGCCAGGTTGTCGATGTGGCCATCGGTATGATCGTTGAGCAGGCCCTCATCGAGCCACAACACCTTCTCGATCCCGAGAGCGCGTTTCAGAGAAACTTCCGCGCCCTCTTGCGTCCAATGTGCGTTGCGGTTCGGATTGAGCAGGCACTGACGCGTCGTCAGCAGCGTGCCTTCGCCGTCCATCTCAATGGCGCCGCCTTCAAGGATGAACTCGTGCCGCCGATAATCCGCCTTCGACAAAAGTGCGATGCGCGCGCCAACTTCGTCGTCGTGCGGCAACTGATACTTGCCGCCCCACCCGTTGAACTGAAAGCCATGCGCAACGCCAGCGCTGTCGAAGATCGGCCCAGTATCGCGAAACCAGATGTCGCCGAACGCGCCGGGGATCACTTCGGCCGCTTGTCCAAGCGCCAACTTGGCGCTCGCCTCAGCCTCGCGCCCATGCGCCAGCACGCGCATCTTGTCGCCATTACCGCGATCCCAAAGCGCGCGGACCATCGCCGAGACCTCAGCGCGCGCCGGATCCAAGTCCTCGCCCCAAAGGTCAGCCGCGGAGGGCCAAGCGGTCCAGATCGCCTTATGCGGGCGCCATTCAGCGGGAATCGTCGTCATGGCGGCTCCTTAGCGCATACAAACGACGCCAGATAGGCACGTTTGCCCCCCATACAAGTGCGCGGGCGTCCTGGCGCCAAGGTGGTCCATCCGCTAAGACGCCCAGGGGACAATCCGAGACGCCGATGACCGCAACACGAGCCGCCTTCGACCGCGCGACTCTCGCCTTTCTGTTCGTGCTGATCGCGGTTACTGCCGCGCGCGTTGTCGCGCTCTTTTACATCCCGCTCGGGCTTTACTTCGATGAAGCGCAATACTGGATGTGGTCACGCACATTCGAGTGGGGTTACTTCACGAAGCCACCGCTGATTGCTTGGGTGATTGGCGCGACAACATTTCTAGCGGGCACGGACGCCGAATGGGCAGTGCGCCTTGGCGCGCCGATCGCGCACATGATTGCTGCTGGCGCCATCTTCGCACTCGGCCGCTCAATGTATGGCGCGTGGCCTGGCTTCTGGGCTGGTTTCGGCTGGCTCATGCTTCCTGGCGTTTGGTTTTCGTCGGGACTCATTTCAACCGACGCGTTGCTCTTGCCGCTGTGGTCTATCGCGCTGTTCGCAATGTGGCGGCTGGTCAACACACGGGCCTGGATGTGGGCCGTCGTGCTTGGTCTCGCCATCGGCTTGGGCGCGCAGGCCAAGTACGCCATGTTCTATTTCTTTCTCTGCACGGCGCTCGCCGCATGGTGGCTGGAGCCAGTCCGGCAAGCATTGGCGAAGGGTCGCGGCGTGCTCGCTACTTTGATCGCATTGATTGTGATCTCGCCGAACTTGATCTGGAACGTTCAAAACGGCTTCGTCACGGCTCGGCACACGGCGGCAAACGCCCACTTCGACAACGCCAGGATATTCAACCTGGACGAGCTGTTCGAGTTCATCTTCGGGCAAGCCGGCGTCATCGGGCCGGTGATCTTCGTTGTGTTGATTTGGGCGCTGTGGCGGGCTTGGCGGCGCAGCGATGGGCTCTCGACCGAGGAAAAATTCCTCATCGCGTACGTCATCCCGCCCTTTATCATCATCAGCGCAATTGCTTTCATCTCGCGCGCCAACGCCAACTGGGCCGCCGTCGCCTATCCGGCGTTGCTGTTGTTAGTGACAGGCACGTTGTTCTCTTCAGTAGCTGGGCGCCGAACGTTGGTCGCCGCGACGCTTGCTAATATCGCCATCGGCGCGGTGTTCGTCGCCATCATCGCGTGGCATCCGGCGCTCGCCAATCAAGCCAAAGGCGTGCGCACGGCGCGAGGTTGGGAAGAGACCGCGAACGAAATCGCACGCCGTGCTGCGGTGCAGCCCGGCGAATTGCCGTTCTCCGCCGTTTTGGTCGATGACCGCATGACCTATTTCGAGCTCAGCTATTACTGGCGCGAGGCACGCCGCGCTGGCGCGCCGCTGCCGCCGGTCCGCATGTGGCTGCTGCACGGCACGGCGAACAATTCGGCGGAAGCGAACAACCCGATGCGATCCGAAGAAGGCGGACGCGTGCTGGTCGTCCACCTTACGCCCGCCTATTTGCCGCTCGTCGCGACCGACTTCACGACCTTCCGTCAGGTCGAACACCTGACAGTTCCACTCGGCGGCGGCGTCAATCGCGAGCTAGAAATTTCCGTGGGCGAAGGCTTCGCGCCGCAGCCGCGCGACGCCGCGTTCGAAGCGCGCTTCCGTCAACAAATGGGCATCGACTAGATCGGGTCGTAATCCGGAAACGACGAGCCGCCGCGCTCGGCCGAACACGCATTCGCGCGGAACATCGAAAACAGCTCGCGTCCGACGCCCCGTGCGTTGCCGACCAAATCAAGCTGCGCCGGTGCGCGCTCGCGCCAGTCGGCCGGCGATACAACATCGAGCAAACCGCTATCGCCATCGACACGCAACACGTCACCGTTCCGCACCTTCGCGATTGGCCCGCCTTCCGCCGCTTCAGGCGTGATGTGGATCGCCGCCAGCACCTTCCCGCTCGCGCCGGACATTCGTCCGTCCGTGGCCAGAGCGACGTTGAAGCCGCGATCCTGCAACGCGCCCATGAGCGGCATCAATTTGTGCAACTCCGGCATACCGTTCGCGCGCGGGCCCTGTCCGCGCACAACGATCACACAGTCACGGTCAAGGTCGCCGCGCTTGAACGCTGCTTGCACATCGGCCTGAGAATCGAACACCAGCGCCGGAGCTTCGACGACGCGCTTTCCTTCGGCGACAGCTGAAACTTTCACGCACGCGCGCCCAAGCCCGCCGCTCAACAGACGAAGGCCACCGTCCGCCGAAAATGGCGTCCGCGCAGCGCGCAACACGCTTTCATCCGCACTCGTCCCCGGCGCATCGCGCCAAGAAAGCGCTTCACCGACAAGCATCGGCTCTTGGGCATATGCAGCCAAGCTCTCGCCGCCAACGGTCGCGATATTTCCGTGCAACAATCCTGCATCAAGCAATTCGCGCGTGAGAAAGGCCATGCCGCCTGCGTCGTGGAACTGATTCACATCCGCTGAACCGTTCGGGTATATCCGCGCCAAGAGCGGCGTGACGTGCGAAAGCTCGGCGAAATCGTCCCACGTGATCTCAATGCCTGCAGCCAGCGCGATCGCAGGCAAGTGGACGAAGTGATTGGTCGAGCCACCCGTCGCCATCAGGCCCACGATCGCATTCACGATCGCCTTTTCATCCACCACCCGGCCGATCGGCCGATAATCATCGCCAAGCCCCGTGATCTTCGCAGCGCGCTGCGCGGCCGCGACCGTCAATGCTTCACGCAGCGGCGTATTCGGCGCAACGAACGCTGCGCCAGGCAGATGCAGGCCCATCACCTCCATCATCATCTGGTTGGAGTTCGCCGTCCCGTAGAACGTGCATGTACCCGGTGCGTGGTAGCTCTCCGCCTCCGCTTGCAGCAATTCAGCGCGTCCAATCTTACCTTCGGCAAACAATTGCCGGCGCGCGGCCTTCTCTTTGTTGGGCAAGCCCGAAGGCATTGGACCACCTGGTACGAAGATCGCGGGCAGCCAGGGAAATCTCAGAGCGCCGATCAAAAGCCCCGGCACGATCTTGTCGCAGATGCCGAGCAGCAAAGCCGCGTCGAATGTCGCGTGCGAGAGCGACACTGCTGTGCTCAGCGCAATCACGTCGCGCGAAAACAGCGAAAGTTCCATGCCCTCGAAGCCCTGCGTGACGCCATCGCACATCGCCGGCACACCGCCCGCCACTTGCGCGACAGCGCCAACCTTGCGCGCCGCAGTGCGGATAATTTCGGGATAGTGCTCATACGGCGCGTGCGCCGAGAGCATATCGTTGTACGAGGTAACGATCCCGATCGACGGCCAATTGCCGCCCAGCAGCTCGATCTTATCTTGTACCGCGCAGCCAGCGGCGCCGTGCGCGCGATTTGCTTCTGCGATCTTCACACGCGCTGGTTTCGTTGCATCATACGCATAGATCAAATCGAGATAGCGCCGCCGCCGAGAAGCGCTTCGCTCGATAATGCGCGCCGTGACGGCTTCGACGGTTTGGTGGAGTGTGGTCATGTAGGCATTGCCTGAGACGACTTGTAAAAATATAGCGTGGCGCCGAGTAGCGCCCACCAAAGAACGTGGGCGGCCGTTGCGATAAAGAGCGCCACTTGGCCGGACGGGACGCGCCCCTTCACTCCGGATCCCACCAAGCGCGGCCGTCATTGCCGAGCATCACAGTCGACTGATCCGGCCCGTTCTCGCCGGCAGTGTAGAGCTTCGGCGCCTGGCCAGTTTCTTCCCAAGCCGCGAGCAAGTCGTCGGCCCAATCCCAGGCTGCATCAACTTCATCGCGACGCATGAAGAGCGAGAGGTTGCCGCGCACGACGTCCATCAGTAGCCGCTCGTACGCATCCGGATAGCGCACGCCGCCGAACTCCTCAGCGAAAGAAAGATCGAGCGGCGCTGTTTTCACACGCAAACCACCCGGCCCCGGCTCCTTCATATTAAGCCACAAACGCACGCCTTCATCCGGCTGCAAGCGCATCACCAGTTTGTTCGGCTCACCCGCACCCGCGCCGAAGATCGGCACCGGCGTGTCCTTGAACTGCACGACGATCTCGGATCGCCGCGCGCCCATGCGCTTGCCGGTACGTAGATAGAACGGCACGCCGGCCCAGCGCCAATTGTCGATCTCCGCTTTGATCGCAACGAACGTCTCGGTTTTCGACGGCTTGCCGAGGTCTTCAACATAGGCCGGCACGGCTTTGCCTTTGATCAAGCCGGCCTTGTATTGCCCGCGTACTGTCTTCGCGCCGACATTCTGCGCATCGATGCGGCGTAGTGCGGAGAGCACTTTCAGCTTCTCAGTACGAATCGCATCCGCATTCATCGTGTTCGGCGGCTCAAGCGCAACGAGGCAAAGCAACTGCAGAATGTGATTCTGCACCATATCCCGCAACGCGCCGGACTTATCGTAATAGTCGCCACGGCCCTCAACGCCGATCTCTTCCGCAACAGTGATCTGCACGTGGTCGATCGTCGCCCGCGACCAGATCGGCTCAATCAACATGTTCGCAAAACGCAGTACGAGAAGGTTCTGCACCGTCTCCTTGCCGAGATAGTGATCGATGCGGAAGGTGCGCCGTTCGTCGAACACCGCGCCAACACCATCATTGATCGCGCGCGATGAGGCCAAGTCGCGTCCGATCGGCTTTTCCAGCACAATCCGCGATGTTGGCGTCGCGAGCGACGTTTCAGCCAAACGCTGAGCGATGGTCACAAATAGCGACGGCGCGGTCGAGAGATAGAAGATGCGCACATTGCCGTTGCCATCGGCCAGCGCGTCTTTTAGCGCGCCCCACTCGCTCGCCGGCGCAGTTGCATCAACGCGGGCGTACTCGACGTGCTTCAAGAACTCAGTGCACTTGGCTTCGTCGATGTGATCCTTGGGCGCGAACTTCAGATGCGCTTCGTGCACCATTTGCCGGAACGCCGCCGTATCGATCTCACTGCGCGCCACCCCGATGATGCGCGATTGCGCCGGGATCTGCCCGTCGAGGAAACGGTGCAGCAGAGACGGAAACAGTTTTCGGAGCGAAAGATCGCCGGTGGCGCCGAACACGACGAGATCGAACGGCGGGACGGGAATGAATTCGGCCATGCACCACCAAACTAGTGTTCGCGCGCCAGCGCAAAAGCCCGCGCGCCCATCATCTCGCACCTGCGAGAGTATCCCGAACGCGACACCTATCGCATTTGAGGCGTCTCCCGCTTGTCAAACGGGGCTTCGCTGGTAAGCTCCACTGACACCGGTGTCTTAATGGGAAATGACACCGGTGTCAGAAGAATTCCAGGCGCTGGTCGACAAACCGGCAGCACTCGGGGTCAATCGGGGAGGAATACAGAATGAGTCGTCGTAAGGGACACATGCGCCCGAAGCTCTCGCTGATGCTGGGCGCATCGATCGCCGCGTTTGCCGCCGGTCTGTCCGGTCAGGCGGCCGCGCAGGACGCGGTCGAAGAAGAAGAGATCGTCGTCACCGGCTATCGCGCCAGTTTGGCAGCGGCCATCGATATCAAGCGCGAAGAAACCGCGGCTGTAGACGCCATCGTGGCGGAAGACATCGCCGATTTCCCCGACAACAACCTCTCCGAGTCGATCCAACGCATTCCGGGCGTCGCCATTACGCGTTCGAACGGCGAAGGCCGCCAAATCTCGGTGCGCGGCCTCGGTCCTCAGTTCACCCGCGTGCGCCTCAACGGCATGGAAGCCATGTCGTCGATGGGCTCAACCGACGCTGAAGGCGGCACAAACCGCGGCCGTAACTTTGATTTCAACATCTTTGCTTCTGAACTCTTCAACAGCATCACCGTCCGCAAGACGGCTGAAGCGGAAGTCGAAGAAGGTTCGCTCGGCGCGACCGTTGATCTGCGCACCGCGCGTCCTTTCGATTATGACGGCTTCACGCTCGCGAGCTCAATGCAGTGGGGCTACAACGATCTCTCCGAGACCTACGATCCACGCGTTGCTTTCTTGATCAGCGACACGTTCATGGACGATCGGCTGGGTGTGTTGTTTTCGATCGCCTTTGGCGATCGTGACTCACGCGAAGAAGGCGCCAGCACCGTTCGTTGGCAAAACGGCGGCTTTGGTACGGTCGGTGGTCTGACCTCGGGTGCAAACTACACCGCGGTCAGCAACGCATTTCACCCGCGTATTCCGCGATATGATGTCTACGAGCACAGTCAAGAGCGCCTCGGCGCAACGTTCACGGCTCAATTCCGCCCGACAGAGAACACCGACATCACGCTCGACGTGCTCTACGCTGAACATGACGCGACCCGGAGTGAATCGTTCCTGGAAGCTCCGGTGTTCAGCACCGCGGGCGCATCGGGAATCGGCGACGTCGATGTGTTATCTTACGAAATTCAGGGCAATTCGCTTGTGTACGGCGTCTTCGATGACGTGGATATCCGGTCCGAATTCCGCCAGGACGAACTCGCGACAACACTGCGTCAAACATCGCTGACACTCGAGCACGAGTTCTCCGACAACCTTGAGGGACACCTGTTCGTCGGGCGTTCGGAATCCGATCACTCGAACCCGATGCAAACCACGCTGCTGTGGGATCGCAACAATGTTGACGGCTATGTCTACGACTTCCGCGGTGACAATCGTCTGCCGCTGATCACCTACGGAGGCGTCAACGTCGCTAATCCTGGTGTCTGGACACTGTCGCAGATCCGGCTTCGCCCGCAGTACGTCGACAACCTTTTCGAGACCGCCTACGGCGACCTCGAATTTGAAGCCAACGATTGGCTCACGCTGACGGGTGGCCTCAACTTCAAAAGCTACGAGTTCGTATCTCGCGAGTTCCGTCGGTCGAACGGTACGACCGCGAACCTCGAAGGTTCACTTCCTGGATTTACGACCGCCACCGCCACAAGCACCTATTCGCAATTGGTGGCGCTAAGCGGCCGAGGCCTCAGCTTGCCGGCTGGCTTGCCCACGAGCTGGGCCGCGCCAGACGTCAACGTCGCGACTGCACTCTGGGGTCTCAACAACCAAAGTCTCTTCCCGATGGGCATCGAGCCTGCGCTCGGCAACAACTTCACGATCCAAGAAGAAGATCGCGGCGGATACGTTCAAGCAGACTGGAATACAGAAATTGCCGGCATGCCGTTCCGCGGCAATATCGGTGTGCGTTACGTTGAAACGGATCAGACGTCGCTGGGTTATTCCAACTCGGGCGTCAGCGCCGTTCAACTGCGCGCGGAACGCTCTTATTCCGACACGTTGCCATCGCTCAACATGGTGCTTGAGCCGATGGACAATGTCCTTGTTCGCTTCGCCGCCTCCGATGTGATGTCGCGACCGAACCTTTCGCAACTGAGCCCCGGCGCAGCAGTCTCCGTCTCTGGTTCAAACCGGACGGTCGTGATCGGCAATCCGGAACTCGACCCCTTCCGCGCCCGCGCTTACGACCTTTCGCTTGAGTGGTATTTCCACGATGAGGCGCTGCTTTCGATTGCGTACTTCTACAAGGACGTCGACAGCTTCATCCAAACAACGCGCCAAGACATTGCTTTCACAGGCAATCCGTACGGCCTCTCGGATTCTGTAGCGGTTGCTGCTTGCGGCGCCGTCGTTGGTTGCAACGCTGCAGCTCTGTGGCAGTTCAGCAAACCAGAAAACACGCCAGGCGGGCCCGTTGAAGGGTTTGAAATCAGCCTGCAGCTGCCGTTCTACTTCCTTGGCGACTCTTGGCTCTCGAATTTCGGCGTCGTCGCCAACTACACGAGCGTGCAGTCCGACATCGACTACCGGAACGCCAACGGCACCATCGCTGTCACCGCGCCACTCACGGGCCTGTCCGATGAATCGTGGAACGCAACGCTGTACTACGAAGATGAGCGCCTCTCAGCGCGCATCTCCGGCGCCTATCGTAGCGACTACCTGACGACGATCCCCGGTCGAAACTCAAACACGTCCGAAAGCACCGCGGGCACACTGAACGTCGACTTCGCCGGGTCTTATCAAATCAGCGAACGCCTGCGCTTCACGCTGGAAGGTCTGAACCTGACCGATGAGGTCAACGATCAGTATCTCTCTCCGGATGATCGCCTGTCTTACTACCACCACTATGGCCGGCAGGTCTCAATGGGCATCCGCTTCACGTACTGACACTACTCCTCCTAGTGCATCTAGACTTCAGGGCGGCTCCAAGGAGCCGCCCTTCTTCTTTTTGTCGCTGAAGCTGGCGCAGCGCGCTGCGATGTCTCATAAGAGACAATCAGAGCAGCAGCGGATTCAGCGCAGCGTGAGTTCACCCTCTTCCAGCCGACGTTCGAGCGCCGATGCTTCGCGCGGCGACAGCAAACGCCGCACGACGATCAACGACATCGCCCGCCTCGCCGGCGTTTCGAAGAAAACCGTCTCGCGCGTGCTGAACAATTCGCCGTTTGTGCGCGAAGAAACGCGGCTCAAGGTCAACAGCCTGATGCAGGAGATGGGCTACACGCCCGATCCGCAGGCGCGCGGGCTCGCCTTCCGGCGTTCGTTCCTCATCGGCATGGTGTTCGACAATCCAAACGCGCAAATGGTCGTGACCATGCAAGAAGGTGTGCTCGCGGGTTTGAAAGGCAGCGGCTTTGAGCTCGTCGTTCACGCTTGCGATCGCAACGCCAAGGATTTTTTGCCGGAGGTGTCTGCCTTCGTTGAGCGCCAGAAGCTCTTCGGCGTCATCGTGTTGCCGCCAATTTCGGAAAACAACGCGCTCATCGAAATGCTCAAGGAGCGTGGTTGCCACTACGTCCGCATGGCGTCAGCGGTGATCGACGAACCAGGCAATCTCGTCGCTTCAACCGATAGCCTCGCAACCGCTGAAGCGGCCAAACACCTCGCCGACCTCGGCCACACGCGCATAGGCTTTATCGCCGGCCCGCCGGGCTTCCGCTCACGCGAAGAACGCCGCACAGGTTTTCTCGCAGGCCTGAAAGATCGCGGCATCGAATTGCCTGCGAAGAATATGGTCGACGGCGCTTACACGTATGAGTCCGGCATTGCCGCTGCGGAGAAATTGCTAAAGCTCTCCCCGCGCCCAACTGCGATCTTTGCCAGCAACGATGAAATGGCGGCGGGCGTTTATCACGCCGCACGCCAACTTGGCCTCTCGATTCCCGGCGATCTTTCTGTCGTCGGCTTTGACGACACGCCGGTCTCGCGCCGCCTGTGGCCGCCGCTCACCACCGTGCGCTGGCCCATTCACGATATGGGCCGCGCCGCCGCGCAGCACTTGCTGCACGCCGCTTCCGATCAAGCGCCGGACGACGACAACGCGGTGTTCCCTGCGTTCCTCGTCGAGCGTGAGTCCACAGCCGCTGCACCCAAGTAGCGCGCGCCGTTGCGCGCGCTTATGACACCGGTTACCATGGCGGCCTAAAATACCTCCAGAGAGGAGAAACCAATGAAAATCGCGCTCATCATCGAGAACAGCCAAGCCGCCAAGAGCAGCATCGTGCATGACGCGCTGAAATCGGTCGCCGAACCGCTTGGTCACCAAGTGCATCACTACGGAATGTACACCGCCGAAGACAAAGCCTCGCTGACATACGTCATGAACGGCCTCCTCGCTGGCATCTTGATCAACTCAAAAGCAGCGGACTTCGTCGTAACGGGCTGCGGCACCGGCATGGGAACGATGCTCGCGGCCAATTCGATGCCAGGCGTATTCTGCGGCCTCATCATCGACCCGACAGATGCTTTTCTCTTCGGCCAAATCAATGACGGCAACGCCATCGCCATGCCTTACGCCAAAGGCTTCGGCTGGGCGGCCGAGCTCAATCTGCAAGATTGCTATCGCAAGCTGTTCGACGGCGAACGCGGCCTCGGCTATCCGAAAGAACGCGCGCAGATCATGGCGAAGAACCGTGGAATCCTGAAAGAGCTGAAGGCCGCATCGTGTAAGGACATGCTGACGGTGCTTAAGTCAGTCGATCAGGATCTGCTGAAAGCGGCCGTCGCCGGCGAGCGCTTCGAAGAATTGTTCTTCGCCAACGCGCAGGATACGCCGATCGCCGACTACATCCGTCGCGTGCGCGCGTCGTAAGAGAGAGCAATGAGCGCCAATCCGTTTGATCTCAGCGGCAAAGTCGCGCTCGTCACCGGCGCGAACGTTGGCTTGGGGCAAGCTATCGCGCTCGCCCTCGCGGAAGCCGGCGCCGATATTGCCAGTGTCAGCCGCCGCGCCGCGCCCGAAACAGCCGAGAAAGTCATCGCCCTCGGCCGCCACTTCATAAGTATCGAGGCAGATCTCAGCTCAACGAAACCCATCGCCGCCATTGTCGAACAAGCCATCGGCGACCTCGGCCGCCTTGATATTCTCGTCAATAACGCCGGCATTATCCGCCGCGCCGACTCCGTCGACTTCACGGAAGCGGACTGGGACGCGGTGATCGACACGAACCTGAAGTCCGTTTTTTTCCTCGCGCAAGCCGCCGGCCGCCACATGATCGCGCACGGCCACGGCAAGATCATCAACGTCGCTTCGATGCTCTCCTTCCAAGGCGGCATTCGTGTGCCCTCTTACACCGCTTCAAAGAGTGGGCTCGCGGGTCTCACCCGATTGCTCGCGAACGAATGGGCCGCAAAAGGCGTCAACGTGAACGCCATCGCACCGGGCTATATGGCCACCGACAACACAGCGCTGCTCCGCGACGACGCGAAGCGCAACGCTGAAATTCTTGGCCGTATTCCCGCTGCGCGCTGGGGCGAAGCGAGTGACATCGGCGGCGCGGCGGTGTTCCTCGCCTCGCGTGCTTCTGACTACGTGCACGGCGCCATCCTTCCCGTCGACGGCGGCTGGCTCGCGCGATGAGCGGCTTCCGCTCCGACGGCGGCATCGTTTGCTTCGGCGAAGTGCTGCTTCGCCTTTCCGCGCCTGGTGCTGAACTCTTGTTGCAATCACCGCAGCTGAGCGTCTGCGTCGGCGGCGCTGAAGCGAACGTCGCCGTCTCGCTCGCCACACTGGGTCACAACGCGAGCGTCCTTTCTGCGCTTCCAGACAACGCACTCGGCCACGCCGCACGCAATGAACTCCGCCGCTACGGCGTCGACACCTCGCGCATTGCCTTCACGACGGGTCGCATGGGTCTCTATTTCTTGAGCCCTGGCGCAGGCGGCCGCGCCGCCGAAGTGATCTACGATCGCGCCGCCTCATCCTTCGCCGCGACCGACCACGCCGCAACAAACTGGAGCGAAACCCTCAAAGAGGCAGGCTGGCTCCATGTGTCGGGCGTCACCGCAGCGCTCGGCGCGAACGCCGCCGCGGCCGCGATCCGCGCAGTGACAGAAGCACGCAAACTTGGCCTGACCGTTTCGTTCGACTGCAACTATCGTGCAAAACTTTGGCAAGCATGGAACGGCGACGCGCCTGCCATCCTCCGCCAAATTCTCGCGCAGTCAGACATCGCCTTCGGCAACGAACGCGACATCGCGCTTATCCTTGGCGGCTCGCACGCCAACGCTCGCGAAGCCTCCGACGCCGCGCGCAAAGCGTTCCCCAATCTGAAACTCATGGCCGCCACAAACCGCGTGCAACACAGCGTCAATCATCACGCGCTGGCCGCAGCATTGCACACGCGCGAAGGGTCGTGGGAAGCGCCGGCGATCGAAGTCACCCATATCGTCGACCGCATTGGCGCGGGCGACGCGTTCGCAGCGGGACTCATTCACGCGCTCCGTAATGGCTCGGACAACGCCGCCGCCATTCGCTTCGCGCTCGGCGCCGCGTGCATCAAGCACACGATCCCCGGTGACTTTAACCTCGCGTCAGCCGCCGAGATCGAAGCTTTTCTCGCCGCCGATCTAAGCGTCCGCCGTTAACGCCAAATCGCCGGCAATGTCAGCGACAGCGCCGGGATAAACGTCACCAAAAGCAACACGATCAACGCCGCAAAAAAGAACGGCCAGATCGATTTCATCGCTTCGGTAATTGTGATCCCGCCAATCGCTGAGCCAACAAACAACACGGACCCAATCGGCGGCATCATCAGTCCCAGTCCGCCTGCGAGCACCGTGATCACACCAAAGTGCATCGGCTCAATGCCATAAGACTTTGCCACCGGCAGAAAGATCGGCGTCACGATAATGATCTTGGGGGCGAGATCGAGGAATGTGCCCATGATCAGAAACGAGATGAGCATGAGCAACAGCGCCACGTTCTTATCGTCGGTCAACGCATTCAGTGATTCAACAACAGCGCCTGGGATCTGCAGATACGCGATCAGCCACCCAAACGCCCCTGCAGCGCCAATCACGAACAGCACAGCGCCCGAAGCACGCGCCGAATGTGCCGCCGCCGCCCAGAATTCCTTCCACCCAAGCGCGCGATAAATCACTAAACACACGATCAGCGCGTAAAGCACCGCAATCGCACTCGACTCCACCGCCGTGAAAATTCCCGCGCGAATGCCACCGAAGATCACGAAGATCATCAACAGGCCTGGGATCGCCGCGACGAGCCGCTTCAGCACTTCGCCAAAACCCGGAAATGCTTCCACCGGATATCCGCGCACGCGCGCCAGCCAATACGCGGCGCCCATCACGCCAATCGCCAGCATCAACGCCGGAATAATGCCCGCCGCGAACAAATCGGCGATGGAAACACCGCCGCCTGCGACTGCCGAGAACAAAATCAAATTGTGCGAAGGCGGCAGCAATAGCGCCACCAGCGAGGCCGACACGGTGACATCCACCGCGTAGTCTTTACTGAAACCGCGCTTCGCCATTTGCGGAATGATCGTCGGGCCGATCGCCGACACATCCGCCAGCGCCGACCCCGAAACGCCGCCGAACAGCGTCGAAGCGAGCACGCTGACTTGCCCCAAACCACCGCGCAAATGCCCAACCAACGACGACGCAAGCGAGATTAATCGATCCGATATCCCGCCGCGCATCATCAATTCACCCGTGAAGATGAAGAGCGGAATCGCCAGCAGCGAAATCTTGTTGAAGCCTGATGATACCTGCTGAACCACAACAACGGGGGGCAGGCCCAGATAAACAACTGTTGCCAACGTTGCGGCCGAGATCGCGAACGCGATCGGCACGCCAACAATGAGCAGCAGCGCAAACACACCAAAGAGAATCGCGATTTCCATGATCACGTCCCCTCGTGCGCTGGCTTCGCCGGCGCGCCTGTAAACAGACGCTCCAATGCGAACAGGCCAATCAACGCGCCACCGAACGCAAGGCCCGCGTAGCTCACACCTTCAGGCGCCGGTGCGCCAGCCATTGGCGTGTCCCAGCTGTCGATCATCAAGAAGAAGCCGAACCACGACAGCGCCGCGCCGAAGACAACGGCAATCAAGCGCGCCAGCGATCGCAACACCGCCTTCAACGGCGGCGGCGACGATTCAACCAAGGTCGGAAAACTAAAATGCGACTCTGCACGAACCGCGATCGCCGCCCCGAACAACGCCGACACGCTCATGAGCGTCAGCGCCACCGGTTCCGTCCAGCTTGGAGAATCGTTCAGCACGTAGCGGCCGATCACCTGCCACGCGAGCACGCCCACTAGCGACACGATTGCAATCGCGCCCACCGTGATCGTGATCCACGCCAGCACATCGAACGCGCCGGTCAGCACCGATCGCTTCGCCGCCATCACTCCTCCCCCGCCTGTATGCTCAGGCTTCGTTTTCTATCCGGCGCAACAAATCACCGATCACCGGATCACTCGCATAGCGCCGCCGCACCGGCTCAACCGCCGCCAGGAACGGCGCGCGCTCAACCGTGTTCGCTTGAACGCCAGCATCGAGAACGATCTGCCGCGCCCGCGCCTGCTTCTCATCCCAGAGCCCGCGCATCACCGTCACCGACTCGCGCGCCTTCGCGCGCAGCAAGTCGCGATCGGCCGGTGTCATCGCGTCGTAGCGTGTCTTTGAAAACATCAACACGTCCGGCGAATGGCAGTGCTCAGTCTGAGACCAATAGCGCGCCACTTCGTACTGCCGCGTTGATTGAAACGTCGACCAATTGTTCTCGGCGGCATCGATCAGATGTGTTTGCAAACCTGTGAACACTTCGCCAAACGGAATCGGCGTCGCGTTCGCACCCATCGCATCGAGCATTTGCAGAAAAATGTCAGAACGCGGCACGCGCACCTTAAGCCCGTGCATATCGCGCGGCTCGTTCACGGCATGGCGCGCGGTATACATCGATCGCGCACCGCCGTCGTAGAGCGCGAGCCCGATTAGCCCTTTGCTCTCGAAGCTTGCGAGAATTTGTTGTCCCACCGGCCCGTCGACAGAGCGGCGCATGTGCTCTTCGGTATGGAACGTATACGGCACGACCAAAGCTTGTGTGAGTGGGAACGTATTGTTCAGCGCCGCCGCCGTGACGCGGCAGAAATTCAGAACATTGAAGTGCGTCAGCGCGACCGTGTCGTTCTCGGTGCCGAGCTGCCCGCCCGGATATTCGCGGATCGACAAGCGGCCACTCGTCTCGCGCTCCAACTCAGCGCCGATCCAACGCACAGCTTCCACTGTTGGATAATCGGTGGGGTGAACATCAACGGCCGTCAGTACGTTGCTGTCCGTGTGCGGCGTACATGCGCCAAGCCCCAGCACAGCTCCACCCGCAAGCAAAGAACGGCGCGTTGTCATGAGCGTCTCCCGAACGCGCGCATTAGAGCGCAGCGCTTGCGGCAGCGGGAGTCTGTTCGCCGCGCGCCGGCACCGCTCTGCAGCGCAGCACGCCGAAATCACCAAACGAAAGCTCAGCCGATTGCCCCGCCTCGATCTGGTGCACGCCTGTCACCGCGCCGCTCGAAATCAGCTGACCCTTGCGCAGCGGCTTGCCGCGCTCGGCGCAATGCGTGAGCAAAAACGCCAAAGCTGCCAGCGGCCCGCCCGGCAACATCGCTGCGTTGCCCTCTCCCACCGGCTTTGAATCGATCGACGTTTGCGCCACTGCGCGCGCCCAATCGACTGCGCGCCAATCCTTCACCTCGGCGCCGACGACGAGCCCTGAATTGTTGCCAAAATCCGAAACCGTAACTGCCGGCCCGTGATCGTTGATGCCCGCGAACGGGCTGCCTGCGAGTTCAATGCCGATGTGCACCGCGCCGATCATCTCCGCAGCGTCCGTCGTGCTCCACGCCTTCTGCGACACATCCTGGTCGCGCCCGATCTTCAGAATGAACTCGGCCTCCACGGCGGCAAAACCTCCACCAAGCACCGCAAGATCGACCGTCTCATCGTCCTTCGCACGCACAACCTGACGCGAGAAAATCGGCCCTGCGATGCGGTCAACGCCGAGCACGCCGCGCAAATCCGCCGGCACCATCCCGATTTTCCAGCCGGCGATATCATCGCCCCAGAGGCCAATCGCGGCGTCCTGAATCACGTATGCGCCGGGCAAATCCTTGGGCATTTGCCCCGGATAGTCCCGCAGTGGCGCGGCCCTGCGGCGCGCGTCCACGAAGCTCTGAGCGATGGCGGCCGCTGAAGCGGCGGAGACCGGCACGATTTCGACCCTACCCGCTGATATTACTTATTATTTTTCAATGCGTTGCTGTCGGCAGGCCGAAGCCTGAGACGCCGCCGCAGACAGAGGATTGCACGCCTAGGTAACCGGTGTCAATTTGCTTTCCCTTGCCGTCATTCGGAGGGTCGCGGCCTGCCGAATGCCTTGAAACACAGCGCCAAGCAGGCCCACACAGAACTCATGAGCAAACCGCAAGACGCCACACACGTGCTGACACTGTCGCCGGTGATCCCCGTCGTCACCATTGATGACGCCGCCGACGCCGTGCCGCTTGCAAGGGTGCTGCTGGCGAGCGGCATCCACACCATAGAGATTACGTTGCGAACGCCCGCGGCGCTCGACGCGATCAAAGCCGTCGCTAACGACGCGCCGGAAATGGTCGTCGGCGCCGGCACCGTGCTCAGCGAAAAGGATCTCAACGCCGCCATCGATGCCGGCGCCAAATACGCGCTCTCACCGGGCGGCACGCCAAAGCTCATGAAAGCCGCGCGTAAGGCGTCGATCCCATTCGTGCCGGGCATTGCAACGGCAAGCGAGATCATGCGTGGCCTCGATCTCGGCTACACGTGCTTCAAGTTTTTCCCGGCCGAACAGCTTGGCGGCGTCACCGCTATCAAATCGCTTGGCGCGCCGCTCGCTGCCGCACGCTTTTGCCCAACAGGTTCGATCACGCCTGAAAAGGCGCCTGCTTATCTCGCGCTGAAAAATGTGCTCTGCGTCGGCGGCTCATGGATCGCGCCAGCTGAGTACATAAAGGCCGGCGATTGGGCGAGCATTGAGGCGGCCGCCAAGCGTGCAGTCGCCCTAAAGCCTGTCGCGTAACGCGTACCAAAGCATCCCGAGCACGTGCAGCGGCGCGCGTAGTGATGCGCCGCCAGGAAATTCCGGCGGCGCCAAACCGCTCAGCACATCGAGCAAACCGCTGTCGCCTTCGATTGCTTCACTGATTGCCGCGCCCGCGATCGCGGGCAACAACGTGCCTTGTCCAGAATAACCGTGCGCGAAGAAGAGATCGCCCATCCGTCCGATATGCGGCAAGCGTGACATCGTGATCGACACCAGCCCGCCCCAGGCATACTCGATCGGGGTGTCGGCCAGCTGCGGAAACACCTTCAGCATAAACGGTCGAACGAATTCCGCGATGTCGCGCGGTGGCTCGGGCGTGTAGCGCTCACCGCCGCCGAAGATGAGCCTGCCATCAGCGCTCAAGCGGAAATAATCGACGACGAAGCGCGTGTCGCTCACCGCAAGATTGTCTGCAATCAACGCCGCAGGATCAGTGAGCGGCGCTGTCGCGACCAGATAGTTCGCAACAGGCATGATGCGACCGGCAATGCGCGGCTCGAGTCCCTCTAGCAGCGCATCGCACGCCAACACGCCATACTTTGCTCGCACGACGCCAGCTTCCGTGCGCACAGAAACGCCACTCGATGTGTCGATCGACACGGCGCGCGATTGCTCGAAAATCTGGACGCGATATTTGCCCCGCGCCGCTTCCGCCAAACCCAACGCATAGTTGAGTGGATGAAAGTGGCCTCCGTATGCATCGAGCAACGCGCCATAAAACAGCGGCGAGTTCAGCTTCGCGTATGTTTCCTCGGCATCAAGCACCCGTGCATGCGGATACTTCATCACGCGTTCGAGGGTTTCGACCTCCTCCCGCATCCACGCGACATCGCCCGGCTTTGCCGCAACGAGCAGATGGCCGTTCAACGCAAGATCGCAGCGAATATCGTGCAATTGTGCGTGCGCCAACACCATGTCCCGCGCGCGCAGCGATAGATCAAAGAGGAGACGCGCGCGTTCAGCGCCGTAGAGCTTCACCAGATCGGCCGCGCCCTTGCGCCAGCCCGGAATGACCTGGCCACCGTTACGCCCCGAAGCGCCCCAGCCAATGCGACCGGCCTCGACCAACACAACGGAAAGGCCGCGCTCCGCCGCGTTCAGCGCAGCATGCAAGCCAGTGAAGCCGCCGCCGATGACGACGACATCCGCCTCTACTTCACCCCGAAGCTGCGGCGCCGGCGCAAACGGATTGGCGGTCGCAACATAGTACGACCGCTCCATCCCCAAGCCGGAATTGAAGCCCACCTCAGACCTTGAGCAACAGGTGGTCACGCTCCCACGACGAAATCACCTGCTCGAAATTGCCAAGCTCGTGATCCTTGATCTGCTGGAACGCGTTGCAGAAGTGCTCGCCCAAGAGTTCGCGCACCGGCTCACATTTGCCGAAGCGGTCGAGCCCGTCACGCAAGGTGCGCGGCAAAGTACGCGCCCATTTGTACGCGCTCCCCTGCACCATCTCGCTCGGCGCAATCTTATCGCGAATGCCAATGTAGCCGCACACCAGCACCGCTGCGATCGCGAGATACGGATTGGCGTCCGCGCCCGGCAGGCGGTTTTCGATCCGGCGGTTCTCTGGCTGCGAAATTGGCACCCGCAAACCGCATGACCGATTGTCGTAACCCCACTGCAGATTGATCGGAGCCGAGAAGTCGGGCCGCATCCGGCGGAACGAATTCACGTTCGGCGCAAACAACGGCGTGCATTCGCCGAGATACTTCTGCAGCCCGCCGACGAAATGGCGAAACATGTCGGTGTTGCCATCGCCGTCTGCGCCCGGCGCCGAACTGAACAGATTGTTACCCTTCTTCGCGTCGACCAACGACACGTGCAAATGCATCGCCGAGCCCGGCTGGTTCTCCATGGGCTTTGCCATAAACGTCGCATAGACGCCGTGCTTCAACGCCACCTGACGCACGATGCGTTTGAACACCAGCACCTGATCGGAAACGTGCACCGGATCGCCGTGATTGAAGTTGATCTCCAACTGCGCCGTGCCGCTTTCGTGGATCATCGTATCGAGATGCAATGATGCCGCTTCAGCGTGCTCGTAGATGGTCTCGATCAGATCTTCGTATTCAGTGATGGCTTCGAGACCATAAGGCTGCGGCGAAGTCTCGGAACGGCCAGAACGGCCCGCGGGCGGAAGCAGCGGCAGATCTGGATCGGTGTTGACCTGAGTCAGATAAAATTCGAGCTCCGGCGCCACCATCGGCTTCAATCCGGCTTCCTCATAGAGCTTCATGACGCGGCGCAGCACGTAGCGCGGCGCGATGTCGTAGGGTTCACCTGTCGTATTGTACGCATCTGCGAACACGAATGCCGTCGGCGTCTTGTAGCCCGGGGCCACGCAGATCGTATCGATATCGGGCCGCAGCACGACGTCCGGATCCTGCATCGAGATCGCCTCGTCGGCTTCGTCCGCGTATTCGCCGGTGACGGTCAAAAGATAGATGCTGGACGGAATCCGCAGCGAGCCATCCCGCTCACTTTGCAAGAACTTCTGCGCCGGGAAGACCTTCCCGCGAATAACCCCGTTCATGTCGGGGATCAGGCATTCAACTTCGCCGATGCCGCGTTCTTTAATCCAATTTGAAAAGCTCATTACACACACATGCTTTCGCGCACGCAGCAACGCGTTGCGCCGAGACGGCGCGCCAGGACCGCAACTGAAATTCTTTCAAACGGACGCGGTGCGACAAAACTATGCAGTTCGTTACGAACCGCTCGCAAACCATGCCCATTCGCCTTCTTTGGAAGGCCGCGGGAGCGCATAAGTCACCTAATGGCCCACTATCCCGGCTCGCCCCGGGGCAAGTCAAGACGCCTCGCCCGATCGCATGAGGCGAGTTTTCTGTACTTTTTGCGTGCACGCCTAGCGTGTTCCCGTTAGGAGCCGTTGATGATCTTAAATTTTAAGGGACCGGACGAGGGCCTAAACGCGAGCGTATACGCCGAATTGCGCAAGCGCATCGTCACTGGCTTCATCTCTCCGGACCACGAGCTTTCCACACGCAGCCTCGCGGGCGAACTCGGCGTTAGCCAAACTCCTGTTCGCGATGCCCTATCGCGTTTGTCGGCTGAAGGCGCCGTCTCCATTCGCTCGAAGCGCCGTGTGCGCGTCCCGGAGATGACGAGCGAGCGATTTGATGACCTTCTTCGCTGCCGCCTTTTGCTTGAGCCAGAAGCAGCCGCACTTGCCGTACCTCACCTAAAACCTGAAGACGTTCTCCGGCTTCGCGAACTGAACACGCTGCTCGAAGGCGCGATCATTGCCGGCGACGCCGCCGCGTACATGCAGACCAATTACGACTTTCACTTCGCGCTCTATCGCGCGCAGCCGCAAAAAACGCTGACGCAATTGATCGAGACGCTTTGGCTGCAATTTGGACCTTACATGCGCGTCCTCTACGGGCGCGTCCAAAACACCAACCTCAACGACAGCCACGAAGCGGCGATCAAAGCGATTGAAGCGCTCGACGCAGACGCGTTGCGCGCTGCGATCGAGAGCGACATCGCAGATGGCATGGGCTTGCTCGGTCAACGGGATCTCGCGTCGACCACAACGCGTTGAGCGACTAGTCGTCAGCCTTCAGCGCACGCAGCGCCGGCTCCGATTCACGCAGCGAACGGCCGATGATATCGATCATGCGATCCACTTCTTCGCGCGTGATGATCAGCGGTGGGCACATCACGATCGAGTCGCGGATACCGCGCACCATCAGACCGTTTCTGATGCACGCATCGCGCACCACCGGCCCAGCTTTGCCTTCCTTGCCTGTGAAGCGCTCATTCGTGCCCTTCTTCGACACGATCTCGACGGCGCCAATCAGCCCGAGCGAACGCACCTCCCCGACCAACGGATCGCTCTCGAGCCGCTTCAACGCCTGGGCGTAGTAAGGCCCGATATCGTTCTTCACGCGCTGAACGAGGCCTTCGCGCTCGATAATCTCAAGATTTTTGAGCGCGACCGCCGCCGCGACCGGATGGCCTGAGTAGGTATAGCCGTGGACAAAGTCCCCGCCCTTCTCGCGCAGCACTTCGACGATCTTATGCGACACGCCCACGGCGGAGATCGGCAGATAGCCAGACGAGAGCCCCTTCGCCATCGGGACAAGGTCAGGCTTCACACCAAAATGCTGGAAGCCGAACCATTCGCCGAGGCGCCCGAAGCCACAGATGACTTCGTCGATAACCAGCAAGATGCCGTACTTCCTGCAGATCGCTTCGACGCGCTGCCAATACGCCTTGGTGGGGATGATGACGCCGCCTGCACCCTGCACCGGCTCACCGATGAACGCCGCGACGTTCTCGGGTCCAACAGCAATGATGCGATCCTCAATCTCTTGCGCGCAACGGGCATAGAACGTCTCTTCGTCCTCGCCGAAGCCTTCGCCGAATTTGTACGGCTGCGCCACGTGCTCGACGCCGGGGATCGGCAGCCCGCCGATCGGATGCATCGCCTTCATCCCCCCGAGGCTGGCGCCAGCCATCGTTGAGCCGTGATAGCCATTGCGGCGGCCGATGAAGATCGTGCGCTTCGGTTGACCCGACACGTTCCAGTAGTGACGCACCATGCGCATCACCGTGTCGTTCGCTTCCGAGCCCGACGAGTTGAAGAAGATGTGCTGTAGGTCGCCGCCCAATAGCTCGGCCAGCTTTGCAGCCAGCATCACCGTGGGCGGCGTCGCCGTCTTGAAGAACGTGTTATAGAACGGCAGTTCCTGCATCTGCTCGGCCGCCGCGCGCACCAGTTCGTCGCGCCCATAGCCAACGTTTACGCACCAAAGGCCGGCCATACCGTCGAGGATTGCGTTGCCCTCGCCGTCATAGATCGTCGAACCTTCGGCGCGCGTGATGATCCGACTGCCACCCAGCGCTTGCATCTCTCCGTAATTCGCTTGCGCAGGCAGATGGTGCGCGACGTCCAAGCGGCGCAGTTCAGGAATGTCGTAGTTACGCGCGGCCATGGTCGTTCCCTCGTTGATCTTTTGTTTCGCGTTCGCGCACCGTTTAGCTCGCGAGCGGTTCGCGGCGCAGTGCCCGGCCCAACAGCTTGAAGAATGTCTGGCTCTGCGGATTCTCGCTGGCCTTCCATTCCGGGTGCCACTGCACCGCGAGAACCTGGCCGCCATTTATGTTCGCCGAAATCGCTTCGATCACGCCGTCCGGCGCAGTCGCCTCGACGGTGAGCCCCGCGCCAAGTTTATCGACACCCTGATAGTGAACGCTCACGACGTCCAGCGACTCTGTCTTGTAGGCCCGCTCAAGCACGCCGCCCTCGACAAGGTCGACCGGGTGGATGTGCTCAAAATATTCGGCGAACGTCTTCTGACTCGGCGCATGGTGCGGAATGAGATCGGGGTTCTCCGCCATGTCGCGCCGCAACGTGCCGCCGAACGCGACGTTCAATTCCTGAAACCCACGGCAGATGCCGAACACTGGCTTTCCAAGCTCAAGCATCGCGTCGATCAAGTGCGCCGTCATTTCATCGCGAGACGGATCGAACGGCCCCGGCGCGTCATCAATGATCTGCCCGTAGCGCTTGGGATCGAGATTGGACGGCGTACCCGTCAGCAAAATGCCATCGAGCCGCGGCGCGATTTCCTTCGCATGCATCAGCTCCGGCAGCGCCGGCACTAACAGCGCGGCAGCGTCGGAATACTTTAGCGCGGACACGAGATAACGCGTCATCACGGCTTGCGCCGATTGCGTCTCCACGGTGCGATTGCAGGCGATAACGCCAAGAACAGGACGGTCTTTGAAAGTCATGACACTAAGATAGCAGCACCGCCGGCGAACAGGCATGCCAGGCGAGCCATACAGGCTCATCCCAGGTAAAATCTTCCTGATCATAGCGCGTCAAATTCGACCGAAATGTCTTCACACGGCGCCCGCCTTCGAGTTCCACCTCGTAATTGGTCTCACTGCCCAGGTAGACGATGTCGCGGATAATACCCGGGACCACGTTCGTCCCCTGCGGCGCATCTTCCATCTTCATCGCCGTCGAGCCCTCGGCGCGCTTGTGCATTTCGATCTTCTCAGGCCGCAGCGCCACCCAAACCGTCGAGTTGCGCGCGCCTGTAACGCCGTGATCGAGATAAACCGGCGCCGTCAGCTCTGGCACACGCACCAGCGCGTGACCCGGCTCATCTTCCGCCAGCGTACCCTCAAACATATTCACGCTTCCGACGAAGTCCGCAACGAAACGCGAATTCGGAAACTCATAGAGATCGCCGGGCGACGCCACTTGCGCCAACACACCGCGATTCATGACCGCACACCGCGTCGCGATCGCCAGTGCTTCGTCCTGATCGTGCGTGACCATGATGAAAGTGATGCCCACCTTCTCCTGCAGCGACGTCAGCTCCGAACGCATCTGATCGCGTAACTTCGCATCCAGCGCCGAGAGTGGCTCATCCAGCAGCAACACACGCGGCCGTTTAACCAGCGCGCGCGCCAGCGCCACGCGCTGACGTTGGCCGCCAGATAGCTGATCAGGCATGCGGTCGCCGAGACCATCAAGCTTCACCAGCTCAAGCGCCTCATCAACCCGCTTCTTGATCTCGCCTCCGTCAACGCCGTCCATCTTCAGGCCGTACGCGACGTTGTCCGACACCTTCATGTGCGGAAACACGGCGTAACTCTGAAATACCATGTTCACCGGCCGTTTGTTCGGCGGCAGATCAGCGACATCCTTGCCGTCGATCAAGATCTTGCCTTCAGTCGGCGTCTCGAAGCCCGCCAGCATCCGCAGCAAAGTCGTCTTGCCGCAACCCGATGGACCGAGCAGTGCGAAGAACTCGCCCTCGCGAATATCCAGGTTCACGTTATCGACAGCGACCATCTTCCCAAAGCGCTTGGTCACGCCCTTGAACGAGATGATCGCGTTCTCTTTGACGTGCGGCGCAGGCTTTGCGGCTGGAGCGTTTGAGACAGAAGCGTCACTCATCGGATCAAGCCTTCTTATCCTTCGGCTCATTGTTCTGCATCTGCAGACCAACAGCTGTCAGGATCACAGTCACGACAATTAGAATGGTGGACGCCGCATTCACTTCCGGCGTCACCGAGAAACGCAACATCGAATAGACCTTCACCGGGAACGTCACGGTGTCCGGTCCTGCGGTGAAGAACGTGATCACGAAGTCATCGAGCGAGAGTGTGAACGCCAGCAACGCGCCCGCGATCAAGCCAGGCTGCATGTGCGGCACCAGCACATCCCAGAAGGTTCGCCATTCGCTTGCGCCCAAGTCCTTGGCCGCCTCCTCCAGCTCACGATTGAATGAAGCCAACCGCGCCCGCACGACCGTCGCCACGAACGGAAACGCGAACGAGATGTGCGCAATCGTAATCGCGCCAAGGTTCAGCGGCCAGGGAAGCCCACTCGGCCACGGGAACACGCGCGCGAAGAACACCAGCATCGCTACGCCCATACAGATTTCAGGCACCACGATCGGCAGCGCCATCGAGCCTTCGACGACAGTTTTTCCAGGAAACTTAAAGCGCCACAGCATCACCGCTGCGAGCGCACCCAAGATCACCGAGACCACCGTGCATAAGAACGCAATCGTCAACGAATTGACGAACGCCAGTTGCAGCGAGTCGTTGTTGAACGCCTTCTCGTAATATTTGAACGTGAAGCCCTGCCAGACAATATTCCGGCGGCTGTCGTTGAAGCTAAACACCATCAGGGTGATCAGCGGCAAATAAAGAAACAGCAGAGTCGCACCGACGATCACACGCAGCGGCCACTGCCGCATATATTCAAGCGGACCCGCCTTATCCTTTGCCGGCTTCTCCGGCACGCGCGGCGACGGCGTGCTAATGAGCGCTTGATCGGCCATCACGCTTTCCGATCACTGCGCCGCTGCACCAGTGCCTGCAGCGCGATCGCGATGAAGGTGAGGTACATCAGCAAGAAAGATAGCGCAGCGCCGAACGGCCAATCGTTGGCGCGCTTGAACTGACGTTCGATCACGTTGGCGATCATCTGACTATCGGTCCCGCCGAGAAGATCAGGCGTCAGGTATGAGCCGAGCGCTGGAATGAATGTGATCAGAATGCCCGAAGCAATGCCCGGCGCCGCGAGCGGCACGACGACAAGAAAGATCGTCTTCATATGCCCCGCGCCCAAATCGAGGCTGGCTTCCATCAACGAACGATCCATGCGGTCGAGCGCGGAATAAAGCGGCAGCACCATGAACGGCAGATGGACGTACACGAGGCCAACGATCACAGCGAAATTGTTGTAAAGAAGCGTTAGCGGTTCGAAATCACCAAGCGGCTGTAAGCCGATCAGCGTCATGAAGCCGCTCGCATTGTTCCAAAGCCATTCAAGCGCGAAATTCACATAACCCTGCTCCCGCAGCACTGCGATCAGCGCGAATGTGCGAATGAGCAGGTTCGTCCAAAACGGCAGCATGATCAGCAGAAGCAGCCAAGCCTTCTGCTTCGGACTGGCAAACGCAATCGCGAGCGCCACCGGAAAGCCGACGATGAGGCACAGCACCGTGGTAATGCCCGCAACCACCACGCTCTTTACGAAGATGCCGAGGTAAAGCGGCTCAAGCGCGCGCGCATAGTTCGCAAACGTGCCGGTGAAATCGATCGTCGTTGGCCCGGTGTTTTCACCGAACGTGTACGCCCAGATCACACCCAGGGGGATCAGGAAGAAGAACAGCAGCCAAGCGATCGGCGGCACGCTGATCGCAGCGAACGCCGCCCTCGCCTGTTTCCAAGTCTGCTCCATGCGCTCCTCTACGCAGCGCTGATGCGCGTGAAGATTTCCTCGTAGCGACGCGAGCTCTCGTCACCCTCGAATGCGCCGTATCGTAGACGCCCAAGCTCTTCCGCCGTCGGATAGACAACCGTGTTGTTCTTATAGTTCTCAGGCATCAGCGCCTTCGCCGCACCGTTCGGCGTCGCATATTGGATGTACTCCGCGATATCGGCGCCCGGTTGCGGCTCAAGGATGTAGTTGATGAACGCATGCGCCTCGGCGAGGTGAGGCGCGTTCGCCGGAATGCAAAGGCAATCCTGGTTTTCCATACTGCCTTCAATCGGCAGCGCCCAAGCGATGTCATCGTTGTCACGCATCACCTGCGCGATATCGCCATTGTACTCCATGACGATATCCACTTCGCCGGAGACCAGAAGATCCTGACCGTTATCGGTATGGAACTGCTTGATGTGAGGCTTTTGACGGATGAGCATTTGCTCGACCTGCGACAGCACAGCTTCCGGGATGTTTGTCAGCTCAGCGACGTGACCCGGCGTATATTGTTTGTACATCGCAGACAGCCGGATGAGGTCCGCAGATTCTCCGAGCACCGCGATGCGTTGGCTGAATTGCGGCGAGTCCAGCAGATAGCGCCAGGAATTCGGAACGAAGTTCGCCGGCATTTTGCTCTTGCGATAACCGATACCGATGCAAAGCCACGTGTACGGCATCGAATAAGCGCGACCTGGATCGAACGGCGCATCTTGGAATTCCGGCAACACATTCGACGCGTTCGGGATCAGCGACTTGTCGAGTTCTTGCAGCATCTGCGCCTGCGCCATGCGCGTGACGTACTCGTTCGACGGTACGATCACATCGTAACCGGGATTGCCGGCGCGGAATTGCGCGAACAATTCGTCGTTGCTGGCGAAGTTCGTGTAATTGACCGTGATGCCTGTCGCCTGACGGAAATTGTCCGCGGTGTCGTCCGCGATGTACGTATCCCAATTGTGGACGTTGACAGTGCGCCCACCGCCGCCGCGGCCGCACGACGCCAACCCGCCAGAGAATGTAATACCGACAGCCGCAGCGCCGAATGATTGCAGGAGAGAGCGGCGCGACGCGCCCCGGAGATATCTACCCTTGGCCATGGTCTAGCGCCTTTCGTCTGCCCGCCGCTGGCGGTTGTCCAAGCCTCATGCTGCGCTGGCGCGCATCCGCTAACAAGCCCGCAAATACCAATCGTAATCAATATCCGGGATCATGCTCTGAAAACGATCCTGCTCGACCCGCTTGACGATCGAATACATCCGCACAAATCGCTCGCCGAGATAGTCCTTCAAGACAGCGGACTCCGCGAACCGGTCTGTCGCCGCGAACCAATTGGTCGGGATCTTCTCGCCGCCCTCAGCCTGCGCGTAACCGTCGCCGACAATAGCTGGGCCGGGATCTACCTTATTCGTAATGCCATAGTGCACCGCAGCAAGCAGCGCCGCGAGCGCCAATGCGGGATGTGCGTCAGCGCCTGCAACGCGGTGCTCGATGTGCCGCGTGTTCGGGGCGCCAGCTGGGACACGGAACGACACAGTGCGGTTGTTCACGCCCCAGGTCGGCGCCACCGGCGCATACGAGTTCGCCTTGAAGCGCCGGTAAGAGTTCGCATTCGGCGCATAGATCGCCATCGAGTCGCCAAGCAACTTCTTCATGCCGCCCACGGCATGAGCCAGCACCGGCTCACCTTCCGGCTTATCCGACGCGAAGATATTCTTGCCCGCCGTGTCATTGACGCTGACGTGCAGATGCATCCCCGAACCCGCGAGATCTGCGAAGGGCTTGGCCATAAACGTCGCTTCGCAGCCGTGCCGCAACGCCACGCCTTTGGCCGCGCGCTTGTAGAGCACAGCATCATCAGCAGCCCGCAACGCATCAGCGTGGTGCTTCAGTGTCAATTCCAATTGACCCGGCGCGTATTCGCTGATCGCGCCTTCGAGCGGAATGCCCATCGCATCGGCAGACGCCCACAGATCGCGCAGAAAGCCGGACGCCTCCTCCACTTCGCGCAAGCCATAGACCTGATGCTGCGTCGCCCGATCGCCTGTCAGCGGCGAAGGCGGCAACTGGATTTTGCCGTTCGCGGTGCGTCGCGCGTCAACGAGATAGTATTCCAACTCGCACGCCACGACCGGCACGAGGCCGTCCGCGGCGAACCGATCGATCACACGTTGCAACACGTGGCGCGGATCAAGATCGTGCGGCTTGCCGTCGAGCTCGTACATCGTCATCGGCACTTGCGCGACATCAGC
>JAPLOL010000137.1 GCA_026400735.1 Alphaproteobacteria bacterium | reverse complement strand
CTCCGACGACGCCGCGCAGATCCTCAACGATCTCGCGTAGCGGATTATGGAGCGCTCAAATGTAGCGGAGCGCGATGAGATCTGGATCACCATCGCCGACGCCGATTTTCCGAACGCCTTCGCGCTACCTGATAATTCGATCGTCGTGACCGACGAGCTGATCGGTATGGCCGAGCAGCCGGACGAGCTCATTGGCGTGCTCGCGCACGAGATTGCGCACATCGAGCACAACCACATCATGAAGAACGTCATCCGCCAGATCGGCGCTGGCATCTTCTTTGACGTCGTTTTCGGCGGCGCCGGTGCGGGTCAAGCGATCGCGATCGCATCGGTGAACCTCGCCGGTCTGCGCTACAGCCGCGATGACGAAAGCGATGCCGACAGCCGCGGCATGGATTATCTGGACGCCGCGGGCATCAGCACTGCCGGCATCGCCGCCATGTTCGATCGCTTCCAGGCTTATTCCGATGACGAGGGCGCCGGTGACATCCCGACGATGCTCTCAACCCACCCCGCCTCACGCGAACGCGCAATCGCCGCCCGCTCCCGCGCCCGCCAAGGTCTCGCACCCTCGCTCAGCGAGCGCGACTGGCGCATCGTCCAACAAGCCTGCGGCGGCGCCGATAGGCTGAATCAAGAAGAAGCGCCGGCGGCGGACTAGGCGTAAGCCATCCGAAGCTCGCATGAGCGAGCGAAGGCTGGTGCCACGGGAGAGGATTGAACTCTCGACCTCGTCATTACCAATGACGCGCTCTACCACTGAGCTACCGCGGCTGATCCGGCGAAGCGGGGCTTCTAACCGGCTCCGGTCCCTATTGGAAGCCCGCCGGCGCCGCACCCAGCGACCCCGTTATCCACCGCTCAGGCGAGCCAAGGCAGCCTGATAATTGGCCAATTGGGTCCCTAAATAGGCCGGCGCCGCGCCCATGTTTTGACGCTTGGTCTGAAGGGCCTTTTCCTCATCCGTCAGCGCTTTGGCGTTCGGGTTGAGCAGCGCGTCGTAAGCCTGGCGGACGATCGAAATCGCCGCGGAGATCTCCGCCTTTGCACTGGTGATGGCGGTGGCGCTGTCGAGCTTGAGGCCGACGATGCCGAGGCCATAGGTCTTCAGCGCCCCGCGCCCTGCGTCGGTGGTGGCGACAATGCCTTGCGTCAGCCCGAGCGCCGGCAGCGCATCGCGATCTGCACGGCCGGGATCGATGCGCACTGCCTGACCGGTACGCGGTGTGATCTTGATCCGCTCAACGCCGTTGGCCTTCACGATCTCGGCACGACCGGCCGAACCGACGGCGCGATTGATCGAGGCGACCAACGTGGCCATCGTATCCTTTTCAGTGATGCGGATCGTCGTGAGCCGGCGGCCATCGACGCCGATCTTGAACTCGTCGCCCGCGCGCAGCGCACTGCGCGCCGTGAGCGCTCCGGAATCATTGGTTGGGAGTGCGCCCTTCGGCAGACCCAACACGTCGAGCGGCGAGGCGCCGCCGGCATCGACGGCAAGGCTTGTCAACTTCACCGTGCCACCGGCGGACGTGAACGTACGCATCCAGTCCGTATCGCCGTCAGTGCCTAGCCGCGTCAGAAAACTCATCGGCGTGTTCGATGCACCTGAAGCGGCCATGACACCGCCGGTCACGCCCGCCGCATAAATAGATCCATTGACGATCGCGAGCGACTTTACCGTGTCATCCTGCGCCGAGCCGAGATAGGTCGCGCGATCGAGCCCGGTTGACGTGAGATCTGCGTTGATGCGCGCGACAAAGCCTTCTTGGCCGGCGACAGCGCCGCGCGCCGTGTTGCTGAGCGTCAGACGATCGGCGCCAATTTCGCCACCGACATAGAGCGACGAGCCGTCGATCGCGAGCGCGTTAATGGCGCTCTTGTAGAAATAGCCGAGGTCGCGCGTTGTGCCGACGCTGAAACCTGAGCCGCTCGTGTAGCTGAAACTGCGCACGACACCGCGATTGTCTTCGACGCCGCCGGTGAAAATATCGATGCCGCCTGAACCATTGTCGCGCACCAAAAGCGCGGTAGCCGTGTCGGCGCCGGCCGTGCCGAACTGACGGGTGAACAATTCCAGGCCCGAGCTGGAGTAACCGCGCACGTAAGCATCCGTGCCGCCGGCGCTGACTTGTCCGCTGAGTGCGGAATCGGTTTTGCCAGAGACAATGACGCTGCCGTCCGGTGCGAAAGCAACGGCAAGCGCTTCGTCATTGGCGCTGGCACCGCGTCGCGCGGTCCAGAGCTCTTTGCCGCTCGCGTCGAACACGGCGACAAACGAGTCCGTGCCACCTTTCGCTGTCGTGCTGTTCAAACCACCTTCAACTGACCCGGCGACCGCGACCTTGCCATCCGCTGAAACCGCGAGCGCGAACCCGTTGGCTGACTGCGAGGCGCCCAAGATTTCGCTGAACGCCAACTTACCTGCTGAATCGTACTTCAGCAGCGCAACGTCGCGCGCGCCTTTGATGTCACTGGTCGACGAACCGTCTGAGAGATCAGCGAGCACGTAGACTGAGCCATCTGCCGCCGTCGCAACTGAACGCGCTGTCGCAACCTTGGCGCCGCCACCGATGCTCACGTCGAACGCGCGGCCGGGGAACCACGCTGAAGAATTCGGGCTTGGCGCCGAGTAAGGCGACAAGGCGGACAGGGTTTGCGTAATCGCAGCGCCGCGCGAGGCGCGCTCTGCAACGCGCAGCGCGCCGACCGGATCGTCGGCATGCGAAAGCGCGTCGATCGGATCTAGCGTCGAAGCGACCACGTCGCCGCCGAGATTCAGTTCTGAAACGCCGCGCACCGTGCTCGATGAGCCCGTCACAACGCGCAAACCTGCGCCGCCGCCTGAGAGATTGGTCGCCACCAAACCAGCGTCGTAGCCGCCAGCGGCCAGCGCCTCATTCAAACGCAACGCAGCGCTTTCGAGCGTCTTGGGGTCCCCCGGCTGCAATGTAGCACTGACAGTCCGCTGCCCCCAGATCGTGTCGAGCGTGACCGATACCGTCTGGTTGCTCAACAAGGCCGCGACGTCGTCACTCACGCCCGTCGCAGCTTGCGCGCTGGTAAAGCTCCGCTGCGCTGAAAAGGCGCCGCCGACGCCGAGCGTTGGCGTGTCACCTTGCAGCGTCAGCGCGTCGCCGTTGACACTGACTGAAACCAAACGCTGCCCAGCGCCTTCAGCGACGCGCCATTGGGTGAGATCACCACCGGGTGCGCTGACATAGACGCCAGCCGCATTGAGCGCCGCATCAAGGCGCGCCTGCAGAGAATCGTTCCATTGGCCTGGCGCGAGGTCAGGATTGTCGATGCGATCCTGCGCCGTGATCGCAAGTGAGATCGTCTTGTTGCCGTTCGCGGTTGCGACGACGACCTGTATGTCGAGCGCGCCTGCGTTTGTGGTGAGCGGCGATCCGCTGGCGCTGTAGTCACGAATTGAATCGCCGAACGGTTGCCCGCTCGCCGCCGACGGCAATCCACCAGAGGCCCAGGCGCCGGGCGCAACCAAGTCCGCGTCGTAGACGTCCTTGTTCAACGTTGCGCCGACATCGACCATGTCGTGCAACGCATCAACGCGCAGCGTGTAGGAACCGCCGCCCGTATCGACCATATAGGCGGCCGCGGAGATGCCTTTCTGGCGCAGCTTTGTATTGAGCTGATCGGTCAGCTGTGTCGCCGAAATGCCATTGTCGCCGCCATTAATGACGATCGACTGGGCGCTAGAGCCAGCTGTGAACGTAAACGTCTGCGAACCGGTGAAGAGGTTATCTTCAGGAATAACGCCGCCAACCTCGAACCGGCGCGCAAATATGCCGTCCTGCAAGCCGCCGACCATTCCTGGCTTGTCTTCCAACTCAAGCGTCGTGAACTTGCCGCCGATCGACATACTCGTCGCGGTCACACCATCGCCGCCGTAAATCGAGAAGCCGAGGTTGTCGCCGTCGTCCCAAACATCGACGCCCGCCGCAACGCCTTGCTCGTGAAGCAATTGCGTCAATCGCTCTGCCAGATCGTCCAGCATCGCGCGGTCTTCACTTTCGCCACTCCGGGCGCGCCAAGCTTCCAAATCCTCGCTGCGCCAAGCCGTCGATACGGAGAGCGAACGGCCGTCTGGCAAGGACAATTTGAGCACCGCTTCGCCAGGCGCGCGGATTGCGGTTTCAAAACCGTTGGCGCCATCCGACATAAGAACATTCGTGCGCTGCTCAGTGGCGCCCGCCGGAGCGGCAGCATAGGGCGCGCCCGCGCCAATCCATCCAGCGCCGATCAGCGCGCCGATAGGATCTGCCGTGGACGCGGGGCGATCGAGCAATGCAGGCTGACCGGCAGCGCCACCGGAATCTTCCAACTTGATGAGCCGTGCGCCGCTTCCCGTCGTGCCAACGGCATAGAACGCTGGGTTGGCGTTGACCGGCTCGAATGACACGCGCTCATCCGCGCGGACGTCAACCTTCAACGCGTATTGCTTTGCGCCGGTGTACTTCACCGTCTTGATCTGACCGGCGATAATCGTGCTCGTGGTCTTCGGCGTCTGATCAACGGCCTCCAGACGTGACGAAGCGCCGGCTGCCGAGAGCTTGTTGTTCACAAAGCTGACGACATTACTAAGCGTGCGCGGGACTGAGCCCATCTCCGAAAGATCAATTGCGACGTTGCGTACCGTACCCGCCACCGACGTGGCGACAATGTTGAACTTTGCGTCGCTCGCAAGGCCACTGACCTTGTCGGAAAGCGAACCGCGATGGATCACGGGAGTCGTGTAGTCCTCACTCTTCGAAGGCATTGCCAGCGTCGTCTGCGCGGCATCGACGCGATCGCCTTGGGCCAGGCGAATATCGTCAAATTGCTGTTTCTCGAAGAAGGTCTGCAGCTCTGTCAAACCGCGCGTGAACTGCGCCTGGTTTTGCGCAATCACTGCCTTGCTGAGTGAGGTGTCTTCGGCCCGCGTTGCCAGAGCCTGCAGCGTCGACAGGCCCGAATAGAGCGCGAAGAGCTTCTGGTAATCACCGGTCGCGCCGAGATCGCTGTAGAGCTTGGCGCTCGTATCGAAGAACGACTTGTTGGTGAGTGCGCGCTGCACCAAAGCCGCCGCACTCGGCGACACGCCCGGCGTCCAGACCGGCGCGATCGGCGCGTTCGGATCTTGTGTGGCGGTCTTGGTGTCGACGCCAATGCCGGCGCGCGCAGCCGCCCACGAGGTCAGCAAATCTGAGCTGACGCCGCTTGTGGTGCTGCTCGACCCGCCCAACAGGGCGGCGGCAACGTTCATATTGGTAAGACTGACCAAACCGACTCCGAACGCTTAATATCGCTCAAGAGCCGTAAACGCCGGGTTGGCGCCTAATGGTTAACCGCGAGCCCCGCGTGCTGAACCATCTCGTTGAAAATGGGGTACTGCAGCAGCTTCGGCCACAGCTGAATGCCTTGCCAGATCGACAAGCCGATCACGAGCACTGACGCGGCGCCAAGCAGCACCCGCGCTGGCGCGATCTTGGTGACGTAACCGGCCAACGGCGCAGCGATCAAACCGCCGATGATGAGCCCGCCCATGGCGGCGCCTCCTGTAGCCAAGCCACCTTCGAGTTCGAAGCGGCCAGTAAGCAGCGTCCAAAGGAAGGTCAGTGATATCGCAACCGTAACGACGAACTCAGCAGAGTTGACGCTGCCGATGACGTAACGCGGCGCATGCCCGCGCCCGAGCAAGGTAGATGTCACCACCGGTCCCCAACCGCCGCCACCGCTGGCGTCAAGAAAGCCACCAGCAATGCCGAGCGGAATGACGTGCTTCAAATGCGGTGGCTCGTCCTTCGGCGGACGCAACGCGCGCGACAGCATGTAGAGGCCGAGCACGCCAAGATATGCGATGACGATCGCCTTGATGAAGGTCGCGTCGAAGCCAGTCAGCAAATACGCGCCGATCACACCGCCGACGACGCCCGCGGGCGCGAGGCGCCAGAACAGTTTCCAATCGACGTTCTTGTGCAGCATGTGCGAGGCGCCCGAGGCGCCGGTCGTGAAGCATTCAGCTGCGTGAATAGTGGCCGACGCTTGCGCGGGCGGCACGCCAAACGCCAGCAGCACGCTCGAGGAGATTACGCCGTAGGCCATGCCCACGGCTCCATCGATCAATTGCGCGAGAAAACCGACCGCGAGGAATAATCCAAACACGGTCGCCAAGCCGGGCCAAAGGTCCGCTGAAACTTCCATGCTCCCTCTTCGCTGGCCCTAAAGGCAGCTTACCCGTCACATCGTAATGCGGCCAGAGAGCGGCAAGTTCCCGCGTTAACCATTTGCGGGTAGCGCGGATTCAATTCCGAGTAGCTCCTCGACACGAACCACCCATCCCCTAACGGCAGGGTAATCTCTAAGATCGAAGCCGCCCAAGTGAGCGCGCCGCGTGTAGGCGACCAACGCCACATCCGCGAGCGAGAGCCGATCGCTAACGAAAAACGGCGTTTGCTTCAACTGAAGCTCCATCCGCGCCAACGCGGCATTGCCCTTCGTGAGCAGAGATGGATCGAGTTCGTCGTCGCGCTTTCCCAAAAAGTGTTTGCGCGCGATCCGCACCGCTATTTGCGGCTCGTGGCTGTATTGCTCCCAGAAGAGCCATTCAAACATCTTGGCACGGTCGTACGCATCGCTCGGGATGAGATCGCTGCCTTCGGCGAAGTGGACCATCATCGCGTTAGACTGAGCGAGGAGGCGCCCGTCGGCGAGAATTGCGACGGGCACTTGCCCTGCTGGGTTAAGTGCAAGGAACTCAGGCGTCCGCGTCGAGCCGTCGAAGCTGTCGGTCTCGATCCACTCATAGCCGATGCCGAGGCGATCGAGGATCCACTTAGGCTTCAGGCAATTGCCGCTGTTTGAGCTGCCATAGAGTTTGAGTGTCATCGCCGCCTCCTGCGCGGCGCTTCTGTCAGCGCCTCTCCCGCGCAGCAAGTGAATTGGGCTCACAGCCGATGTGACCGAACACCCGTGTGCGCGATCGGCGCGCATTTGCGCCAAGGTGGAGGGCGGAGACGCGAGGCTTGCGCCTTCGGTAGTTTAGTGTGCGCCGAACGAGTTCGGCGCCGGACGCTTATCCTCGCGTCTCCGTGATCTGCTTCGCCGGCTCTGCTC
>JAPLOL010000042.1 GCA_026400735.1 Alphaproteobacteria bacterium | reverse complement strand
CGCAACTACGCGCGTTTAATGAATCTAAGCGCCTTGTTAAGCAAAACCGTTATCAAACATTGGTTTAGCCGAGACGGGCGGGAAACAGGCGACGGCCAAGCATTGCAAGAAGGTCACAACCTGACAGTTCTGCAAGTAACTCCTGAGCTTAACGCTGGCGGGGTCGAGAGGACTACGCTTGAAATTGCGGAAGCAATCAGCCGCGCCGGGGGGCTCGCTTTGGTTGCCACCGCCGGCGGTCGTCTTGAGCCGGACCTCAAGACGACCGGCGGCGAATTGATCCGCATTCCAGCGGCTTCCAAAAATCCGATCACACTCGTCGCCAACGCGTTCAAGCTCGCGAAGATCGCGCGCGAACGCGGTGTGCAGATCATCCACGCGCGCTCGCGTGCGCCGGCGTGGAGCGCTTTGCTGGCGGCGCGTATGGCGGGCGTGCCGTTCGTGACCACGTATCACGGCATCTACAACGCAAAGTCGCCGCTGAAGACCTTCTACAACTCCGTCATGGCGCGGGGTGATGCGATCATCGCCAATTCTGAATTCACGCGCGAACACGTGCTTGCGCATCACGACGTCATGCCTGAGCGCGTCACTGCCATTCCGCGCGGCGTCGATCTCGACGTGTTCAATCCTGAAAAGATAGCGTCGCAAGACATCTCGGCGTTACGTACAAAATGGGGCGTAAGCTCTAGCCAATGCGTCATACTTGTTCCCGCACGTCTTACGCGCTGGAAAGGTCAGATGGTTTTGATCGAAGCGGCGCGGATGCTGAACGAACGCCGCCCCAATGCGGTCAAAATCATCATCGCGGGCGATGATCAGGGCCGCCGTGCTTACACGCAGGAAATGCTTTCCGCGATTAAAGCCGGCGGACTGCAAGACGTTGTTTCGCTCGTCGGACACCTGAGGCAGATGCCTCTGGCGTTCGCGGCCTCGGACATGGCGGTGTTTCCCGTCATCGAACCTGAAGCCTTCGGACGCGGCGCTGTTGAAGCCGAAGCGATGGGTATTCCGGTGATCGCCTCCAACCTTGGCGGCTACACCGAAACGGTCGTTGAAGGCCAAACCGGTTTCCTCGTGCCAGCGGGTGCGGCGGGACCGCTCTGCGGCGCCATTGAACGAATGATCGATGCGGGAGCGGAAAAACGCGCGGACATGGGACGCAAAGGGCAGAAGCGCGTCCGTGCGCTTTATTCAAAAACTGCCCTGCAATCGGCCACATTAGCGGTTTACCAACGGGTTCTCAGCGAAGCGGTGTCCCGCAAAGCTGCGAAAGCGCCCGTTCAACCGGTGCTTTAGGAGACGTGGAATGATCTGGCGCAAGCCAGCTGCCGAGGCCGATGGCGACACGAGCGCCAAGCACGTGTTGGTGATCCAGCTCGGCGGCATCTCTGCATTCATTCAAGCGCTCGCCGCGGCGAAGCGCATTCGCGAAGAGCACGTCGGCGCGCGCATCACGCTGCTGACGACTGAAGCGACGAAGGAGCTCGCCGAGAAGGCGCCGTACTTCGACATGGTCGAAGCCGACGGCAAGCCGACTGAGCCGCAAGCGATCACCAATCTCATAAAGCGCCTGCGCAGCGCCAAGTACGATGTTGTCTACGATCTCGAAGGTTCGAGCCGCACCAGCAATTACTTCCAAGGTTTGCGCCCCTGGCCGCCGAAATGGTCGGGCCCCACGCCGGGCGCGAGCTACGCGCACCTCGATCCCGATCGCGCCTCGATGCATCCGCTCGATCGCTTGAGCGCTCAGCTCGAAAAAGCCGGTCTCGGCGCCGAGCCGCTAATGCCCGAGCTGACCTGGCTCCGTTCCACGATGCGCGACGCGCCGCGTCTGCTGCCGGACTATTTCGGCATTCGCGGGTCTTACGTTCTGCTGCTGCCGCGCGGATCGGACGCCGAGTCCAACCGCCGCTGGCCGGAAGAGAAGTACATCGATCTGGCCAAGCGCATTGCCGACAACGGCGTGACGCCGGTGGTCCTCGGCGCCTCAGAAGAGCGCCCGATCGGCGCCGCCATCGCCAAAGCCGAGCCGCGCGCCAAGAACCTCGTCACCCGTCCGGACCTCTTCCAGTGCATCGCCCTGGCTGAGCGCGCCTCCTTTGCGGTGGGCGACGATGTCGAGTTGATGCATGTGGCGGCCGCAGCCGGCGCCCCGTGCCTGGTCTTCCTGTCCTCGACCACCAAGGGCGTATCGGCCCCGCGTGGCCGCTCTGGGGTTGTGGAATTCACCGCTGCGGTGATCGCTGACCTCCCGGTGGACCAAGTTGACCGCCAACTCCGCAATTGCGGCGTCTATCGCCACGCCGCAACCGCTTGATGCGGAGCCTATGACAAGCAATATTAGAGGCGTGAGTCCGCATCCGCGAGGGTGCGGCTCGCGCACGTTTTATCAACAGCGACAGGAGAATGCCCGATAGCCAGACGTCCATACGCCGCGCCGCCGCCCTCGAAGGATGGCCCGCGAGTGAATGAGGATATCCGCGGAACGCCGCGCGTACTTCTCATCGATGCAGAAGGAGAGAAGCAGGGCGAAATGCCGATCTCAGCGGCGCTCGACGCAGCCCGCGAAGCTGGCCTCGATTTGGTCGAGGTGGCTCCTAATTCCGTCCCGCCTGTCTGCAAAATTCTCGACTACGGCAAGTTCCGGTTCGAGGAGCAGAAGAAGAAGACGGAGACGCGCAAAAAAGCCAAGCGCGTCGAACTCAAGGAAATCAAGGTTCGTCCGAACATCGACGACCACGATTACGAAGTGAAGATGAAGGCCATCCATCGCTTCTTCGAAGAAGGCGATAAGGTGAAGGTCAC
>JAPLOL010000094.1 GCA_026400735.1 Alphaproteobacteria bacterium | reverse complement strand
CCCCGCCACATGGCTGGGGCGCAAGCGAGCAGCTTCCTCGTCCAGCGGCCACCTCGGTCTGGCCGGAAATGACAGGTCGTCACTGAATCCGAGGCGCAACCTTTCAGCGCCCGCCAACGCGATCATCGCCGCATTGTCCGTGCACCATTTCAGCGGCGGCGCGATAAAATCGTAGTTCCGCTCAGCCGCTAAGGCTTCGAGCCGCCCTCTGATCCCTTGGTTCGCCGCAACGCCACCGGCCGCCACCAGACGCCCCTTCGCACCCCACACCGTATCGAACATGCGCATCGCGTTGCGTGTGCGATCCTCGATGATGTCGAGCGCAGCTGCTTGGAAGCTGGCGCAGAGATCGGCCTTGTCCTGCTCGGTGATCGCCGGGCCGAGGCGCTCCGCTTCGCGCGCGCAGGCCGTCTTTAAACCAGCAAACGAGAAGTCACAGCCTTCGCGGCCCAGCAATGGACGCGGCAACGCGAAGCGCTTGGAATCACCATTTTGCGCGGCTTTCTCAACGAATGGCCCACCGGGGAAACCGAGGTCGAGAAGCTTTGCGAGCTTGTCGAACGCTTCGCCAAGCGCATCGTCCATCGTCGAGCCGTAGCGGCGATAGACGCCGACATCGAGCACGGCGATGAACTGGCAATGGCCGCCGCTCACCAGCAGCAAGAGATACGGAAACGTCGCGCCGCCTGGGGCTAAGCGCGGTGAAAGCGCGTGGCCTTCGAGGTGATTCACCCCGATCAGCGGCTTGTCGTGCGCCAGCGCGATGGCCTTGCCGGCCAGTAGCCCGACCATGACGCCGCCTATGAGGCCAGGGCCGGCAGTGGCGGCGACACCGTCAAGATCTGCGAACCCCAAGTTAGCGTCGCCCATAGCGGCGGCGATCGTGGCATCGAGCCCTTCAACGTGGGCGCGGGCGGCGATCTCGGGGACGACGCCCTTGTAGGGTGCGTGGTGCGCAGCCTGGCCCAGGACGATATCGGAAATGACATGCGGGCCGTTCTCATCGAGGCGTAGAACCGCAGCCGCGGTTTCGTCGCAGCTGGTTTCAATGCCGAGGACGGTGAGCGGCTTCATCGCGGGACATTTGGCGCGTTCCCCTCACCCGCGCCAGCGTTTAAGTGCAGAGCATGAGTGCTCCGCTTTTCCGCATCGGCGCGCGCGGTTCGAAACTGTCGCTGGCGCAGACAGGTCAGACGCGTGCGCGTTTGGCGGCGACGCTTGGGCTCGACGAGAGCGCTTTCGAGATCGTGCCGATCGTCACCAGCGGCGACCGCATCCAAGATCGCACGCTCATCGAGGCGGGCGGCAAAGGGCTTTTCACGAAAGAGCTCGACGAAGCGCTCTTCGATGGGCGTATCGACCTCGCAGTGCATTCGCTCAAAGATCTGCCGACGCGGCTGCCAGATGGACTTGTGCTCGCGTGCGTGCCGGAGCGTGAAGATCCGCGCGATGCGTTTGTGAGCTTGAAAGCAAAGACGCTGGCGGATTTGCCCGCGGGCGCAGTTGTCGGAACCGCCAGCCTACGGCGCCAAGCACAGGTGCTGTTCGCACGGCGCGATCTACGCGTCGCGGTGTTGCGCGGGAATGTCGATACGCGTCTCGCGAAGCTTGAAGCGGGCGATGCAGATGCAACATTCCTCGCACTTGCAGGCTTGAAGCGCATGGGTTTGGAGAGCCGCGCCGCAAGCTTGATCGATCCGCAAGAAACGCCACCGGCGGCGTGTCAGGGCGCAATTGCGATTACGGCGCGCGGTGACGACACGCGTGTGCTGGATGCGCTGTCGAAGTGCGAGAACGCGGACGCTCGTATCGAGATAGAAGCTGAGCGCGCATTTCTTGATGCGCTCGACGGCTCGTGCCGGACGCCGATCGGCGCCCTGGCGCGTGTTAGCGGCGCGCAATTGGTGTTCATCGGTGAAACGTTGACTCCGGATGGCGCGCAACGTTGGCGGCGTGACGCGACGATTGCGTTGAGCGGCGATGCGATTGCGTCAGCGCAAGCGCTCGGTCAACGCATGGGCCACGGAATACGCGACGAAGCTGGCGACGCGATCGTGCTGGATACGTGATACTGCGCGTCGCGATCACGCGGGCGCAGCCTGAGGCGGATCGCACGGCGGCGCGCCTGCGATCGCGCGGCGCAGAGGCGATCGTCGCGCCGCTGCTGACAATCGTGCCGTGCGGTTACGACACCAACACCAGCGATGCACAAGCGATCATTTTTACGAGCACCAACGGCGTTCGCGCCTTTCCGAACGCACGCGGCGCGCGAGATCAGCTTGTGCTCACAGTTGGCGATGCGACAGCGGAAGCCGCGCGCGAAGCTGGCTTCAACGACGTGCGTTCCGCCGACGGCGACGTGAATGCGCTGGCGGCGCTGGCGAAACGCGAGCTCGATCCAGCGAAGGGCAAGCTCATCCACATCGCGGGCGATCACGTTGCGGGCGATCTTGGTGGCGAGTTGCGCGCAGCTGGCTTCAGCGTTGAGCGGCGTCTCGCTTACGCGTCGGTCGCGGCGTTCGAATTGCCCCCTGCGCTCACCCAGCCTCTGGATATCGTGCTTTTCCACAGCGTGCGGGCGACCGAGACATTCATTGCGCTTGGCGCGCCGAATGCGACGAAGCTCACCGCAGGGTGTCTGAGCGCCGCCGTGGCCGAGGCCGCAGGCAAAACGTCCTGGAAGCGCATCGTTACAGCGCCCTATCCGCGCGAAGACGATCTCCTTACGGCAACACTCGGGGGGTAAATCTCCCCTGCTGGCGCAATCGCTTGAGCGACTTCTCGCCCGGCCCTAAGTTTCGCATGGCTAGCGACTCGTTTCCGGTGCGAAATAGCGGAAAAGTCTCGGAAAAATGCCGGGCAGCTCTTGGGGAATAGCATGAGCAGAGACGACGATGACGCCGACCGCGGACGCGGCGAGCCGATCGACGTTGAATATGAGCCGGCGTACCGCGAGGACAGCGGTCGCGGGATCGGTACGGGCACGGCGCTCGTGCTGGCGCTGGTTGCGGCTGGCGTAGGCGCGGCCGGCGGCGCTGTGGCGCCGCGGATTCCGGCTGTGCAATCAGCTTTGAACAAGATTGCGCCGATGTCGGGCGAGAACGACGTGACCTCGCCGTCGAACGATGCGGCCACTCTCGATCAGCGCTTGGATGCGATCGAAGCAGTAATGAATGCGCCGCTTTCGGTGGCGGCGGCAGGTGAAGCCGGCGACGGCGGCACTGGCGCGCGCGTGTTCGCGCTGCAAGCCGGTCTTCGCGACGTAGAGCAACGGCTGACAACGATGCCGTCGACGTCCGATGTTCAAGCGCTTGTCACCGAAGTGCGGCGTTTGCAGGAAGAATTGCCCGCGGTGGCGCAAGAAGCCCGCACGGCGGCGACGGCGGCGCGCGCTTCGTATGCAGTTGTGGCGGCGTCTGAAGCAGCCCGCTCGTCTGGCCCGTTCGAGCAAGCGCATGCTTCGCTCGCAGCATTGCTGCCAAACGATCCGAACGTTGCAGCACTTGAGCCCTTGGCGCGCGTTGGCGCGCCGACGCGGATCGAGTTGCGCGATCAATTTTCACATCTCGACAACGAGATCATTCGCGCGGCGCGGCAAAGCCAAGCGGGCGCCGGCTTCTGGGGACGCATTCAAGCGGCGTTGGCGCAGTGGATCGTGATCCGTCAGGCCGGTTCGGGAGATACTCCAGAAGGCATTGTCGATCGCGCAGAACGATTCCTCGCGGCTGATCGCTTGGCCGACGCCATTCAAGAACTCAACCGTCTGCCCGAGGCGCCGAAGCGCGTCGCGCAGCCATGGATCAGAGACGCGCAACGCCGGTTAGAAATCGACACGCGCATCACCGCCATCCGACAAGAATTGTCGCGGAGCTAATTCGCCATGTTGCGTGTCGCCTTCCTGCTCATTGTGTTCGTGTTCGCAATCTTGCTGTCGTGGCAGATCACGAGCAGCGACGCCGGCGTCGTCCATTTCGAGTGGATGGGCTGGCAGGCCGACACTTCCGCTTGGTTCGCGATCGCGATTTTGATCGCAGTGGTTGCGGTAGCGTTGCCTCTGCTGCGTTTGCTGATGTTTCTGATGGATGCGCCGGGTCGTGTCGGCAAAGCCAGCCAGCGCGCGAAAGTGCGCCGTGGGCAGGAAGCGTTGGCGTTGGGCTTGATCGCGGCTGAGGCTGGTGAGTTTGAAGAAGCGCGCCGTCACGCCGACAAAGCGGAAGATCTGATCGACGAGCCGCGTCTTGCCTTATTGTTGCAGGCGCGTGCGGCGGAAGTGAGCGGCGATACGGCGGCTGCGGAGCGCGCCTACGCAGGCATGCTCCAAAACGAAGACACTGAAGTCCTCGGCCGCAAAGGCTTGATGGCGGCGGCTCTGAAGCGCGGCGATCGAGTTGCGGCGCGTGCGCACGCGGAAGCAGCGCTCAAGGCGTCGAAGACCGCGACGTGGCCGTTCCAATATGCCTTCGATCTCGCCGTCCAACAGGGCGATTGGGAAAACGCGATCGAGACGCTGGATGCTGGCGATAAGCGCAAACAAATTGAAGATAAGGTCGCCAAGCGCCGTCGTGCGGTGCTGATGAGCGCGCAAGCACAGAAGCTTGAACGTGAACGCCGGGCCGACAAGGCCGCCGAAATGGCGCAGAAAGCATTCCGCATGGCGCCAGCGTTCGCGCCGGCTGCCGCGCTCGCAGCGCGTTTGCTGGTTGGCGAAGGCAAAGCTGAGCGTGCTGCGGCGATCCTGGAAGAAGCCTGGGAGAACGGGCCGCATCCGGCTTTGGCGCACGCCTACCGCGACCTCGTACCGGGTGAGAGCCGTGAGGCGCGCTCCGAGCGCATGCGTGCGTTTGCTGAGCGCCGCCGCGACTCGCGCGAAACAAAGATCGTGTTGGCGGAGCTCGCGATGGAGCGCGCCGACTGGGGTGGGGCGCAAGCCGCGCTCGAAGACGCGTACCGCGAAAACCCCTCCTCACGTATTTGCATTCTGTTTGCGCAAGTTGCCCGTGGCCGCGGCGATGAAAATGCGGCGCGCACCTGGCTCGCCCAAGGGGCGGCTGCGCCACGCGAAGCGGATTGGTCGGACCTTGATCCAGAAGGTCCAGCGTTTCTCTATGACGATTCCGATTGGGCGCGGCTTGTGTACGCGTTCGGTGACGGCGGTCAGCTGATCCACCCGCGTATGGAGCGTGGCGGCAACGATGTGCTTGGCCCGGTGATGGCGATGCCGACGGCTGTGCTCACGCCGCCGAAGGCGGAACTCCGTGCTGAGCGCGCGCCGGACGATGCGCAAAGCGAAGAAGTCGAAGAAATCCGCTAGCACTGCGGCTTTGTTGCGCTCGGTTCCAGCTGGCGGAGTTCGCGCACGGCTGTCATCGTCACGGCGCAGCCGGGCCTCCGGCGTGTGGAGCGCGGTGATCACCGCGTAGGTCGCGGTGGAAATCGCAATCCTCGTATTTCTGATTTTGTTGAACGGCGTGTTCGCGTTGTCCGAACTCGCCATCGTCTCCGCCAAGAAGCCGCGTCTCAAAGCCCGCGCCGACGCCGGCGACAAGGGCGCGCGCGCTGCGCTGAAGTTGCTCGAAGATCCGTCGCGGATGCTTTCGACGGTCCAGATCGGCATTACGCTGATCGGCATCATCGCGGGCGCATACGGCGCGACTGACATCGCGGACGATCTCCAACCGGTGCTCGCCAAGAATTTTCCGCAAGTGGCGGAATGGTCGGACGATATCGCGTTCGGGATTGTGATCGTGATCACAACATACCTTTCGCTCGTGCTGGGCGAACTCGTGCCAAAGCGCATCGCGATGACGGCTCCAGAAGCAATAGCAGGCATGATGGCGCCGCCTATGACGCTCTTGGCAACTGTGTCAGGGCCATTCGTGTGGCTGCTGAAAAGCTCGACAGATGCCATCCTCACGCTGCTCGGACTGAATCGCACCAAGCCTGTTGATGTGACTGAGGAAGAGATTCACTCGCTCATTGATGAAGGCCATTCAGCCGGCCTGATCGAGACCGAAGAGCGGCAGATGATCACTGGTGTGATGCGACTAGGCGATCGCACCGTGCGGGCGATCATGACGCCTCGGCCGGATATTGTCTGGCTCGATCCTTCGCGACCAGCAGAAGAGAACATGGCGCGCATCCGCGATAGCGGCCACTCGCGCTTTCCGTTGGCGGAGACAAGCGTCGATCACGTCGTCGGCGTGGTTCAAGCCAAGCACTTACTCACGCGCGCGGATGGAATTGCTGACATGCGCGCAGCAATGCATCCCCCGGTCGTGGTGCCCGAGACGCTTTCGGTTTTACGCCTGCTCGATGCAATGCGCGAAACGCCGGTGCGGATGGTTTTCGTCGCCGATGAGTACGGTGTGATCCAAGGCATCGTGACGGCGGCGGATTTGTTGGAGTCGATCGCCGGCGATGGCGCTTTGTCCGCGGACGAAGCGATCACACCGCCAGTTCAGCGCGATGACGGCTCGTGGCTCATTGATGGCATGACACCGATTGATGAGTTCGAGCGACTGGTTAGCGTGCCTGGACTTTCCGAAGAAGGCTCGTTCGACACCGTTGCAGGCTTGGTGATCCATCTGACGGAAAAGATTCCGGAGGCCGGCGATACGGCCGAGCGCTATCCGCTGCGGTTCGAAATCGTGGACGTCGACGGCCGTCGGATCGACAAGGTAATCGTCAAGAAGGCCAACGACGGCGATTTCGCGGGGACATAGGCGTGACGGCATGTGCGACAGCTTCGTAGCTCTGCCCCATCGCACCGCCGCTGGCGGTATGCTGTTCGCCAAGAACAGCGACCGTGAACGCAACGAGGCGCAAGCGCTGGAGTTCAAGCCAGCAACAGAGCACGAAGCTGGCGCCGACTTGGTCTGCACCTACATCACCATCCCGCAGGCGCGGCGCACGAATGCGTGCCTGATCAGCCGCCCCTTTTGGATGTGGGGCGCGGAAATGGGCGCCAACGAACACGGCGTCGTCATCGGCAATGAAGCGATGCATTCCGTCGTTGCGCCAAGTGAGACGCCGGCGCTTACGGGCATGGATCTGCTGCGCCTGGCGCTGGAGCGTGCAGCGAGCGCGCCTGAGGCCGTGGATGTCATCACCACATTGCTCGAAGCACATGGCCAAGGCGGCAATTGCGGGCACCTTCACCCCTTCTTCTATCACAACGGCTTTCTTATCGCGGATGGGCGCGAGGCGTTCGTGTTGGAAACGGTTGGGCGTTCGTGGGCGTGCGAGCGCGTATGCGATGAGCGGGCGCTCTCAAACGCCTACAGTATTGGGCGCGGCTACGAGCGCGTGAGCGCGGATCTGGCGGGTGATCCGTTCGATTTCGCGGAACGGTTCATCGATCTCGAACGCGATGGCGTGAGCTTCGGTCGCGGCCGATGCGCGCGCGGCGGACAATTGCTCGCATCGCACGATGGCAAGCTAACCCGGCAGGCGATGATCAAGGTGCTGCGCGATCATGGCGCCGAAGGCGAAGCGCCAGATTGGACTCCGGAAAAAACCGAGCGCCGCTCCATCTGCATGCATGCAGCCGAAGGCGCGCGGCGGAGTCAAACGACGGCTTCGTGGATAAGTGAGTGGACGCCTGACGGCGTCGTGCATTGGGTCACAGCCTCAGCCGCCCCCTGCCTCAGCGTGTTCAAGCCGATCGTGCTGCGCGCGGCGATGCCAGAGAAGACGTACGCGCCGACGAACAAATTCTATCGCCAAGCGCGCTGGTGGAAGCATGAGCTTTGGCATCGCGGTGCGCTCTGCAACTACGCGGAGCACCTTGCCTCGATCACTGCGGAACGAGACGCGCTCGAAGCCAAATTCGCAAACGACGCGCACGCGACAATGCGATCGCCGGAGCGGCTGAGCCAAGTCATCGCCGGCTGCTGGCGGGAGGCTGACGAAGCGGAAGCGCGCTGGACGGGCGGCGTGCGCCACGACGGCTACGCACGCTGCGGCGAAGCCTATGCGGCATCCTGGGCGGAACATGATCGGGTGGGGATGGTGCCGCCTAGGTGACTCGAACACCTGACCCCCGCATTACGAATGCGATGCTCTACCGGCTGAGCTAAGGCGGCCCCGGACGGCAAGCCCAAGGGCCGCCGCGGAAGGGCGGTTTCCTACGCGGAGCCGGGCGGCGAAGCAAGGCCGAGCGGCTTTGGCTTGCAGGCAAAGGCGCTCCGCCCCAGAAATTGGCCATGTCGCAGCCGGGCTACATCCCCTCTTCCGTCACCAGAGCGCGGAATATCGCCGATCTCAGGCGCATGGCGCGGGAACGACTGCCGCGGATGGTGTTCGACTATATCGACGGCGGCGCCGACGACGAAGTGACACTGGCGCGGAGCGTGTCGCGGTTTCGGGATATCGAGCTGGTCTGGGATGCGCTCGCGGACGTAGGCGAGATCGCTACCGCGACGACGATCATGGGCGCGCCGTCAGCATCGCCGTTCTTCATCAGTCCGACCGCGACCTCTCGTCTTTTTCATCCGCGCGACGGCGAGCTGGCGGTGGCGCGTGCGGCGCACGCTGCAGGTGTGCCGTATGCATGCTCAACCTTGGCTTCCACATCGGTCGAAGACATCGCCGCGGCCAATCCTGGGACCAAGTGGTTCCAGGTTTATGTCTGGCGTGACCGCGCGCTCGTGAAAGAGATGCTGGAGCGTGCGAAGGCCGCTGGCTTCAGCGCGATATTACTGACGGTCGATGTGCCGGTCGCAGGCAATCGCGAGCGCGATGGCGCGAACGACTTCACCATTCCGCCGAAGGTAACATGGCGAACGGCCACGCAGGCGCTCGCGGCGCCAGGTTATCTTTGGGATTTGGCGACAACACCTGAGATCCGGCCGGCAAATTTCGCGCACATCAAGATCGACGGTGGTCTGATTGGCTTCATCAACACGCAATTCGATCGCACCGTGACTTGGGACGACGCGCGCTGGTTGCGAGAAACCTGGGACGGCAAGCTTGCGATCAAAGGCATCGCCACGCCCGAAGATGCCTTGCGTTGCGTCGCGATTGGCGCGGACGCGGTGTGGGTCTCCAACCATGGCGGGCGGCAACTCGATACGGCGCCGGCGAGCATCGACACGCTGCCAGGAATTGCGGACGCCGTAGCCGGCAGGGCTGAGATTATTCTCGACGGCGGCGTGCGGCGCGGCAGTGATATCGTGAAGGCGCTGGCACTGGGCGCAAATGCCGTCGCACTCGGCCGTGCCTATCTGTATGGCCTCGCGGCGGGCGGCGAACGCGGCGTACGGCGTGCGCTGGAAATCATGGATAGTGAGCTGCGGCGGACGATGGCGCTATGTGGACGCGCGCGGCTGAGTGCGCTGACGCGCGATCTCATCTTCAAACGCACCCTGCCCTGAAGCCTGCGACTGATCAGCTGGCGAGCTTATGCTCGTTGGTTTTGTTCTTCACGAAATCGACGCCTTCGACGGTCGACTCAAAGTCGTGGAGCACTTCGATGGCTTCGTCGGCTTCCATCATCGGCGTCGCGGCATCTGGGAAACGGAAGCGCCAGAAAGAATTGATGTGGCGAATAACGCCAACCGCCTCGCCGATCGGTATGAACATCGACGGCGCTTTCAGCAGGAACGTGCGGAATGCCGACGGCTGACCTTCTGCGAGAGCCGCGAACGCAACGCCATACTCCAGCAGCGTTTCATCGACCCGGCCAAGCGCCAGTTCCATTTTTATAAGAATGTCGCGGCGCGTCTCGGCCAGATCACGGCGCTCATCTGCGGTGGCTTGCGAAATTCGCAGGCCGGCGAAGCGCGGCTTGAACTCAGCGAGACCCGGACGAATTTCGTCCATCAGCCATTTGTAATAGAGGAAGCCTTTCCAGGCGAAGACACCCTCAATGTACTCTTCGCCCGACAAGCGGAGCGTTTGGCGCAGCGGATCGAGTGTCTTTGCGGTCTCATCCGTCATGAGCTTGTCGGCGAGACGCTGCGAAAGACCGCCAGCGTCAACGCCGCCTGTCGCAAAGGCCAGGCTGACAAGCTGCGCGATTTCTCTGCCTACGAAAGCGCGCATCCGCGCAATATCCGCTTCGGCGATATCGAAATAGGCGCGCGCCGGGTCGATGCCCATAACGCGCAGGCGCTCCCGCAGCAAGAACGGATCAAAGGACGGTAGCGCCGCTAGAACTTTCAGAAGTTCGGCGTCGGCAATGAGATCGGCATCGTTCGTGTAGCCGCCGACGGCATCCTTCAGCAGACGCTCAAAGCGGATCTCGTTGACCATGAAGCTGATGCCGCCGAGCTCAAGCTCCTGTGCGGCATACGGCAGAATAACTTTAGTCGCCGTCGTGGTCGGACGCGTGAAAAGCTCGCGCTCATGCTGACGTACAACATGTTTCAAGATCAGCGCGCGATTGAGCCTCGGATTTCGAAACAGCGGCTTCTTGATGAAATCCTCGGTTTCACCAAAGCGTTCGAAAGCGAGCGCGAGATTGAGCACGCGCGCGGTCGAACCGCTGGCACGGATCAATGACAAGTCGCGACGGCCGTCTTTCTGGCGCACAGTAGAACCTCCGCTACACGGTATGCGGCAGTGGCCTAAACTTTAGATTAACCCCGGTTCGAATTTGGCGGCAAAGCTCGCTCGGGGATTTCGTCCGGCGCTACGCCGCGCGGGATTGCTTTGATCACGGCGCGCCAAAAGAACGGCAACATCAGTAAGATGACGCCAAGCTTTATGACGATTGCGTACGACAATGAATCCAGCGGGGTCGGGATTGCGACGATTGCATAGGCGAGTGCGCCAAGACCGAGCAGCGCCGCGATTGTCAAAAAGAAGTAACGCTTTGGCGTCTCACCGATCAACGCGCGGCCTTTGGGGTGCACCTCTGCCCAGCGCGCAACCGCGGCGCGCACGAACGGGGTGTAACTCTCGGAGCGCTCTTCGAACAGGCGCTCGCCCGTATAGTGCGCATTGTCGATGACGATCTTGCGCGCGTGTTTGGGTTGCAGCTCAAACACGTAGCGCCACGGACGCGCCGGCGCGGGATCACGCAGTAAGCGTACGCTGACAATGTCGGACCAGCGATAGCGGCGGTCGCGGCCCGACGTCCCGCGCGAGACAAGCGCGTCTTCCTCAACGCGCCACTCCCGCTCTGTGCGGGAGATGGCGTTTCGGCGCCTGCGATATGTGACCGGTTCAGCCATGGGCGTGGAGACAGTGTGTGCTCTAAACGCGCCAAATGGGAAGATGGCGCACCCGAAGGGATTCGAACCCCTGACCCCTGCCTTCGGAGGGCAGTGCTCTATCCAGCTGAGCTACGGGTGCGTCTGGCTTGGGCGCTAGGCCCAAGCGGGCGACACGTCTAACTGAGCTTCGCTGGAAACGCGAGCCCTACCCCGGCGGCGGGCGGACAACCCGGCCTTGAAGATTGGCCTGAACCTCCCGGGCGTCGAAGGCGCCTGGGTCATTGGCAGGTTTGCGGCCACTGAACATCGCGATTTCAGCGATGGCCTCGTAGCGGGTCACCTCGCGGTATTGCGACGGCTCATCCCAGAAGGGGTCGTACCATGGCGACCAGCCGCCACGCGGGCGGAACGCCCAGTACGAAAAGCCGAAGCGGCTATTGCCAAACCCATCACTTTGCAGACGCGAATGTTCCTCAGTGTCGCGGTTGGCGACAACAAAATAGTCTTGACCGTTTTGGAGCGTCACTTCGGCGGCGCGGTAAAGGAGGTAGGTCTCGACCGTCTCGCGATCCGTCAGCGTGTTTCCGCGGAAGGTAATGCGGACGCGATTGGTCTCGATCGTCTGTTCGTGGAAGCCGTAGCCCTCGCTTTCGGACGGCTGGTACGGCGTGGCGGTGGCGCAGGCGGCCAGCAGGCCGGCGACAGCAGCAAGTGCAAGCATACGCATGCGGCGCATCTCCAATTCGGGTTTCTTCACCCTAATGTAGCGCGCCACGAGCGAACGCCAATCTCTATCTAGTGATGGAGGATGGTCGCGACGTTCCGGATTTTGGCCGGCGCGAGCTGCTCACCGCTGGCGAGATTGACGGAATGAATCACCGCCTGGATTTCGGCCCGCCAGAAGTCGAGGAATTTGTGGATGCGCGGATAGGACGGCGCGAGGTCGAGCGTTTGCCAGATGAAGCTCTGGAGCAGCGTCGGATGGTCCGGCAAGTAGTAGAGCACCTCGGCCGTCGCCAAGCGCCAGCCTCTTAACCGTAAAGCGAACTCGTCCGTCTCCATGCGGCCTCCGAAAGCCACTCGCAGCGCAAGCGTGCTGCGGGTCTGCTTAATCGAAGCTGAAGCGATGCGGTTCCACGGTCAACGAAGCACAACTGTCAGCACTGAAATTAGCACTGCGCCTGCGCGGCTGCTTAGCGGCGTTCGCCTTCGATTGCCTTCGCCTTCACCATACGCTGCGAAGCGAAGTGGCACGCGAGATAGCCAAGCATAATCGGCGGCGCGCCAATCGCGGCGGGCACAAACGGCGAGCCATCACCTGAGCCAAGCGCGATCGCAGTCATGATCAAGGTTAGCGGAAAGCCAACGCCAAGCAGGAAGAAGCCCGCGATGGTGAGCAACCTAGCTTCAGCGCGAAGCGCAGCAGGATTGGGACGGTGTGCGGCCATACCGAACGCGGTGCGAAAATCGCGCCACTCGGGAAACACGTGGTGAGCGCAAGGTTTACGTTGCGCGCGCGCAGCAGGCTCACGTGCTTGTGTTGCACGAAAAACGCGCATTCCATCATCTGACGTTAAGGCGGAGGAACTATAACTACATGTGAGGCGTCCCTCACGCAGAACGCAAAAGAAGACGCACTGGTATGGCATTTTCGGATCTACTTACCGCTGACGAGGAAGAGCTCGCAGAGCACTACCCGAACCGGGCCGAACACACGGCCGACGGGATCGTGCACGCGGTCGGCATACTTGCAGCGCTCGTTGGTGGCGGTCTTCTCGTAGCGGTTTCCTTGGTTAATCGCGGTGTGCCGATGGCGACCGCTGGCGCGATCTACGCGATGTGCCTAATGGCGATGCTCGCCGCGTCTGCCGTCTACAATCTCACCCGCCCCAATCGCTATCGCCGCGTTTTGCGCCGGATCGATGAGGCCGCGATCTTTTTGATGATCGCCGGTTCTTACACGCCGTTCACAATCAAGTTGCTGCCGCCAGAGTTTGCGGTGGCGGTGACCGTCGCGATCTGGATCGCAGCGCTCGCTGGCGCCGCGGGCAAAGTGTTCTACCAAAACCTCTCCGATCGAGCTTGGTGCTTCATCTACCTCGCGTTCGGTTGGCTTGCAGTTCTGGTGCTTGGCCCGGTTGTGCCGTCGCTGCCGCCGCTGGCGATCGCCATGCTGGTTGTGGCTGGCGTCACCTACTCAGGCGGCGTGCTGCTCTATCTCAATCACGCCATCCCCTTCCGCCGCGCGCTTTGGCACGCGTGCGTCATCATCGGCGCTGCCGGTCACTACGGGGCGGTGATGGTCGGGCTGGTGCTGAGCTAACCGAAGCGTGGCCCCGGTGCTTTGAGCGCGGCGCCATAGATCGCGTCAGTGGCGACATCGCTCGGACAAACTTCCTCGCGCGTGACAATGAACGTGTTGCGTTGCGAACGCTCGATGCTAATCCTGGCGCATGGGTGGATGGCGCGATGAAGACGGCCGCACGGCAAACGACCGAAGGCAACTGAGAACAGCCGAAGATCGCGCGCAGTTTGCGGCTGACCTACGTCATCGACCACTGGCGCTTCTCAAGGGGCTGGCGGGATTTGCTCTGGTTATGATCTTGATCTTCCTCGTCGTCGCTGCGCTTCGCTAGTCGCCCTCACCTCTTGCCCAAATACCGGGACGCTCATACCGTCCGCGTCGCGCATTGCATTGGGGGTGAGAAATGCGTCTGTTGGTGTGCTGCCTCATCGCGCTTTTCGGCGTGGCGACAAAGGCCATGGCGCAAGATGGCGCTTGGCTGCGCGCAGAAACTCCAGGGTTTGTAGTCTACAGCACCAGCTCTGAAGCGCGCGTGCGAAGCGTCGCTGAGGAATTGGAAGCCTTCGACTCACTGTTGCGTCGCATGACGCAGACCACGGCTCCACGGTCACCGACAAAGCTCGAGATCTACCTCTTCAACGGCCCAGGACAATTTCAAGAGGCGTTTCCTGGCGAGAGCTCGATGGTTCGCGGCCGCTATGCTGCTCGTCCTGACATCATCGCCGCTTATGCCATCTTCCGCGATCGCGAGGGCTTGGAAGCGCAAGACATCCTCTTCCACGAATACGCGCACCATTTCATGTACCAGTATTTCGCGAACACCTATCCGGCTTGGTACGTCGAGGGTTTCGCTGAATTTGCCTCAACCGTCGCGTTTGAAGACGGGCGCATCGTAATCGGCCGCGCGGCGGCAGTACGTGCGGATTGGCTTCGCTCAGGCTCGTGGCTGCCCATGGAGCAACTCATCGACGGCATGCCACGGGACGGCGAAGGCGTGTCCCGCTTTTACGCGCAGAGCTGGCTCTTCGTGCACTACATCTTCCACACCGAGGGGATGACTGCGAAGTTTCAGAGCTATATGCGCGCTTTGCGTCTGGGTGCGCCACCCGCCGAGGCCTTTCAAACGGGCTTCGGCATGACTCCTGCCGACATGCAATCAGCGCTGCGCGCCTATTTCCGCTCCAGCCCCAATGCGCTCGCGCTCACGCGGCCCGTTGTCGCCGAAAGCGAGGGCGTTGCGATCACCCGTCTTCCGCTCACCGCCAATGCGATGCTGCCACTGACCACCCGCATACGCCGGGGCATGCTTTCCGACGCCGACGCAGCGGAACTGCTCGTGCGGATGCGACGCATGGTCTGGAACCCACAAGACCGGTTCGCAATCCTGTCGTTAGCCGAGGCAGAGGTGACGTACGGCGAAATCGCCGGCGCACGCGCACTTCTGGAGCCTTACAGCGCGGCGAACCCGAATGACGTTCAAGCGCTCTATCTTCTTGGCCGCACATATTCGCGCGAAGCCGAAGAAGCGCACGATCGCGATGACGAAGCGGCACAGAACGCCGCTCGCTCGCAGGCACGCCGCTACTATACACGCGCCTTTCGCATCGACGCCAATCACGCGCCGACCCTGTATCGTTACGCACAAACGTTCTCCGGCACGAGATTGGACGACTCGAGTCAAAACGCGTTGAACGCGCTGCTGCTCGCGCACCAGCTTGCGCCGCAGGTCCCGGACATCACGTTCATGGCGGCGGATTGGTTATTGGCCGCAGATCGACCCGCCGAAGCAATTCCGATGCTGCGCGTAATCGCCTTTAATCCTCATGGCGGCGAAGGCGCAGAGCGCGCGAAGGAAATGCTCGCGCGGGCGGAAGCGTCGCTCGCCGCGCAGTCCGGCCAATAAGATTCTGCGGGCGATTAAAACCTGACATCAGGTGTCAGTTAGCCAGCGTTACCTCCGCGCCATGGCCCACCCTACCCGCAGAAACACGTTCGCCTTTGCGTTGGCCTTCGCTGCGCCGGGACGTGCGTGGGCGCAAACCGGAGCGCGCAACATGTCCCAAGATTCTGACCTCGAACGCCATCGTCACGATTGGGATTGGCTGATCGGCAGCTGGAATGTCCGCCACCATCGCCTGAAGGAACGGCTGGCCGGCTCGACCGAATGGGTCGAGTTCGACGGCGCCTGCACGATGGTCCCGACGCTCAATGGCTTGGGCAACATGGACGACAACTGGCTCGATATCCCGACAGGCGCCTATCGCGCCATGGGCATACGCGCCTTCAATCCAGAAACGCGGCTTTGGTCGATCTGGTGGTTCGACGAGCGCATGCAAACGATCGATCCGCCAGTGCGCGGAGGCTTTGAAGACGGCGTGGGCACGTTCGTCGGCGACGACACCTTGCGTGGCATGCCAATCATTGTTCGCTTCCGCTGGAGCGAGATCACCACGCATTCCGCACGCTGGGAGCAAGCCTTCTCACCAGATGGCGGCGCAACATGGGAAGTGAATTGGTGGATGCGCTTTACGCGCACGGTGTAGCGTTACGCTTCCTGCACCCGCTCGCACACTCCACCCCATTCGTCATCCCAGTGCAACTCGCCGCGCTCGACCTTATCGGCGATCATTTCGATGAACTCAGTAAGCGACGATGCCACGAGTGAACGCGTGGGGTCGTCGTGCCACATCGTTATGATCTGTCCGACTGTGCCACCGGCGGCAGGCTCTAGGTCGGCGCACAAGTGGTTGCCGCCGCCGTCACCCGTGATTGGAATCCATTTCAGGCGCCACCACTCGTCGCCGAGGATCGCTGGCGAAGAGGGTTCGCAATCATAGCCGTCGGGCTTGAACTGATCTTGGTAGAGATCCTCCCAGATGCGCCACTCGTCGACCATGCGCTCCGTTGAAAACAACTCCCAAGCCGGCAGCACCTGCGCTTCCGCGCCGTTGTGCAAGCTAAGCAAATGACGAACGTCCGCGGGCAAGTTGCAGCCCATTGCCTGCTCAGCGACCGCGATCTGCTCTGGGCTCGCACCGACAGAAAAATAGCTCAAGAACGCCGAATGCTGTTTGGCAAGCAGCTCGCAATAACGCCGCCACGCTTTGTTAAATCGCTCCGGATCAAACGACATAACCTCGACTACTCGTTCTTCCCGCGCTTCTTATCGCGCTCAGCGAGAATGCGAAGCCGCAGCGCGTTGAGCTTAATGAAACCTTCAGCGTCGGCTTGGTTGTAGCCGCCTGCCTCGTCAAAGCCGACAAGCTTCTTTGAGTAGAGCGAGTACGGCGAAGAACGGCCCACGGTGCGGACACCGCCCTTGTAGAGCTTCAGCGTGACGTCGCCGATGACGCTCTCTTGGCTTGCGTCGATCGCCGCTTGCAGCATCTTTCGCTCAGGCGTCCACCAGAAGCCATTGTAGATGATGCCGGCGTATTTCGGCATCAGCTCGTCCTTCAGATGCATAGCGCCGCGATCGAGCGTGATCGATTCAATCGCGCGGTGGCCGTACCAAAGGATTGTGCCGCCGGGCGTCTCGTAAAAGCCGCGCGACTTCATGCCGACATAGCGGTTCTCAACCAGATCGAGCCCGCCGACACCATGCTTGGAGCCGAGGCGATTGAGCTCCGCCAGCAATTCATGCGCCTTCATTGCCTTGCCGTTGATGGCAACAAGATCGCCGCGCTCGAAGCTCAGTGTGATCGCCTCAGCCTGATCCGGCGCCTCTTCGGGTGTGATCGTACGGCGATCGCCGCGCTTGGTGACAATCTCCGGCACGTCGACGTCCGGATCTTCCAGAGCCAGACCTTCGCTCGACGTGTGCAGCAAATTCGCATCGATCGAGAACGGCGCGGCCTGCTCTTTGCCTTGCGCGATCTGGATGCCGTGCTTTTTCGCGTAGGCGATGAGATCGGGGCGCCCCTCGAACTCCCACTCGCGCCACGGCGCGATGACCTTCACGTCCGGCTTCAGCGCATAATAGCTCACCTCAAAGCGGACTTGGTCGTTACCCTTGCCGGTGGCGCCATGACAGACTGCGTCGGCGCCAACGAGGTTCGCGATTTCAATCTGACGCTTGGCGATCAAGGGGCGCGCAATAGATGTGCCGAGCAGGTACTGGCCCTCGTAAAGCGTGTTGGCGCGAAACATTGGCCAAACGAAATCGCGAACGAATTCTTCGCGCAAATCGTCGATGAAAATGTTCTCGGGCTTCACGCCCATCTTCAACGCCTTCTCGCGCGCAGGCGTCAGCTCCTCGCCCTGGCCCAGATCGGCCGTGAAGGTCACGACTTCGCAGCCGTAGGTTTCCTGCAGCCACTTCAGAATGATGGAGGTGTCGAGACCACCCGAGTAGGCGAGCACGACCTTCTTGACCTTGGGCTGCGACATCAAATTTCCCTGGGATTCTTCCGGCGGCGATTGGCGCGCCTTCTTTCACAGGGCGGCCCTCAGATCAACGGCACCGGCTTTTGGCGCACCCATTTGGACAGCAGCCACTTCTCACCCTTCGTCACCGGCGCGCCGGCGTGCAGTGAGTCCATCTCGCGCTCGCCCCCGGCCGAGAGATTCCAGAAAATCAGCGCGTCGCCCGGCTTGCCGCGGAAGCTCCAATTGAGGCGCGGGAAGACAGTCGAACCGCCTTCATAGCCGTCGTTCAGATAGACAAGCACGGTCGCGACGCGTTGGCCGATCGTCGCCAGTTCGCGGGTGAAACCTGCCTCCTCTTCCTTGGTGAAGAAGCCGTAGTGGTCAGCGTATTGCTGGTTGCGCGCGTAGTGCAGAAAATTGGTCGGCTCTTGATGGGCGAGCGGCACGCCGATGGTTGCGGCGATGCGCATGTTGACGAGTTGCACGACGAGATCCGGCTGCAACAGGCTAGATCCCGCAACTGAGTTTGAGCGCGCAGTGTCGTGCGAGAAGCCGCCATTGTTGGCTGCGGTCTGCACCGGCGCCTTCACGAGATTCTTGCTGGCCTGCTTGATCAGCCAATTGCAGACGGGCTTCGACAGAAAGCCCTCGATCGTCGAAACGCGCGGCGCGGCGTGATGCTGCACTGCGTTGATCGGACCGAACCAAGCGTCGTTGTCGAACGTGCGGCCAAGCGCCATGAGCTGGCCTTTGGCGCGTGTGTCGCCGAGAGCAGCCGCCTGCTCCACCATGCGAAAGGCATCGTCGAAACTCTGCGGTCGCGCATGTCCGCGTGCTGCCAGTGCGGCGTGATAGAGTAGCGCCTCGGCTGATCGCTGCTCGCAGGCAGCGACAACGAGGCGGATTGGTTCGTCGGGTTGAGTGAAGCGTTCGCGGCCTGTGAGCATGAGATGCGCCAGGCGGAGTTGGGAGCGTGGATCAGACTGCGTCTGGCTCATCGCCCTACTTATAATGTTGTTATAATCTTACACCAGCGGTAACGGGCGATCCCGCACCCATTTCGAAAACAGCCACTTTATGCCGCTCGAAGTTGGCGTGCCTGCATGCAAAGTGAGCGGATCGGGCCGGCCGTCGGTGATGTTCCAGAACGCTAGCGCGTCACCGACCTTGCCCTTGAAGCTCCAATCGAGACGCGGAAACGTCGTGGCGCCACCGTCGTAATCGTCGTTCAGGTAGATCAAGAACGTAGTCGTGCGCTGACCGACCGTCTGTAGCTCGCGCGCGAAATGCGCGACGCCTGGATCGATGAAATCGAAGTGCGGGCGATATTCCTGGCCCGGTGTGTAATGAAGAATATTCGTCGGCTCTTGATGCGACACCGGTTGGCCAATCGCTGCCGCAATGCGCGCGTGCGTGAGCTGGATCACGAGATCGGTGTCGATCAACGAAAACCCCATGCCCGTGTTGGTGCGCAGCGCATGAACATTGGCTCCGCCCTGCTCGGCATTCTTCACGCGCGCTGCGTCGAGACTCGGACGCGCGCGATCCATAATCCATGCGCAAGCGCCGGGCGCCAGAAAGCCTTCGAGAGTAAGCACGCGCGGCGCATCGAAGTGCTGTGTCGCGTCCGGAATTTTGAGCTGATCGGCAAAACGATCTCCGACGATGGTAAGCTGCGCTTTGGCGTTGGCGTCGCCCTGGTCTGCGGCGCATCGCATAAAATCAAACGCTGCATTCCAATCTTGCGGGCGGCCAATTCCTGCGGCGGCTAAGACTGCAGAGAACTGAAGTGCCTCCGTGTTGTTTTGCTTCGCCGCCGCCTCAATCAGATTTATCGCGTCCTGCGGCGCGAACGGCGCGTTACGGCCGACCAACAGGCGCTTGCCAAGCTCCACTTGCGCGCGCGCATCACCCGCGAGCGAACGCCGCTGCAATGACGGAACGTCGGCGCCTGACACTAAATCGCCCTTTCGTCCGTCGCTTATGCTAGAGTTTTACGATGGCTCGCAACTTGGATCGGCTGCTGCGCGACTACATCGCGCCTCCACCCGGCATGCCGCCGGTGGATTTTGCCGCGCCCGCCGGTGCTCCGGCGTTGTTTGCACCAGACTCGGTGAGTTGGCGGGTGATGAAGAACCCGGTCGCGCTCGTTGTTGGCGGGCTTGCCGCGGTCATCCTTGAACTGGCTGAACCACGCGTGCGCACCGGCGTGTGGGAGCACACGACGTTTCGCACCGATCCGGAAACACGCATGCGCCGCACCGGCTTTGCTGCGTGGATGACGATCTACGCGCCGGAGGACGCAGCGCGCCGCATGATTGCCGGCGTCCGCCGCGCACACGATCGCATTGAGGGGCGCACACCTGCAGGCGTTGCGTATCGAGCCAACGACCCCGAACTACTGACATGGGTTCACGCCACTGCAGCCTATGGGTTTTCAGAGGCGTACAGCCACTACGTGCGCACACTGCCGCCTGATGAAATGGATCGGTTCTACGCCGAAGGCGCGCCCGTCGCTGCGCTCTATGGCGCGGACACGCCGCCCAGCTCGCGCGTAGAACTCGACGCGATCTTCGCCAAAATGGCTCCGAAGCTCGAAGCCTCCGACATTGTGTTTGAGTTCTTCACCATCGTTCGCGCCGTGCCGATCCTGCCGCTGAAAGCAGTACAACGCCTCATGGTGCGCGGCGCCGTGAGCATGACGCCCGACTGGGCGCGCGAAAGACTTGGACTCGGGCGTGAGTTTGGTCTCCGCACCGGTGAACACACATTGCTGCGCGCCATGGGCGTGGCGTCAGAGCGCTTCGTCATCGAAGACGCACCACCAGCCCAAAGCTGCAAGCGGCTCGGTCTGCCGGCAAACCATCTCTATCGCTAAGCTTTAGCTTATCGCGCTATCTGTCGTCGCTCAGATAAGGCGGCCGCGGCCGGTGCGCGAAGAACCAATAGAGCCAACCCCAAACAACGCCCACACCAAGTGTCCAAAGCACGAGCTCAGTGTTCGCGAGCATGCGACCGCTTGAAAGCCCGAGCGCCAGCAAGAATGCGCCCGCGCATGTCGTAGCTATATCGAAATACGGACGCGGTGCGCTTAGCGCACGCCCCGCATGAACTGCAATTGGAGCGATGACGATTGACGCCCCGCCGAAGATGAAGAGCGAGACGCCGATGGCGCTGAACCATAGCGTGTGTCCCTCGCGCACGACGGCGGCGTACTGCATCGCGACAGGCGCCAGGAGAGGCGAAGCGATCAACGTGGAGCGATACCAGCCGCGAATGCCTTTGAGCCAACCGCGCCGTGTCTCAGACCAAAACGCCGGAAACTCGCTGATCGAGACGCCACCACCGTGCGACCCAGCCGCCAGCCCAACAAGAAATCCGAGAAGCGCAAACAGTTCAGCGATCTTGCCCGCATAGCGGAGGATGCGTGCGCCCCAACCGGCAAGGCGCCTCACACCATCACCTGGTTGCCCAACTCCACGGCTCTGCCTGACGGAATGTGGAAGAAGTCCGTGGCGTTGGTGGCATTGCGCGCCAGGAAGATAAACAGGTGATCCTGCCAAAGCGGCATGCCGCTTTTCTCGCTGGGCACGATGGTGCGGCGTGACAAGAAGAAGCTCGTCTTCATGATATCGAACTTCAGGCCGTGCTTGCGGGCTTCTGTAAGCGCTTTGACGACATTAGGCGTTTCCATGAAGCCGAACGTCAACGACACGCGCTTCACGTCGGGCATGTAGTCTTCAACCTTGACGCGCTCGCTTTCAGGCGCACGCGGAGCGCTCACGGTTCTCACCGTGAGAATAATAATCTGCTCGTGCAGCACCTGATTGTGTTTGAGATTGTGCATGAGCGCGGCGGGCGCAATGTCTGGATCGCCCGTGAGAAAGATCGCGGCGCCTCGCACGCGGTGTGGCGGATGATGCGAGAGCGTCTCAAAGAGCTTTGCGAGCGGTTCGTCGCGCCTCGTGGTTTCGGCGAGCAATCGCGTACCGCGCACCCACGTCCACATGATCAGGATGAGGCCACCCGCCAGCAGCAGCGGCACGAAACCGCCCGACCACACACGCTGAAGGTTCGAAGCGAGGAATATCCCCTCGATAATCACGAACGGCGTGACGATCGCAGCCGCGAGCATCGCCGGTCGTTTCCAAAGCTTCCAGATGACGATGAACATCATACAGGTGCTCATCAGCATCTCGCCGGTGATGGAAATGCCGTACGCCGCCGCCAACCGTGTCGACGAGCCAAACGCAAGTGTGAGCACCAGAACGCCGGCGAGCAGCAGCCAGTTGATCTGCGGCATGTAGATTTGGCCGGCCTGCGTCTCGGACGTCCTGCGAATTTCCATGCGCGGCAACAAGCCGAGCTGGATCGCTTGCTGCGTCAAAGAGAATGCGCCGGAGATCACAGCTTGGCTGGCGATCACTGTTGCGGCGGTCGCGAGAATGACGAGCGGCAGGCGGAACATGTCCGGCGCCATTTCGAAGAACGGACTAAAGTCGAATTGCACGGTGTTCGCACCAACGGCACGCGCAGCATCCGCCGCAGTTCGGTATTCGGCATTCAGCCGATCGAGGTTCGCGATCACGAACGCGCCCTGCCCGAGATAATTCAGCGTCAGCGCCGGCAACACGAGGCCAACCCAAGCCGTGCGGATCGGGCGGCGGCCAAAGTGGCCCATGTCGGCGTAGAGCGCTTCCGCGCCGGTAACAGCCAAGAACACCGACCCCAGCACGATGAACGTGAGGAAGTGGTGGCTGATCATGAACGAGACGGCGTGAACCGGTGAGAGCGCTTGGAAGATCGTTGGGTTCGCCATGATCTGAATCGCGCCCAACGCGCCCATGGTGATGAACCAGATCGTGGTGATCGGGCCGAAGAAACGTCCCATGACGCCAGTGCCGCGGGACTGAATCGCGAACAAGCCAACAAGAATGCCAACCGCGATGGGCAAAATGAACGGGTCAATCGGCCCGTCGAGCCCGTCTACCGCTTTGAGGCCTTCGACGGCTGACATCACCGAAATCGCGGGCGTGATCAGCGCGTCGCCATAGAACATGGAGGCGCCTGCGACGCCGATCAGAAATAGAAGCGGCGTGCGCCTCCCGAGCGCGCGTTGCGCCAACGCCATGAGCGAGAGCGTGCCGCCTTCGCCCTTGTTGTCCATCTGCATGACCAGGACGACGTATTTCAAGAAGACGACGATAATCAGCGCCCAGAAGATGAGCGAGATGATGCCGAGCACTTCCTCACGCGTGGCTAGGGTGCCGTCTTGAAGAACGTGGTGAAAGGATTCCTTGAACGCGTAGAGCGGGCTTGTCCCGATGTCGCCGTAAACGACGCCTATCGACCCCAACACCAAAGCCCAAAAGCCGCCATGTGTAGCCGCGCGCGCGCGGCCGCCACCACCGGCGCCGTTCGATGAGCTGTTCGGTTGGGGCGCTGCGGCCGGGGCCTGCGCCATGAGAGAAATCCCCTTCGGGCGGAAAACGTTAAGCCCGGTGGGCCGCGCGTTTACGCCCTTTC
>JAPLOL010000019.1 GCA_026400735.1 Alphaproteobacteria bacterium | reverse complement strand
GCCCGTCAGAAGGGACTTACGCTTCCCAGTCTGCGTCTTCTTTGACATGTTTTCGAACCCCCTAGAGCGCCGGGCCCCACCAACAGGCGAACCCAAGATCTCCTTCGAGCGACCATCGCCCGAACTGTTGCGTCGGCGTTTATCGAAACGTCCCCCCAGGGACGTCCGGACTAAGTCCGGCAGTCGACTCCCGCCATGCTGCGGCAACGCTAACGACACATTTTAACCAAGGTCAATTTCAGAACGCCCGATTTCGGCCCCGAAGATGAATGGCCGTGCTCTGTGTGACCTTTAGGCGTCAGTGGGCCAAGTTGCTGCTGATACACGCCAAGCCGCGCCGCCGCCAAGGTCGGCTTTCGGCCGCCTGCCATGCCAAAATACATGATATATTTCATACGCTTGTCACGAAACGGCGGCGGCATCCGGCGCGCCGACAAGCCCGGCTACCGCAAGCGTGGCCGAAAAGCCAAATCCTGCCCTCTGACATCACAGCGACGGCAAAATTTTGCGCCACTTGGCGACCTAACGCGCCAGCCTTGCGCCTCAATTGTGAGCCCTCCAAACAGCCGCAACGCCAAGCTCTCGACACCTCCCTCCGCGCGGTGGCGCGCGCAGCCGGGGCGTCCTATCTTCCCTGTTCATGCCACGTTCCCAGCCTCCGCCCGGCGTGTCCGAGGCCCCGATCACCTTCGACACCAACCAAGCCCTGTGGATGCCCCACCGGCCAAAGCGTGAGTGGGAGAAGCTCGAGGGCGGCAAGCGCTTCAGGATCGTGTCGAACTACCAGCCTGCCGGCGACCAGCCGACGGCGATCAACGAACTCGTCACCGGCATCAAGAAGCACGAGCAAGACCAAGTCCTGCTCGGCGTCACCGGCTCGGGCAAAACTTTCACCATGGCGCAAGTCATCGAGCAGACGCAGCGGCCGGCTTTAATCCTCGCGCCGAACAAGACGCTCGCGGCCCAGCTCTACGGCGAGTTCAAGCAATTCTTTCCGGAGAACGCTGTCGAGTATTTCGTCAGCTATTATGACTACTACCAGCCGGAAGCGTACGTGCCGCGCACCGACACCTACATCGAAAAAGAATCCAACATTAACGAGCAGATCGACCGCATGCGCCACGCCGCAACGCGCGCGATCCTCGAACGCGACGACGTCATCATCGTCGCCTCAGTGAGCTGCATCTACGGCATCGGCTCCGTCGAAACCTACACGTCGATGACGTTCACCGTGAAAGTCGGTGACGAGTTCGGCTCACAAGAACTGATCCGCCAGCTCGTCGCCACGCACTACAAGCGCAACGAGGCCGGCTTCGCGCGCGGCATGTTCCGCGTCCGCGGCGACACCATCGAACTCTGGCCCGCGCACTTGGAAGACCGCGCCTGGCGCTTCTCGTTCTTCGGCGACCAAGTCGAAGCCATCGACGAATTCGATCCACTCACCGGTCGCAAAGTCGCGACCATGAGCGCCGTCAAAGTCTACGCCAACTCGCACTACGTCACGCCGAAGATGACGCTCGAACAGGCCGTCAGCTCGATCAAAGACGAACTCGCGCATCGCCTCGCTTACTTCCGGGAGACCGGCAAGCTGCTCGAAGCTCAGCGCCTCGAGCAGCGTGTGAACTTCGACATGGAGATGATGCTCGCCACCGGCAGCTGCGCCGGCATCGAGAACTACAGCCGCTATCTCACCGGTCGCAAACCCGGCGAGCCGCCACCGACCATGTTCGAATATCTCCCCGACAACGCCCTCGTCTTCACCGACGAGAGCCACGTCACCGTTCCGCAAATCGGCGCGATGTACAAAGGCGACTTCAACCGCAAGTCCACGCTCAGCGAGTACGGCTTCCGCCTGCCGTCATGCATGGACAACCGCCCGCTCAAATTCGAAGAGTGGGACCGCATGCGTCCCGAGACCGTGCACGTCTCCGCCACGCCCGGCCGCTGGGAGCTCGAACGCACTGGCGGCGTCTTCGCCGAACAAGTCATCCGCCCAACCGGCCTCATCGATCCGCCGGTCGAAGTGCGCCCCGTACAAGCGCACGGCCACAGCCAGGTCGACGACTGCATCGCTGAAGTCAAAGAAGTCGCCAAGCGCGGCTATCGCAGCCTCGTCACCGTGCTCACCAAGCGCATGGCCGAAGACCTTACCGAATACATGCACGAGCAAGGCGTGCGCGTGCGCTACTTGCACTCCGACATCGACACCGTCGAACGTATCGAAATCATCCGCGATCTCCGCCTCGGCACGTTCGACGTGCTCGTCGGCATCAACCTCCTCCGCGAAGGCTTAGACATTCCCGAATGCGGGCTCGTCGCCATTCTCGACGCCGACAAGGAAGGCTTCCTGCGCAGCGAAACCTCGCTCGTGCAAACCATCGGCCGCGCCGCGCGCAACGTCGACGGCAAAGTCATCCTCTACGCCGACAAGGTCACCGGCTCGATGGAACGCGCCATGGCCGAAACCGCGCGCCGCCGCGAGAAGCAAGAGAAGTACAATCTCGACCACGGCATCACGCCGCAATCGATCAAGTCGAGCATCAAGGACATCCTGGACTCGGTCTACGAGAAGGACAGCCTCACCATCGACCCACGCGATCCGATGGCCTGGAAACGCGGCGCCGGCGGCGACAAGCGTAACAAAGGCGTCGGCGAAGACGGCACAGCCTTCATCGGCCACAACCTAAAGAGCTACATCGCCGATCTAGAAAAGCAGATGAAAGACGCCGCCGCGGATCTGGAGTTCGAAACGGCGGCCCGCCTGCGCGATGAAATCAAACGCCTCCAGGAAACCGAGCTGCTAATCGCGGACGATCCGCTAGCGCGGCAGGAAACGCTGCGCCAAGCGGCGGACACTGCCGTGCGCGCAAGCCGCGAAGGCGATCGTACAACTCTTACAGGCGCGACTATAAGGGCAAAAAAACCTCCCTATCGCGGTCGAAGGCGGAAAGGGCCATAGTGGACGCGTCGTCGGAGCGATTCCATGCTCGTCTACTGCAACAATTTCGCACTCAATCCAGCTAATGGACTTACATCGGTCGCAGAGTGCGTCGCGCGCTGGATGGGGCAAAGATCGAAGTCTTACGTCAAACCCGAAGAACTTCTTTCGGGCTGCGAGAAGCGACTTCGTGACGGCACAAACGTGTTCTCGGCTTCAACTTCCTCGGGCGCTGACATTAGCTATCCGTTTTTGGCGTCGATGGTGATGTCACATGCCGACACTGAAGTATCTGGTCGTCAATGGATCACGGAAATTGGGCTTCGACAGGGTGCGCTCAGCGAGCCGGTGCAGTGCTCGATCCTTCTTCAAACCAATGAAATAAGCGCGCGGGTGAGCACACCAATTCAGCCCACTCGTCCGAGAGTGGTCGAAGCGCTGGTTCAAAGTTGTTCGCCGGTGAGTACGACACCTGGGCTCGTCAGCAAGAAGTTGGATGAGTCGAACGCGTCAGCATTTTCGCTCGCTCTTGAGCACCCAACACGTGAAGTCCCGTGGATCGTTGTGAGCCCCACGAGAGAAGGCCAGTATGTCGTTGCGCCGGCCCGCCTGCGGTCTCTCCTTGTCGGCCTTGCCGAAATTATCGAGATTCCACCAGAAGCCGATACCTTCGCAATCCAATCCGCTATCGGCAACAAGCACGCAGCTTGGCTGGGCGCCATCAATGTCATCTTTCCATCGCGCCATGCTCGGTCATCGGGGTGGTTTGAAACACAGCGCTTCTTAGCAGAGCGGCTGACTCTCATCGCTGAAGACGGCGGAGACCCCGCAACGGAAATCTTGGCTTGCGTTACGCATCGGACGAACTTGCCATGCCTTTGGCGTCACACCAGCCCTTCTACGGTGAGCGTTGCGAAACTTCGCCAGCAGCTTTCGGCGGGTATTCAAAAGGCCCAAACGTCAGAAGAGACCTCGGAGTACGCGGCGCTTCTTGAGGTGGCCGACAAAGAGATTCGCGAAAAAGAGGAAGTCATTCGCAGCCTTCACACCGACATCGAAGATCGGGACGACGAGGTCGTGAGGCTGACAGCCGAGAACGATGCGCTAAAACACTCGCTGTCAGGCAAACACTCTAGCAGTTCGTCTACAGCTGCAGTGGAGGCTATGGCGGACCTCCGAGACGCTGCGCTTTCAATGCTCGACGACGACCTCTCACTCAGTCAGTCTCTGCTGATGTTGGACACGCTCTGCGGCGACCGCGTCGTCGTGTTGGATTCCGCCTACAAATCTGCTGATGCCTCGGCAGAATTCAAATACCCGAAACAAGCTTTCAGACTCATGCGAACGTTGGTCACTGGGTATTACGACGCACTTGTTGCAGGACAACCTGATGCTGAGGCACGCAAGGCGTTCGGCAAGAATGACTATTCCGCAAAAGAAGCGGAGAGCATGAGCGAAGGAGGACGGCGACGACGCACGTTCAACTACCAGGGGCAACCTCTGTTTATGGAAGCTCACCTAAAGATTGGCACCAAAGATAGCGTGTCTGAAACGCTAAGGGTGCACTTCTACTGGCTTGCATCCGAAAAGCGACTGATTATCGGTCACTGCGGAGCCCACATCAATTTTTAGCCGAGTCAAGTCAGCCAGCGGGTGCACGAGCAGTGATCAAAACACACCGCCCTAAACCGCCTTCGTCTTAACCCCACGAATAAAGCCCTCGATCTCATCCGCGCTATGCGCGGCTTCATCGCGGTCTTCGACCATCGACGCTTGATCGATCAGCACGTCCTGCAAGCCGTCCGGCAACTCGTCCCATTGCAGCACGAGAGCCTGCCCGAGGCGGCGCAGCAAATGCTCGTCCGCCTCTTTGTATTTCAGCGTGATCTTCAACGCCATCGGCGGCCGTGGTCCGCCATGATTATGCATGCATCACCGATTCAAGCCGCGCTTCGTCGATGATGCGGTCGAAGGTCTCGGTTTCGCTACGCACGCGATATTGCTGCGGTCCAGCATCGCGTGGCAGCGGCGCGACGACACGGCAGGCCGTGGAACTCATGGAAAAGCCGACAGTGCGCGTGATCGACACGCGCTCTCCAGCGCTGAACTTAGTCTGCGCCATATACTTACCTTTTCTCGAAAACGGCGCAGCGGACAAAGAACCGGGGCGTCTAGACCTTCAACCTAGGGCGCGGGAACTCAAAGACAAGGCGAGAACACCGGGGATTGAGGCCAATCTATCCGGTGGAGGCCGAAACAGCCGCATTCTGGCTGCGCATGAACGCCCCGCTCACCACCGACACGACCCAAACCACAGCGCCGCTCGCGCTGTGGCGTGTCGCTGAGGCGTTCATGCACATTCTCCACGCGCTCTTCGGCGATCCGAGCCAAGTCGCGTTCAGACACACGCTGACGCTGAAAGCGCATCGCGTCATGGCGTCCTGGCTGCGCTGCGGCGAAGCGATGATGCGCCGCCTGCTGCTGATCGAAGCCGCCACCTACGCCAAACCCAACATCCGCCCACTCCTGCGCGCGCCACACAAACGCGTGCCCAAGCTGATGCACTTCTTCGTCGAGGCGCCGGAGAAATGGCGCGTCAGTTTTCGCTGTTTTGTCTCCCCCACGCTTCGACAAGCTCAGGCTGACACCGTGGATGGCGCAACCAGTCCCGAGAGCGTCAGACTGAGCCTGTCGAAGGCGGAGGGTCCCCGTCCCTTCATTTTCCACGACGGCCGACCGCCGCCACGCCCACTGCGCGGCTACGTCAAGCGTCCCAACCGCAAGCGCCACAAACCCATCCTCCGCCACGACCGCGAGTGGAGACGCCGCGAAGAGCCGCTCGCCTTCCGCTCCGCTTGGCCCTTGGCCGAACGCTACGAAGCGCTGCTGCGCGTCTTCAAAAATCCGCTCCGCTACGCGCAACGTCTGTCGCGCCAACTGCACGCCACGCCGTATCGCGCGCGAGAGCTTTTCCACGCGCCGCCCGATGCACACGAGCGCATCGAGCACTACGCGGAACTCTCTGCCGCAGCGTCAGCCTCGGCGGCGGTGTTCAACTCCAGTTAGCGTGTCTAAGAGAATGACATGCGCCTCCATCACCCCCGTATCACGCCCCTCTCCGACGCCGCTCTCACACCGGAGCAGCGCGACGCGCTCATGCGCGCCGTCGTGCCTGGCCGTCAGCCACTCAACATTTTCCGCACCTTCGCGCACGCGCACGAAGCGCTCGCAGCGTTCCTGCCCTGGGGCAGCTACATCCTGTCGAAGAAGAACAGCCTCAACGCGCGCCAACGCGAACTCGTGATCCTGCGCATCGGCTATCTCTGCCGCTCCGGCTATGAATGGACGCAGCACGTCGACATCGGCCTACGCGCCGGCATCACCGAAGCTGAAATCGAAGCCATCAAAATCGGCGCCGATGCGCCAAACTGGTCGCCCGCCGATGCCGCCTTGATCCGCGCCAGCGATGATCTTCACAAATCACAGTTCATCTCAGACAAAGTCTGGGCCGAGCTAAAGCTTCACTTCAGCGACCGCCAATGCATGGATTGCATCCTCACGGCGGGCCAATACACGCTGGTGTCGATGCTGCTTAACTCGCTCGGCGTGCAGCTCGACGAAGGCCAAAAACTCGATCCCGACCTCAACGCGCGCCCCTAACCGAGCAAGGAGCACCCTTCCCCCGACAACGGTCGCGCCAAACGCTCCTGCAATTGCCCGATCGCCGGATGCTTCAGCACCCAGCCACGCGCCTCCTGAAGCTCCGCCACTAATTCCTGCTTCAGCCGCGCGCGCCGCTCAACCCGCTGCGCATTGTCGAACTGATGGCGCGGATCTTTCGAGTAGCGCGTGAACAACTCACTCCCGACGATCGCCTCAACCGTCTCAGCACTTTGCTTTTGCCCAAATAGCTCAAACGCGGCGGCAACCGCCCGCTTAGGATTTTCGAACAATTCCTCCGCACCCAAACTTTTCGCGTTCGGATACGCTGCAAGCGCATCCTGAAACTGCAACATCTGCCAAAGCCAAAGCCGAGCCGCCGCTGCCGGAACACTCTCTTGCTCCGCGATCGCCCCAGTTTTCGCCTCAACCCCGCGCTTCAATTCAACGGTGACGTTCTGCACCCAATTGCGATGCATCGGAGCACGCAAGATCGCGAGCAAATAGTCTTCCAAACCGTAGTGCAGAAAAATCGCCGGCCGCGAAGCTTGCGGATCCATCAACGCCGGGATCATGCAATTCACCGGCACATTTGCCTTCACAATCACCGGCCCAGATTGATTGTAACGCCGCGCCAGAAGCGATTGCGCAAGGCGAAGCTTTTGATCAAAATCAACCGCGCCTTCCGTCACTGCGTCTACACCCAATTGTCTCAGTGTGTAGGGCTCGCGAAGAACGAGGTTTTCGCTTTTGAGGTCCAAAGCGCGCGCAAGCAACGTAGAGCCGCAATGAGCGATGTGAAAAATATAGCTAATCGGCGCCGATTCGGGCGGCGTATCCGAAAGCAGATCCGCGAGCGGCGTTCTGAGATAATCCATGCTCTTAGCTGCGATGCGGCGATCGAGAAAAATCGAGCGCGAATACGCGTCCCGATCCATCTCAAAGAAAACCGCATCCGCTCCATCGAACGATTGCAGGTACTGATCGGGCGAATTGAGAACGGACTGCAGCTTCATCCTGCTACCTTACGTCGCTAAGCACGCCGGAGTGGAGCATTCTAACGTCGTTCGATAAGCTGGCACGGCATCAATGGCTACTCTAATTCCCCCAGGCGAGGCCCCGTACGCGACTTTATCCGGCGATGGCGCACCCTTGAGCGCGATCGGCAAGGAGGAACTCGTCAGCGTATACAAACGGTACGGCGCGTTGCTGCTACGCGGGTTTGCAGTCGATCTCGACGCGTTCTCGAGCCTCACGAAGCGTCTGTGTTCAAGCGCCGTGTTCAACGAAAGCCCGGGCCGCGAAGTCATCGACGCTGAGCAAAATATTCAGACAGTGAATCTCGGCGACCAAGCGTTTCCGCTCCACCCAGAACTTTCGCGCGAACCGTGGAAGCCGGACATCTGTTTCTTTTGGTGCATTCAGGCGCCTTCGCGCGGCGGTCTGACGACCGTTTGCGACGGTGTCGAGATCGTGAAGAATCTGCCCCCGCAGACGCGCGCCGCACTGGAACCGCGTAAACTTTTGCATCGACAATTGGCGACGCCTGCGGAATGCGCCTATTGGCTGGGCTCCGTCGAACCAAGCGACGCGATGTTATCCAACCCGCCCGCGTTCTGCCCTTACACATTCGAACGAAGCAGCGGAAAGATCTTTCGCTCCTTTGTTCGAGCAGCGTTTCACAAGCCGATGTTCACCGACGAGTTGGCGTTCGGTAACTTTTTGCTGTTCGCGCGCTACCTGCAGCGCTTGCGCATTTTCCCAACCTTCGAGAACGGCGAAATCGTCCCTGACGATCTGCTCAACCAAGTGAAAGCCGTCAGCGACCGGCTCGAGGCGCCAATCCCCTGGCGACCTGGGGACATCGTAGTCGTCGACAATACGCGCTTCATGCACGGTCGTCAGGCGATTATCGACGTCGCTGAACGGCGGATCGCAACATACTTCGGGTATGTGAATTTCGCTGAGATCGACGCCCAACAGAAGCAATTCCCTTGGCGCCAAGCATCCTTCCAACCACCGACTTTCGCTTAGGCATAGCCCAGCTTATGTGCCCATTGATCGAGTAGCGGCAGCGCAGGCTTCAGCTGTTCTTCGTACCGCCGCCAGCGCTGCACTGAGCGTGTGTAGATAGGCTCTACAACCTGACGACCCGACGGCGTGTTGATGTTTCGCTGCCGCGCAGCTTGGTCGGGCGCAAGCATTGCCTCCTCGAACGCGACTCCCAGAAAATCACATAGCCGATGTGCGACGCCATCAAGACTGGCTACTGTCTGCTCATAGCGGACGTCCAGCATCGCCAGCCCCAGCCGCTCGCGGCAGAGCAGCGCCAAGGACATCACCTTGTCGTAATACTGGGCAGCAGTTTCCAGTTGAAGAAACTGCGCCATCGCGGCGTTCATGCCGAAGCGCTGTTGATAGCAAGACAAAATTACGTCTCGTGGATCGCGCAGCGCGAGCAACACCTTCGCATCGGGGAACACGCGCCGCACAAGCGGCAAGAAAATGATGTTGAGCGGCAACTTATCGACAACCGTTCTATTGCCGATGCCCTTCTCCGCGCTAACGCGCCGCCAGTATTCGGTTTGAATGGCAGCGACCTGGGCATCGTCGAGTTCTGCGATGCGCTGCGGATCGAGAGCCGCGTCTACCGCGGCCAATGCTAAGTGCTCGCGTTCTTCAACGCATACGAATTGGGAATGGGACTCCAGCACCTGCTCAAGCAACGTTGTTCCCGATCGCGGAAAGCCAACGAGAAACACCGGTGAGCGAGGCGCCTGCGCTTGCGGCCAGTTGGTGAAGTCAGTCGCAGCCACGAAGTCCGCCATCCGCCCCACCCCGTCTGGATGATATGGAAGGTGCGTATCGCTGAGCAGCGATCCAAATCTCGTCAACAGCAGCCGGTTTGCTTCGCTGAACGCCGCAAATGCGTCGGCCGGCGCATCGCTACGGTCCTTCGCGTCACCGATGACGCCCCAGGCGAGGGCGCGATTTGTCGTGGAACGACCGGCCCTTGCAACGCCGAACGCCACGCGCTCGGCTTCCGCGAAGTCGCCGTCTCTCAACGCGAGATTGGCGATGGTCAACGCCGCGATTTCGCTCTGCGGATCGAGCGAGAGCGCTCGTGTCGCGTGTGAACGCGCCAATTCATTGCGATGGAGCAATTCCGACGCCTGCGCCAGACCCGCATGCGATGGAGCATCATCGGCATTTAGAGACAGTGCGTGTTCGTAAGCCTGCGCGGCTGCAGGCGCATTTCCAGAGGCGCTCTCCAGATCACCGAGATTGCGCCACCCATCGATCAACCCGCGCTGGCCGGCACGAGAAAAGAGACGTCTGGCCGCCTCTAGCTCGCCCAGTCGTTGGGATGCGACGCCGAGCAGATTGATGATGGGCGCGTTTCCCGGCGCCGAAGCATCGGCGCGACTGAGATAAGTTTTTGCAAGCGCGGCGTCTCCACCCTCTAATGCGACAATACCTAGGACTTGGTTCGCGCCCGCATCTCCGGCGCGCTGAGCCAACACAGCATCCGCGGCCACCTTGGCGGCGGCGAAATCACGACGCGCCAACGCCGCCATCGCCGCTTGAATACTCATTTTGACGGTTCCGAATACGTGGACAAAACCGACCCTAACGCTTGCTTGAGCGGGCCGAGATACGGCTCGTACGGGCGCCAGCTATCAAAACCCCTGGTACTGATTGGCTGCCGAACTTGCTCAGAACTCGCTGTCTTCACAGCTCGCTCATTAAGATGCGGGTTGAGGCACTGCTCCTCGAACGGCAAGCCGCAATACTCCAACAGTCGACGGATCGCGGGCTCGGGGTCGGCAACTAGTTCTTCGTGGATCACGCGATGAACGCGCCCGGGCAACACCGCATCGTAATGCGACATCAACTCGACGTAGCCGGCATAGTACCGGCCAATTTCAGCGAGATCATAGGTGAACAACTGACCGCGGGCGAAGTGCTGTTTGAAGCACGACCAGCCGCACGCCATCGGGTGACGTCTCGCGTCAATGATCTTCGCATTTGGCAAAACAAGATGAATGAGACCGACATGCATGAAGTCATTCGGCATCTTGTTGATGAATAGCGGCCGCCCGAGGACGCGATGCATTCGCGTGGTCTTCAAATATCTTTCGCCCATCGCGCGCAAGTCGTTAGCGCTCAAGCCGGGCACACGATCGACAAAAATCGCGCCTGCTCTCGCCTCAGGCGGCGAGACGAGATCTTGAGCGATGTTGCGCATATCTGACAATTCGGAGGTGCCTTCGACCATCGAATGCGATGCGAGAATTTGCTCCAGCAGCGTCGAGCCAGCGCGCGGCAATCCGACGATGAAGATTGGATCTTGCGAATCCGCCCCCGAGCCGGGCCGTTCCTCAAAAAACTCCCGCGTGAACACCTTTTGGCTTTTGACGACGACATCGTCGAGGCGACCCGGCGTATAGTTCGAAACCGAAAGATGCAGCTTCGCGCCCTCGCTGTAATAGTCGAACGCTCGTGCGGCGTCGCGGCGGTCTTCGAACGCCTTTCCAAGCGCAAACAGGAAATTGACCTTGTCCTCGCCGCCGATGTCTTCACGCGCCGCTTGCGCCTGCATGTGCGCGATTTCGGCATCATCAAACGAAACTGTTTTCAGATTTGCGAGACTCCAATAGGCCTCACCCAGGTGCGGAGCGATGCTTATCGCCCGCTTGTAGGCGTCAATGCCTTCTTGCGTCCGGTTGAGCGTCTTCAGCGTGTGGCCGTAGCTCATCCATACGCCTGGCCGGCTTGGATCGGACTTGAGCAGCGGCTCATAAACTTCAAGCGCAGCGTCGTAATTGCCCATCGCCACGTAGATGGCGCCGAGAAGACGATTAGACCCAGGCGATCTCGGATCGAGCGCCAGCAGCCTGCGCACCTCCTCAAAGGCTTCGTCCAAACGCGAGGCGCCGAGCAGCAGTTGCGCGAGTGCGTGACGGCCTCGCCTATAGCGCGGCGCCAAACGAAGGCAACGGCGTAGCGTCGCCTCCGCCTCGTCGGCCCGATCCGAGCGTGCTTGCGCTTCCGCGAGCAGATTGAGAGCGGCCACGTCTTCGGAGAATTGCCGTAAGTAATCTTGCAGCAGCGCCTCGGCTTCAGCCAACGCGTTGTCGCGCAACATCTTCCCGGCGCGAACAAGCATTGGCTCCGCCAATGGAAGATCCGCGTGACGCATGCGCGCTTCCTGCGCACCGGGCTCATCGCCTGCCAGCGCCAGCTGAAGCGCCAGATCGCGCCAGATCGTCGGATGCATCGGCGTGCTTGAGGCGGCGGCGGCGAATGCTGCCGCAGCGGCCACGGGCTGACGCAAATCGGAGAGGATCACGCCCAACTGACGTTGTGCGCCAAACCAATTTGGATCGCGCGCAGCCAAAGGAGCGACAATTGCATGCGCAGCTTTTGGATCGCCACTCAGGCGCAGCGCCTCGCTGAGCAAAAGCTTGGCGTCTGCATTTCCGTCATCACCTTGCAAATAGGTACGACACAACAACACCGCGCGCGCAGGATCGGCGCGCATCGTCGCCATGGCCTCTCGCAAAAGAGCTGGAAGAGCGCTCATCGTCTAACGTGCCGCAGCGCGTTCCGCGCGCGCCACCATCTCTGCAATCGAGGGCCAAACGGACTCGATCACCTCGGCCCGGCCCCGCCACTTGTCCGCACTCGGCTTGGAGACAGTGTGCCGCGCGAGCGGCAAGTCGTTCCCGAGAGGTCGATCCCAATCAAATTCAACGGCGCGGCATATGCGTCCGATCTCGGCGTTAGGGTCCGCAATCAACGCATCGTACCGCGCGGCGCTCCACCGATCCGCGGGCAATTTGTCGAGACTGTCGAGCAACACCTGCATCGCCGACAACCATTGCGCTGCAACGACACGCTCAAGAGGCAAGCCATCGAGTTCGCGCCATCCCGGGGTAAGCAAGAACGACCAGGGCCGCTGATCGCGCCAACCTGGTAGGTTTCGATACATCACGAAGCGGCCGGACTCCCAGCCTTCGATCATGGAAGACAGCACCTCGCGCGGATCGCGATGAAGGTAGATGAACCGAGCCTCGGGAAACACTTTTGCCAAGAACGGAATGCGAAGCGCGTTCTTCGGCGTTTTTTCCAGCATGCGTATGCGCTCGGCCGAAGGCGGCTTACCATCCCGATCACGCAGCGACTCTTCGAAGCGTTGGCGCAATTGCGCGACATTGTCCGGGCTCGCCTGAGCTTCATCGAGACAATTGGAGTCGAAATTCATCGCCTGAACTCCGAGCCCGCGGACGCCCTCTACGATCTGATGGCTCTCGCCACCAACGGTGTAGAGATTTGGCGCCTGTGCGAGGGTTTCGAACAGAAGCGATGAGCCTGAGCGCGGCGGGTTGACTATGAAGACGGGACGATCGAACCGCCGATCGGAGGCGCCAGTGTTGATGTTCGGCGCGGAGACGGGCGCAACGTCAGGCCGCGTTTCTCCAGACACATCTTCCTGCTTGTCTCGTAGCGCGGAGACGACGATCAGCGCAGCGATCGTCGCGTACAGGTCCGAACCGTTACGCAGCCTCACCTCGCTGGCGCGGACGGCGCGGATTTGCGCGTCGAACTCCTCCAAGGCTTTGCGATAACGCGGCCAACCGGCCTTGGATTCGCCAAATGTGGACCACAGCGCGCGCCACACATGCGTAAAGCGTGAGGCGGCGTGGGCGACATGCTGGAATTGTGGATGCTGTTGTTGCGCTTCGCGGAACAGAAAATCGATGTGCCCCTGAATTTCCCATGGCGTCATCACCACGGGCATATTCTGGCTTTCATATTCCAGTTGATCGAGCGTGGCGCCAGTTAGAGCGAACGCGCGAGTGGCCCAGCCCGGAGTTTCACGTTCCGGGAGACGGCCCTGTGCCGCCAAGTTCCAAAAGCCCTCCCCGCCAACCGTGTCGCAGACCAAATGGATTCGCTTGCGCTCAGCGTCGTTGATGACGCGGTGACGTGAAAACGTATCGAAAATCCAGCACTCGCCAGGCGCCATGTTCACCGTGAGGCCGCCGCAATGAAACGTGACGCTCGGCTGAGTCACGATCGGGACGTGAATGCGCATCCGGTCGCGCCAGTAATAATGGATGTCGACGTGCGGGTTGACTTCAGCGCCACCGGAAAGGCGCATCAAACGTGTGCGGCCCAGTGAGGCCCCGAAGCTCGCGAGCACGTCGATCAGATATGGGCACTGCTTGAGATACTCGGTCGGCGCCATTTGACCGGTGAAGGATTCATTTGCAGCTTCACCATTGACGGAGATCAGCGGCAGGAAGTCGTTGCCCTCGTAACGCTGCGGATGCGGCAGCCAGCAATCTTCGCTGAACGCAAGCACCTCTTTCGCGAGGCGCTCAGCGTCGTACTGAAGCGGCAATTGAATAAATCTAGCTTGAAGTCTCATCGATCGTCCGGGCGCGCAGCGCGCGTGTCTGTTCCCGGTTCGTTTATCGCTGCGTGAGAGGTCGCGGCAAGGACAAAAGCCTGTTGAGCCGGGTGCGCCGCTGCCACCGCTCGCGTGACGTGCGAACGGTGGCTTATGGCTACGCGTTAGATCGTTTTGGCCAATGCTTCGAGTTGACGCGCGGTTTGGCCCCAGCCTTCGTGGAAGCCCATCTGCTTGTGCTGTTCCTTCGTCTCTTCGCTCCAGTGGCGGGCGACGGCGCGGTATTTGGTTTTGCCGTTGCCGAGATCTTCGAAGGTGACTTCAGCGACCATGAACGGGCCAGCGGGCTCGTACGTGGTTGGGTTGATCGCGTCGGTGGTGACGATGCGCTTGTTCGGCTCGGCGGCGAGGATCATGCCACTGTACGGGGACGCCTGACCTTCGGGCGAGGCCATCACGAAATTGAAACGGCCGCCGGGGCGAAAATCGATGTCGGTGCTTTCGATCGTCCACGGCTTCGGCGCGAACCATTGTTGCAGCAGCTTCTGATCTGCGTAGCAGCGATAGAGCTTATTGGCCGGCGCATCGAGTTCGAGTTCAAGAACCAATTCGTGTTGGGACATGGTGAGCTTCCTTGCTTGTCTCTGAACCTAGGACGAACCGCGTTCGTCTGAACCTACACGCCTGCGCTATTTTTCTTTGGCTGATCTTGCGAGCGTGTCGAGGTGTTGACGGATGTGCGCGGCTTCGGCGGGCGTGTTGGCGAGCGCGATGGCTTTGTTGAAGGCTTCGCGGGCTTCGGCGTTCTTGTTGAGCTGCATCAGGAATGCGCCGCGGGCGCCGTGGAAATAGAAATAACCGCTGAGCCGATCTTCGAGCGGAGCTATGAGGTCGAGCGCGGCTTGCGGGCCATGGAGTTTGGCGACGGCGACGGCGCGGTTGAGCGTGATCACGGGCGATGGCGTGTGGCGTTCGAGCGCTTGGTAGAGGCCATCGATTTCCGCCCAATCGGTTTCATCGGGCGTTTCGGCGCGCGCGTGGAGACCGGCGATCGCGGCTTGGATTTGGTACGGACCAGGTGTGCGCTGGCGGATCGCTTTATCGATCAGCGCTAGCCCCTCTTGGATGAGTGGGCGCTTCCATTTCTTGCGGTCTTGGTCTTCGAGCAGGATGCCGTTGCCATCAGCGTCAAAACGCGCGGCGATGCGAGAATGTTGGAGCAGCATGAGTGCCAAGAGCCCCATGATTTCGGGCTCGCTTGGGTACATGCGCAGCAACAGGCGGGCGAGGCGGATGGCTTCGTCGCAGAGCGAGGCGCGATCGCTGGCGGGGTCGGCGGCGGAATAGCCTTCGTTGAAGACGAGATAGACCATGGCCGCGACCGAGGCCAAACGCTCGGCGCGATCGACGGCGTTGGGCGCTTCAAATGGCACGCCAGCGCCGGCGACTTTGGCTTTGGCGCGCGTGATGCGCTGCTCCATCGCGCTTTCGCCGACGAGAAATGCCTTGGCGATTTGCGGCACGGTGAGACCAGAGACGATGCGGAGCGCGAGCGCGACTTGTTGGGTTGGCGGGATGTCGGGGTGGCAGCAGATGAAGAGCAGCCGCAAGACGTCGTCGCGATAGTCGGCTTCGTCGAGGCGCTGGGCGACTTCGGTTTCGACGTCGCTGAGATCTGAGATCTGATCTTCGTCTGGCAGTTCGGTTTGTTTGGCGCGGCGGCGGGTGACGTCGATGGCGGCGTTGCGGCCGACCATGATGAGCCATGCGGCAGCATCGCGCGGCGGGCCGTTTTTAGGCCAGTTCTTCAGCGCGCGCAGACAAGCGTCCTGGTACGCCTCCTCGGCGAGATCGAGGTCGCGGAAATAGCGGAGCAAAGCCGCGACCGCCTGTGGCCGTGCGCTGACGAGCGCAGCGTCGATCCAGGCGAGATCAGTCACTCAGCGCGCCTCTACGGGTGAGCCTGGATTGTAGAGCATGATCGGACGGAGTTCGTAGGCGCCGCCTGGATTGGCCACGGCGAGTTCCCGCGTGAACACGAGGCCCTCCTCCAGATTGTCGACCTCGATGATGTAGAAGCCGAGCAGCTGTTCCTTCGTTTCGGCGTAAGGGCCGTCGAGCACTTCGTTGTCCTTCTTGCGCAGTGTGGTTGCGGCGGAGGTTGGCAACAGCCGGAGCGATGGCTTCAGCTTGCCTTTGGCCTCCCACTTTTCATGCACGACACTAAGCCGGCCCATGACGGCGTCGTCCTCCTCCTTGGTCCAGGAGAAGACGGCGGCTTCGTCGTTGTAGCAAAGGACGGCGTAGAGCATCGGATAGAGCCTCATAAGCGAAGGACGAACGCCTAGCCGCCTTCCCGACAGGGCGTCGAGACTTTCTTCACCGGGCCCGCCCGCTACCTCCGTCTCCGCACCCTGGGCAGCGCCCAACTTAAGACGCAGCAATGTTCCGCCTCTTCGCTTGACGCTTACGTATGCGCTTCGGCTCTACTGAGCCCAGCGGGAGATGCATGGCGGAAGTTTTTATTGCTGCGGCGCCAGACGCTGATGCGCAGGCGGGCGGCCTCGCGCAGGCATTGAAGACGTTGGGCTTCGACGCCGCCGCTGGCGCGCCTTCTGATGCTGAAATTGCGAAGCTGGTCGATGATGCGAAGTGCGTCATCGGGCTGTGGTCGCGCGGCGCGCCGACAGCTGAGCTGGCGATGCTGGCGGCGTTGGCGCACGAGCGGAAGAAGCTGGTGAGCGCGGAATTGGTGACGGACGCGACGCCGGCACCGTTTCGTGCTGCGCCGCGTGTCGATTTGGCGCTGCGGGATCGGACGGCGTTCAAAGAGCGATTTCAGGCGCTGATCGTTGAGATTGATAAGCTCTCGCCGACGAAGGCGAATGTTGCGGCGTTGCCAAGCGTGCTAGCGGTTGTGCGGTCTGCGTTGCTGAAGCGGCGCGAGACAGGCGGCGAGAAGCAGCTGAAGACACTTGGCGTGTTCGCAGCGGCAGTAGTGGCACTGTTTGTCGTCGGGCTCGGTGCGGGGCGCGTGATCAACCTCGCGCGCTCGGGCGATCTGAGCATGCCTTCGTTCGCATTTTCGACGCCGCAAGCGCAGGCGGCAGCAACGCCGACCTCTACGCCTGCCCCGGCGCTGACTTCGGCGGCGCTCGAGCGGACGCCTTGGCGCGAGGTGGCGGCGCAGATCGACGAGACGCTGGCGGCGCAGATCGAAACGCGCGCCGCGGCGGGCGATGCGGATGCGCAAACGCTGGCGTGCTTGGGGCACATGGCGGGCGCGGGCGGTCTGCTTCCTAGCCCAACTGCGGCACGCGAGCAGTGCGATCTGGCCTCTGCGCAGAACAATGCGGCCGCGCTTTATCTGTCGTGGCAGCTGCGGCGAACGGCGCCGCATGCGGGCATTGATGATGCGACGGCGAATGCGCGGTTGCGTCAAGCTGCGGATGCTGGGTTCACGGCCGCCCAAATTGATTATGCAGCGAGCTTACCAGGCGATCGGACGTCGCAGGCGGAAGCGGGGCGCTTGTGGCTAGCTGCGGCGGAACGTGGTGATCCGCGAGCGCAATTTTTCTACGCGCGCTGGCTGCGGGATAGCCCGGCCGGGCCGCAGGACCCAACGGCGGCGCTCCCCTTCCTGCAACGCGCCGCGGAAGCCAATCAGCCAGAGGCGTTGCACATGCTGGCGACGCTCTATCGCGATGGCATTGGCGCACCGCGCAACGTGGCCGAGGCGAAGACGCTTTATGATCGTGCGGCGCGGCAGAACCATGCGCCATCGATGTCGAACCTGGCGGATTTGCTGCGCGACGGTTCGCCAGAGGAGCGAGCCCGCTCGATCGAGCTTTATCGCCAATTGGCGTGCATGACGGATGAGCATCAGATCCAGCCCCGTGCCGTTGGACGCTTACGCGCATTGCAGGTGAGTTACTCCTGCGGGTAACAAGCGCCGATGGCGTGGCGCAAAACCTACGAGGGCGCGGAACCGCAGCGGGTCAATAAATTGCTCGCTGGCGAAGGCGTGTGCTCACGGCGCGAGGCCGAGGAGATGATCGCCAACGGGCTGGTGCATATCGACGGCGCTATTGTTGAGGATCCGGGACGCAAGATCGAACCCGGCCAGACGATCGAACTCGCGGACGGGCGCGTGGCGCCGCGGATCAGCATTGCGATCAACAAGCCCGTTGGGTTCGTGTCGGCGCAGCCGGAGCCGGGTCAGGTGCCTGCGGCGCGGTTGGTGACACCGGCCAACTTAGTGGGGCGCACTGACGTGATGCCAACGTCACGCACGAGCTTGGCGCCGCTTGGACGACTGGATCAGGACTCGCGCGGTTTGCTGTTGCTGAGCGAGGACGGCGTATTGGCCAAGGCGGTCATTGGCGCGGAGTCGAATGTCGACAAGGAGTATCTGGTTGGCGTGCGCGGGCAGATCACGGAGCGCAAGCTGGCATTCCTGCGGCATGGACTTGAACTGGACGGCAAGAAGCTGAAACCGGCGAAGATCGATGTCGTGGAGCCGTGGCGTATTCGCTTCATCTTGAACGAAGGCAAGAAACGGCAGATTCGGCGGATGTGCGAACTGGTCGAGCTGGAAGTTGTCGATCTGTTGCGCGTACGGATTGGGCCGCTGTGGTTGGGTGATTTGCCCGAGGGTAGATGGCGGGCGATTACGTCCGCCGAACGCGAAGCGCTGCTTAAGGCCTCTCACTAGGCGGCGCGTACGGGCCATCGTTCCTGCGACGCAGTTCTGCCAAAAACTCGCGATCGAAGCTGTCGTGCGGTGCCTGATTTAGCGCTTGGATGAACGTGGTCATGTCGGAGCGCGCGTGGGCTTCTTCGAAGCTTGGGCCTGGAATGATGCCGCGGCGGAAAAGGTATTCGTCGGAGCGGCCCGTGAGCACGTAAGCAGGCGCCCAGTGGAAGCCGGCAGCTTTTGCGAGTTCGTTCGTGCAATTCGAAACGATCGTGTTGTAGTAGCGCGGCGTGTGCGAGAGCGATTGCGAGCGTTCGAGCAGGTGCACAAGCAGCGTGCGGCTCTGCGCTTCGTCGATGTCCACAGGGTACACGAAGACTTCGTGGTCGAGCATCGTCGCGCGGCGGATGAGAAGATCGCGCGCGGTGGCCCAGATGTAGATCAACTCGAACGCGTTGAACTGGCCGTGGAAGGCTGAGTATTCCTCGCCCTGTTCGCGGCGCGCTTCGATGGTGAGGCCGAGGATGCGGTCGTCGCTGAACTCGAACAGCAACAAGGTATGCGCGGCAAGTTGTGAGCCGGGTTGAGGCTCGAGCATGAACCAGACGCGGCGGAGCTGATCGAAATTGTACGAGGCGGACGGCAGGTACGTGGTGTCGGTTTCGCGATCGAATTCGTAGCTCCAATCGCTGACCGGCGAGACGGTGAAGCCGGTTTCGGTGATCTCAACCTGCGGCGTGTGGGAGAGGTACGGGTACCAGTGCCGATCCTGGCGCGGCGGGCTCAGCATGTTGGCGAGCGAGCCGAGCGCGAGGATGCTGATGATGCAGGCGACGGCCGGGCGCAGCGGGTTTGCGCCGAACCAGTTCAGAATACGTGTCACGTCCGCCCTCCGCTTCGCCGATCTCTCGTAGTGTGTCGCGCGCGTTACGTTAAGTGTGGCTTGCGAAACGCCGCGTTCGCCCCAATCTCCGTTTCGACCCCGGTTCGCTTCGGCTAGATGCGATCCACATTTCAGGAGGCCCTTCCATGGCTCTACGCATCAACGACAAGGCACCGGATTTCGAAGCCGAGACAACCCAAGGCCGGATCAAGTTTCACGAGTGGATCGGCGATAGCTATGCCGTGCTGTTCTCGCACCCGAAGGACTTCACGCCGGTCTGCACAACGGAGCTGGGCTCGCTCGCGAAGTTGGAGCCGGAGTTCAAGAAGCGGAACGTGAAGATCATTGGGTTGTCAGTTGACCCAGTCGCGGATCACGAGCGCTGGCGGGGCGACATCAAGGAAGTCACTGGCGGCGACGTTCAGTACCCGATGATCGGCGACAGCGATCTCGCGGTGGCCAAACTCTACGACATGCTTCCGGGCGATGCGGGCGATACCAGCCAGGGTCGCACGGCGGCCACGAACGCGACTGTGCGCACTGTGTTCATCATCGCACCAGACAAGACGATCAAGGCGACGCTCTATTATCCGATGTCGTCGGGCCGTAACTTCGATGAAGTGCTGCGGCTCGTCGATTCAATCCAACTTACCGCCAACTACAAGGTCGCCACGCCGGCGAACTGGAAGAACGGCGAGGACGTGATCATTGTGCCGGCAGTGTCGGACGATGATGCCAAGAAGCTGTTCCCGGCGGGCTGGAAGACGCTGAAATCGTACCTGCGGATCGTGCCGCAGCCGAAGGCGCCGCGCGAAGGCTGAGTTTGTGCATGGCGTCGCCCTTCGACGGGCTCAGGGTGACGCCATTTCCCACACCGGCCGCACCTTTAGCGTCAGCCTGAGCTTGTCGAAGGCGGGGTGTGCCCTTGCGATAAGCGAGGAATGGTAGGAGTCTCCGCGTGAGGAGACGCTATGATTTTCGAGCAGATCGCCACGGGTGGGTGTCAGTCGTATTTTATCGCCTGCGGCGAGACGTGCACGGCCGCGGTGATCGATCCGGAAGTGCGGCAGCTGGCGCGCTATCAGGCGCTGGCGACGCAATATGGCGCGCGCATACGTTATGTGATCGACACGCACACGCACGCGGACCATTTCAGCGGCAGCAAACAGCTGGCGCAGTTGGTTGGCGCTCCGGTAGTGGCGCACCAGAGTTCGCCCTCCCCGTACGTGACGATGCGCGTCGATGAAGGGGATGTGATCAAGGTCGGGAATTTGCGGCTTTCGGTACTGGCGACGCCTGGGCACACGCGCGACGCGATGTGCTTGGTGATGAGCGATCGGGTGTTCACCGGCGACACATTGCTGATTGGCGCGACGGGACGAACGGATTTGCCAACTGGTGATCCGGAGCAACTTTACGACAGCCTCTTCAACAAGCTGCTGAAGCTAGATCAAGCTCTGCGGATCTATCCCGCGCACGACTACAAGGGTCACACCTGCTCGACGCTTGAGGAAGAAAAGCGCTCGAACCCGCGCTTGCAGAAAAAAGAGCGCGCTGAGTTTGTCGCGATGATGCAGGCGCACTCGCCGTCGATGCCGGAGCATTTGACGGAAGCGCTGCGGGTGAACATGAGCGGCGGCACGAGCGTGGCGCAGCTTCTGGCTGAAGCGGCGGCGGAAGTGCCGTTCATCTCGATGGATGAAGTGAAGAACCGTATCGATAAAGGCGTCAACGATTTCATCGTGCTCGATGTTCGTGAAAAGGAGCAGTTCGACGCGGGTCACATCCCGAACGCGAAACATCTCTCACGCGGGCAGTTGGAGCTTCGCGTGAACGAAGCCTTCCCCGATCCGACGGTGCGGATCGTGACCTATTGTGAGGTCGGCAAGATTTCGACTTTGGCGGCGGCGACTTTACGCAAGCTCGGCTTCACGCGCGCCGTTGCACTCGATGGCGGCATGAAGGCTTGGCGCGAAAAGGGATTTCCGGTGGAGATGGCAAGCTAAGCCAGCACGTCATGCGCTGCCGGGTGGCGGCGGAACTAGGCTACCGCGTAGGAGCAGCTGGCGCGCAGGCGCACGCCATGCTCACGCGCTTCGGCGACGATGGCGTCCATCAGCTTCTGCGCATAGCCGCGCCCACGCGCCTCTTCCGGCGTTTCGACATGCATGATGACGCGGACGCCAGCGATGTCGCGATAGTCGGCGAACGAGAGGCCCTCAGGCGCCTCGAACTCGTAGCGATGTCGGGCTGTGTTGTCGTGAAATCCGTCCATGATCAGGACATGGGCTTCGGCTGCCACAATTCAATCTTGCGGCCTTCATTGTCCATGATGTGTGCGAACTTGCCGTTGGCTTCCTCGGGGAACACCTTGACCGGCTCGACGCCCGCCGCTTTGGCGCGCGCGAGGATC
>JAPLOL010000118.1 GCA_026400735.1 Alphaproteobacteria bacterium | reverse complement strand
GCGGCGGCTATGTGTGGGCCTGCAAAAACTACGACGGCGACGTCCAATCGGACACCGTCGCGCAAGGCTTCGGCTCACTCGGCCTCATGACCTCGGTGCTGATCACGCCAGATGGCAAGACGATGGAAGCGGAAGCCGCGCACGGCACTGTGACGCGCCACTATCGCCAACACCAAAAGGGCGAGCCGACCTCAACGAACTCCGTCGCCTCGATCTTCGCTTGGACTCGCGGCCTCGCTCACCGCGGCAAGCTCGACAACAACCAGAAGCTCATCGACTACGCGCTGCTCCTGGAGAAGATCACCGTCGATACGGTCGAATCCGGCAAGATGACCAAGGACCTCGCCGTCCTGGTCGGCGACAGCCAAACATGGCTCACCACCGAAGGCTTCCTCGACGCGATCGCCGACAACGTCGACGCCGCGATGGCCAAGGCCGGCTAACATGACGAAGCGCCGCTCCACGCTCACCGGAAGCTGGAGCGGCGCTTATCGTTACCCGAACGGCCGCGACGAAACTGTGTTCAACGCGCAGATCGAGGAAACCAACGGCGCATTCGTTGGCGCGACTCAAGAGCCGAATGAATTTCTAAACACCACGGACTCCGTGCTTCACGGCGAAATCGATGGCCTGCGCGAAGGCAACGCCGTGACGTTCGTGAAGTTCTACAATCACGGCGACAAAGGCGCGCGACACTCGATCCGTTATCACGGTTCAGTCGATGCGAAGCTCTCGCGCATGGAGGGACGTTGGATCGTGAGTAGCGACTGGTCTGGCACATTCTTTATGACACGCGACGATCTCGGTGAAGAAACGGCCGTCGAACGCGAAGTCGAAGTCCCAATCGAGACCCGTAAATGATCGTCCGCGGAGCCCACCCCACAGACCGCGCCGCATGGGAGCCACTGTGGCAAGGCTATCTCGCCTTCTACGAATCCGAACTGCCAGCCGCCGTCACCGACACAACTTGGTCACGCTTCCACAATCCTGCTGAGCCCATGCTCTGCCTAGTCGCCGAAGACGATGACGGCAGCCTCCTCGGCTTCACCAATCTCATCTTCCATCGCGGCACGTGGACGATCGGCGATTTCTGCTACCTCGAAGATCTCTTCGTCGCGCCCGCCGCCCGCAATCGCGGCATCGCCCGCGCTCTCATCGAAGCCGTGTACGCGCTAGCCGATCAACGCGGAGCGGAGCGCGTCTATTGGCTCACGCACGAAACCAACACCACAGCACGCAAACTCTATGACCAAGTCGCGCGCCACTTGGGTTTCATTCAGTACCGGCGCTAGGCCCCGCCTTCGACAAGCTCAGGCTGACGCCAGTGGTGGATTTGCGTCAGGCTGAGCCTGTCGTACGCACTACTCCTTAAACGCTGGCGTCGGACGCCATGGATAAGGCTGCGGCATGTCGCTCGACACCTTGTCTGGATAAACCGGGGGGCGTTTCTCAAGGAACGACGTCACGCCCTCTTTCGCGTCGCCAGCACGACCACGCGCAACCATCAAACGGCTCTCCAACCGATGCGCCTCCATTGGGTGTGACGCATCAAGCATGTCGAGCAACATCCGCCGCGAGAGCGCGACAGAAACGGGCGAGGTGTTGTCCGCAATCTCACGCGCCAGTGCGTACGCAGCCGGCAGTAGATCGTCCGCCTTGTGAAGCGAACGCACCAAGCCGCGCTCTTTCGCTTCTTCGCTCGAGAAAACGCGGCCGGTCATCACCCATTCGAGCGCCGTCGACACGCCAACCAGCCGCGGCAGAAAATACGACGACAATGTCTCCGGCACGATCCCGCGCTTCGCGAACACAAAGCCCATCTTCGTGCCTTCGACTGCAAGCCGCACATCCATCGGCAGCGTCATCGTCGCGCCAACGCCGACAGCCGGTCCGTTAATCGCTGCGATCACCGGCTTCTTGCTTTCATAGATGCGGATGCCAACACGCCCGCCGCCATCGCGGACGCGATCCTGGTCAAACTCTTCGCCACGCCCCGCGAGGCGCTTTTCGTAGTTAAACGTATCGCCCGCGCTCGCTAGATCCGCGCCGGCACAGAATGCCCGGCCCTCGCCGGTGACGATCACCGCGCGCACGTTGTCGTCCGCATCGGTGACATCGAACGCCGCAATCATCTCGCGCATCATCGGCTCGTTGAACGCGTTCATCCGATCCGGACGCGACAGCGTCAGCGTTGCAACGCCATTGGCGATATCGAGTTTGATGGCTTCGTAGCTAGACATTGATGCGGCTCCGCAATGAGCCCTCACGCTAACTCAAAGGCGCAGCAACTCAACCTCTGCCGCTTGGTAAGGGTCGAGCTTGTAGGCCATGTGATGATGGATCGCGATCAACTGGCCCGCGCCCCAATCCTCGATGATCTCGGCATCGTCGCGCTCGCGCGCCTGCCATTGCGAACCGTCCTCGCAGATCAGCACTTTGCCGCGCGCCAACACTGCGTCGATCGTCGAAACCGCGCCCGACTGCACGCCGGCGCCCAATCCGACTCGGAACACCGAGAGAATCGCGTCACGCTGTGCATGCGAGAGGCGGCCCCAATCGAGCCGCTCAAAAAGCTCTGGTCCAAGATAAGCGACCAGTGCGTCGTTCTGTGTCATTCCGTGTCCCCACACCGAATCGAGTCGTCCAAAAACGACTGATTTGGTTTCCGAGACGTTACTGACTCGAACTGACTCCAAGCGTCGCCGCCTTCGACAAGCTCAGAATGACTCTGCTGCGCGCTTCAAAATCTTCTTCACCCTGAGCCTGTCGAAGGGCGACGTCACGGCTGCTTAGAGCGCCAACCGCCAAATGAAATCGCGATCCGCGACTCGGCCGACCATGAACTTGTGTTCTTTCACGTGCTCGAAGCCATAGCGTTTGTAAAACGCCTGCGCGCGCGCGTTGTTTTCCCAAACGCTGAGATACATCACACGCGCACCTTTGCCGCGCGCCCACGCAAGCCCGTCGTCCATCAACGTCTTCGCAACGCCCGCGCCTTTCACCGATGTATCAACATAGAGCCGGTGCAATTCCAAAGCGTCAGTTGCGTCGACATCCATGTCGACTTCGCCGAGCTTCGAATAACCAACGATCGCGCCATCACGCAGCGCCAGCACGTATCGCACGTCAGGATCAGCAATCTCTGCCGCTACAACATGCGCTGGATATTTTGCAGCAACGTACGCGGTCAGATCTTCGGGCGGATAGAGATGTCCGAACGTATCGGTGAACGTGGCTTCCGCGAACGCAGCCAATGCTTGCGCATCAGCCGCCGTCGCATGGCGATACGAAATCTCGCTCACGCCGCCAGTGCGCCCTGTAGCGCCGCACGGATAGCTTCAAGCGCTTTGGCCGCTTCACCGCCGTTCGGTCCGCCGCCCTGCGCCATGTCCGGTCGTCCGCCGCCGCCTTGTCCACCAACGGCTGCAACACCGGCTTTCACCAGATCGACTGCGCTGACCTTGCCCTTCAGGTCATCCGTAACGCCGATCGCGAGCGCGGCCTTGCCGTCTTCGACGCCTATGTACGCAATGACGCCCGAACCGATCGACTTCTTGCCCTCATCAACCAAGCCGCGCAGCTCCTTAGCCGGCACGCCATCGAGCACGCGCGCCAGCACGGAGACGCCGCCAATATTTTCGGGGCCGGCGGCCGCGCCGCCGCCATTGCCGGCAAGCGCAAGTTTCTTTTTCGTATCGGACAATTCGCGCTCAAGCTTGCGCCGATCGTCCGCCAACTGCGAAACGCGCTCCGTCACTTCCGACAACGGCGCCTTGATGCTCGCCGCAATCGCCTTCGCCAACGCGGCCTGGGCTTTCAAATGCGCAAGCGCCGCCGCGCCCGTCGCGCCCTCGATGCGGCGAATGCCGGCGGCGACGCCGCCTTCGCTGAGGATCGCGAACACAGCAATATCGCCCGTGCGTTTCACGTGGACGCCGCCGCACAGCTCGACCGAATACGCCTTGCCATCATTCGAAAGCGCATAGCCGAGGCGAAGCACGCGCACTGTGTCGCCGTACTTTTCGCCGAATAGCGCCAGCGCACCTTCTTCGATCGCCTTGGCCGGCGCCATCTCCTTGATCACGCCTTCGGCGTTCTGACGGATCACCGCGTTCACTTCGTCCTCAACGCGACCGATCTCGTCAGCCGTCAGCGCTTGACCGTGGCTAAAGTCGAAACGGAAGTAATCGGCTTCAACGAGCGAGCCCTTTTGCGTCACGTGCGGACCAAGCGTGTTGCGCAAAGCCGCGTGCAGCAAGTGAGTTGCTGAGTGGTTGGAGCGGATCTTCGCGCGGCGTTCGTGATCGATCTCAAGCTTGGCCTTATCGCCAACCTTGATCGCGCCCTTCACCAAACGGCCCACATGCGCGTTCAGCGCACCTGCCTGCTTCAGCGTGTCCTCAACAATAAACTCAGCGCCATTCGCAAATTTGATCGCGCCATGATCGCCCGCCTGGCCGCCGCTCTCGGCGTAGAACGGCGTCCGGTCGAACACGAGCGCGCCGCTCGCGCCTTCGCGCAATTCGTGTTGCTCAGCGCCGCTGGAAACGATCGCCGTCACCGCGCCATCGCCGCCTTCAGCGCCGTAACCAAGGAATTCGTTGCCCTTAGTTCGTTCAAGGATCGAAAGCCAGATCGCTGGATTGTCCGCGCCGTCAGCGCCTTTCCAGCTCGCCGCGCCCTGATCCTTCTGCTCCTGCATCGCGACGTCATATTCAGCGACGTCCACTTCGAGCGAGCGGCCGCGCAGAATGTCTTGCGTGAGATCAAGAGGAAAGCCGAACGTGTCGTGAAGTTTGAACGCGGTGCGGCCGGAGAGCTTTTGGCCTTCCTTGAGAGTGCCAAGCTCATCTTCAAGCAAACGCAGACCGTTCGCGAGCGTGCGCCGGAAGCGCTCTTCTTCCTCGCGCAGCTGCGCTTCGATCACCGGCTGCGCACGCTTCAGTTCGGGATACGCCTCGCCCATCTCTGCGATAAGCGTCGGGGCCAAGCGGTGCATCAACGGCTCTTTCGCGCCGAGGATATGCGCGTGGCGCATCGCGCGGCGCATGATCCGGCGCAGCACGTAACCACGACCTTCGTTCGATGGCGACACGCCATCAGCGATGAGGAAGCACGACGAACGCAGATGATCGGCGATGACATTGTGGCTTGGCGCTTGTTCGCCTTCGGCTTTGGTTTTCGTGAGCTCGCTCGACGCCGCGATCAGCGTCTTGAAGAGATCAGTCTCAAACACCGAGTCCACGCCTTGCATCACGCAGGCGATGCGCTCCAGGCCCATGCCGGTGTCGATCGACGGCTTAGGCAATCGCTCGCGCGGGCGACCATCGTTGAACTGCTCGTATTGCATGAACACGAGATTCCAAAATTCGAGAAAGCGATCGCCGTCTTGATCGGCAGAGCCCGGTGGGCCGCCAAAGATGTGGTCGCCGCGATCGATGAAGATCTCCGAGCACGGGCCGCATGGGCCAGTGTCGCCCATCGACCAGAAATTATCGTTGGTATCGATGCGGATGATTTTGCTCTCGGGAAGCCCCGCGATCTTCTTCCAAAGACCAGCCGCTTCATCATCGTCGTGATAGACGGTGACGAGAAGCTTGTCCTTCGGCAGCCCAAGATCGCGCGTGATCAACGTCCAGGCGGAGTCGATCGCCTGCTCTTTGAAATAATCGCCGAACGAAAAGTTGCCCAGCATCTCGAAGAACGTGAGGTGACGCGCGGTGTAGCCGACATTGTCGAGATCGTTGTGCTTGCCGCCAGCGCGGACGCACTTTTGGCTCGTCGCCGCGCGCGGGTATGGCGGCTTTGCGGCGCCGGTGAAGTAGTTTTTGAACTGGACCATGCCTGCATTGGTGAAGAGCAAGGTCGGATCGTCTTGTGGGACGAGCGAGGACGAACCCGGCAGCTCGTGGCCACGCGCGTGGAAGAAGTCCAAAAACTGCTTACGAATGTCGTTGACGCTGGGCATCTGATCTCAAGCCAAATCGGAATTTGGCTTGGTATATTGTACCGCGCTTGCGAACGCCAACCGCCGCGAAGGCTTGGCCGCCTTGCGATTACGTCAAGCTGCTGTTTAGGCCGAAGTCAGGGAGCGTTCAGGGCGGTACCGACAGCGCCCCTTCCGGCGACAACGGGAAAAACGGATTCCACGCCACCTCCCAAAGATGGCCGTCCGGATCGGCAAAGTAGCCGGACCGGCCGCCCCACGTCGCATCGTGCGCCGCCTTCGCGATGGAGCCCCCCGCCGCCACCGCCTCGGCGATCACCGCGTCGACCTCATCCTTCTCTCGGACATTGTGGGCAATCGCGATGCCGCGAAAGCCACTGCCCTCCGCAGGTACATCCGCGTCACAAGCCAGGCTCTCGCGCGGAAACAGACAGAGCGCCACCGCACCCGCCTGCATGAACACAACTTCAGCGCCGCCTACCGACGACGCCGTAAAACCGAGCTTTGTGTAGAAAGCCTTCGAGCGGGCGAGATCGCCAACGCCGATCGTGATCAGGGAAACGCGAGGCTCCATCGTATCCCCTCCGAAGTAATCCGCCGGCCGGCCCAGAAACGCACCAGGGCATGGGGTCGGGTCGGCAACGTTCCCGAACCGGCCAGCGAAACTTAGTTCTTATTCGCCTTCAGCGGCGTCCTTGGCCTCATCATCGGATGGCGGCGAATACATCGCATCCGCCACAACCGCTGACTTGCCACGGATCTTGTCCTCGATCTCGATCGCGACATCACGGTTCTCTTTCAGGAACCGACGCGCGGCTTCCTTGCCTTGGCCAATCTTCTGCGAACCGTATGCGTACCAGGCGCCGGACTTATCGATGATGCCGGCCTTCACGCCGAGCTCCACCAACTCGCCGGTCTTGGAGATGCCTTCGCCATAAATGATATCGAACT
>JAPLOL010000027.1 GCA_026400735.1 Alphaproteobacteria bacterium | reverse complement strand
ATGCTTTCGAGCGAAGTGCGGACTTGGCCGCCGCCGCCCGTCGTGCGCTGTTTTTTGGCGCGGGCACGGTAATTCGCAACTTCGCGGGCGCGATTTTCGTTCTCGACGACGTTCAGTGTGTCGCCTGGATCCGGCACGCCTTCGAGACCCATGATCTCGACCGGCTCGGATGGGCCGGCGCTTTGCAGCTGCTGGCCACGCTCGTTGGTGAGCGCGCGGACGCGGCCCATCTGAGCGCCGACGACAACGATGTCGCCGCGCTTTAGCGTGCCCTTCTGGACCAGCACCGTCGCAACCGTGCCGCGGCCCTTATCAAGCTTGGATTCAACAACCGTAGCTTCAGCCGGACGATCCGGGTTCGCCTTCAGGTCCATGACTTCGGCTTGCAACAGGATCGTCTCGACCAGCTTGTCGAGGCCGGTTTTCTTCAGCGCCGAAACTTCAACGGCGAGCGTATCGCCGCCGTGCGCTTCGGTGACGATCTCATGCTGCAACAGATCGGTCAGCGCGCGCGTTGGATTCGCGTCGGGCTTATCGATCTTGTTGATCGCGATGATGATCGGCGCGCCAGACGCGCGAGCGTGGTGAATAGCTTCAATCGTTTGCGGCATGACGCCGTCATCAGCGGCTACAACCAGCACGACGATATCGGTGACTTGCGCGCCGCGGGCGCGCATGGCGCTGAACGCGGCGTGGCCCGGCGTATCAAGGAAGGTGACGCGCTGGCCTGACGGCAAACGCACCTGATAAGCGCCGATGTGTTGCGTGATGCCGCCGTGCTCGCCGGCGACAACGTCGGTTTGACGCAGCGCATCGAGCAGCGACGTTTTGCCGTGATCGACGTGACCCATGATGGTCACGACCGGCGGACGCGGCAGCAGGTGATCGTCAACGTCCTCGGCGCCCGAGAGACCCTCTTCGACGTCCGATTCCGCAACGCGTTTCACGGCGTGACCAAATTCCGTCGCGATGAGTTCGGCCGTATCGGCATCGAGCTCGTCGCTTTGCTTCATCATCTGGCCTTGGCGCATCATGAACTTAATGATGTCCGCAGCGCGGATGGCCATACGGTTCGAGAGCTCTTGAACCGTGATGCTCTCCGGAATGATGACTTCGCGCTTGATCTGGTCGCGCTCACCGCCGCCCATAAGCTTGGCGCGGCGCTCTTTTTCTTTTTGCTGCGCACGACGATAGGCTGCGAGTGAACGTACGCGATCGTCGTCCCCGGCAACCTCGCGCTCAACCATGTCGAGCGTCAGCTTGCCTTCGCGGCGCTTCGGCTCACCCTTCTTCGCGGGCTTCACGGGCGCCACCGGAGCCGGCTTGCGCGCGGACTTCACGCGGCCGCCAAGCTCATCAAGCAGCGACGGGCCGGGAGCCGCGCCACCGCTTTGTTGTGGGTTCGTTTGCGCGGTGGCGCGCGCAGCGGCGCGATCGGCGGCGGCTTGTTCAAGCTCCGCTTGGGCCTGCTCAGCACGGCGACGCGCTTCAGCTTCCGCCTCGATAGCAGCAAGCTCAGCGGCCTTGCGGCGCTGCGCATCGTCCAAGAGACGGCGCTGATCTTCTTCGGCCTTCAGCTTCTGATCGCGAACATCACGCTCAGCCAACGAACGGTTCACCGCTTCTTCACGGCGACGCGCTTCTTCATCCGAGATCGCACCAGGCGCTGAGGGCGCCTTCGGCGCTGGCTGCAGCGGTTCTGGAGAAGGCGCTGCGCGCGCCTTGATCGGCGGCGGCACGCCTGGGCCTGCCGCGCCCGGAGCTGGCGTTGCGCCCGGCCGGTTGATCGAGCGCTTCTCACGCACTTCAACAGCGACTTGTTTGGTGCGGCCATGGCTAAAGCTCTGACGCACCGTGCCAGTGGCGGTGGTGCGCGTCAGCGTCAGCGGCTTGCGGCCGGAAGGAGCATCTTTTTGTTCGTTGCCGTCAGACATGCGGTGGTGTTGCCGATCCTAAATTCGTCTTCACGCGTGGTATTCTCAAACGTCGTTCGTCTCGCCGCGACTCTGGTCCGTTGAAGGTCCAGGGCCTGCGCCGCCCAGTCCCAGACCAATAGAGCGCCAGGGTGTGGGCCAAGAGTCCGGAACGGTGGGACGAAAACCCGAAAGGCGGCCAATTTCAGCCGCCCAAACCGAAGCCAAGCGCTCTTGAAGCAGGCAAGCGTGTATCACACGTTCGCGTCCCAACGCCACGCCCAAATCCGAAGAGCTGAAGCACCCAACGGCGGCGGGAGGCCGGCCCCAGAACCCTATATGGAGGCTCATCAGCTTTTCGCGACCCTCCTCGGCGCCATCTGTTGCTTCAATGAGCAAAAATAACGGTTTGGCGCGGATCGCGGCCTCAACCTGCGTTGCGCCAACGGCGATCGCGGCGGCTCGTTGCGCGAGCCCAAGCTGATCAAGACAGCGGCGTGACAACAGCGCTTCAACCGTGTCCGCGAGCGCCTCAGGAACTTGAGCCGGCGCTTTGAAAGCACGCGCGAAAGCGCCCTTCTTTGCGGCTTGCTCAATCACAGCTCGATCAGCGCGCACCCATGCGCCGCGGCCTGGCAATTTCGCAGCCACATCCGGCGTTACGACGCCATCGGGCGACAGCGCGAACCGGATCAGGTTCGCGCCGCTATCATGCTCGCCACTGACGATGCAGCGCCGCTCGCGTTCGCGGCGCGGCCCCTCAGCCTCGATCTGGGAAGACGCGGGCGACATCGTCTGCGTCTCCTTCTGCTTCGGGCTCAGGTTCTGGCTCCGGCGGCGCTTCAATCCAACCGGCGGCAACGCGTGCGTTGATCACCAGTTGATCGGCTTGCTCGGCGGTCAGCGTGTACTGCTCGAGCACGCCCGGCTCGCGCACGCGCTCACCGTTCTTGGTTTCGAAATAGCCGCGGATGTCATCGCCAACGAGGCCGGCGAAATCTTCGAGCGTCTTCACGCCCTTCTCGCCGAGCGTCACCAACATCGGACCCGTGAGGCCCGGCACGGCTTTCAGCGCGTCTTCGACGCCAAGTTCTACGCGCTTGGCTTCCAGCTCGGCTGAGAGCTTGTCCAAGAAGTCTTGCGCGCGGGCTTGGAGTTCTTCGGCGATCTCGTCGTTCAAGCCTTCAATGGCCGCGAGTTCGATCGTGTCGACATAAGCGATTTCCTCGACCGTCTCGAAGCCTTCAGACGCGAGCAATTGAGCGAACATTTCGTCCACTTCCAGCGCTCTGACAAAGAGTTCGGTACGGGTCGCGAATTCCTTCTGACGGCGCTCGGATTCTTCAGCTTCCGTCAGAATATCAATCGACCAGCCGGTGAGCTGCGACGCAAGGCGCACGTTCTGACCGCGACGGCCGATCGCGAGCGAAAGCTGCGCTTCGCCAACAACCACCTCAACGCGCGCCTCTTCCGGATCGAGCACAACCTTCGAGACTTCCGCCGGTTGCAGTGCGTTCACGATGAACGTCGCCGGATCTGAGGACCACGGAATGATGTCGATCTTCTCACCCTGCATTTCGCCGACAACCGCCTGCACGCGCGCGCCGCGCATACCGACGCAGGCGCCGACCGGATCGATCGAGCTATCGTGCGAAATCACCGCGATCTTGGCGCGCGAGCCCGGATCGCGAGCCGCGGCTTTGATCTCGATCACGCCTTCGTACACTTCCGGCACTTCTTGCGCGAACAGACGCGCCATGAATTCCGGCTTGGCGCGCGACAAGAAAATCTGCGGGCCCTTGGTTTCGCGGCGCACGTCGTAAACATAAGCGCGGGTACGATCGCCAACGCGAAGGTTTTCGCGCGGAATGCTCTCACTCTTGCGGATCACGCCTTCAGCGCGGCCGAGATCGACGATGACGTTGTAGAATTCAACGCGCTTCACAACGCCGTTGATGATCTCGCCGATGCGATCCTTGTATTCGCCAAACTGGCGCTCACGCTCAGCTTCGCGAACTTCGTGATTGATCACTTGCTTGGCGGTTTGCGCGGCGACGCGTCCGAATTCGATCGGCGGCAGGCCTTCGCTATATTCCTTGCCAAGGACGGCCTCTTTATCCGTCTTCAGCGCGATATCGAGCATGATGTCGGTTGACGGGTTGAACGGGCGCGTTTCCGGATCGAGGACGCTATCGTCCACCACCGTCATCACGCGCTTCAGTTCCATCTCGCCCGTCTTCGGATCGATGGTGGCGCGAATGTCGTGCTCAGCGCCGTAACGCGAGCGAGCGGCCTTCTGCAGCGCATGTTCCATCGCTTGGATGACGATCTCTTTGTCGATCGACTTCTCGCGCGCGACCGCGTCGGCGATCTGCAGGATTTCCATCCGGTTTGCTGAAATGCCGGTGCTCATTTGTGTCTTACCCTTCGTCAGCGGTTTGTTCGCCGGCGGCTTCAGCCGCCTTGGCGCGTTTCAAATCTTCAGCGATCAGCTTGTCGGTCAGCACCAGGCGCGCGTCCGACAGCTGATTGAATTTCAGGCGCGCTTCGCCTTGATCGGTCGTGAGCACGATCACGTCGCCTTCGATCGCGCTAATCACGCCTTTGAAGCGGCGCTGATTGTCGGTCATCGCGACGGTTTCGAGCTTGGCTTCATGGCCCTTGAAGCGCTCGAAATCTTCGAGACGCATCAACGGTCGATCTATGCCCGGCGAGCTGACTTCCAAGTCGTATTCGCCGTCCACCGGATCATCGAGATCGAACACCGGCGCCAACGCGCGCGAGAGCTTGGTGCAATCGTCGATGCCCATCTCGCCGTCGCTGACGCGTTCCCCCATGATTTGCAGGCGCTTGCGGCGATTGCCGGAAAGGCGGACCCGCACGATCCGGTAACCGAGGCCAGCGGCCGTCGGCTCGATCAGCGCGATAACGCGCTCTTCAGCTGGGTTCGTAGCGCGCAGAAGCGGCCCCTTAAGTAACAAAAAAGCGGCGGACCCGGGGCCCGCCGCTGCGTCTTCATCGAAGACATCAGCGATGTGTTGACCGGGGATATAGCGGGTTTATGCCCCTACGCCAAGCCCCCATTCCCCCTCCCAAATGTTCAGCCTAAATTGGCGGGCTATGGAGGGGACATGCTTCGGGCGGCGTTAGCGACTTTGGCCATTGCGCTGTGCACGTCGTGCGCAACTTCGCCAACAGAGGGCCCGCGCCCGTCCGTTGAGAGCGCAGTCGGCATCTCGGCTGAACCGGGAACACCGCAGGACTTGCTCAACAGGATGGTCGGAGATTGGGTGCTTGAGGGCGTCATCGCCGGCGAAACCTCAACCCACGACGTGAACGTGGCCTGGGTGCTTCAACACAACTACGTCCGCATCACGGAAGTTTCGCGCGAACGCGACGCTGCCGGCCGCCCGCAATATGAAGCAGTCATCTACATCGGCTGGCTCGACCGCGCTGATCGCATGGTTTGCTATTGGTTCGACAACACTGAAGTCGCGACGCCTGGCGTCACTTGTTCTGCCGCGCGGGCCGGCGACTCAATCCCGTTCGAGTTTCGCGACGTCCAAGGCGGTCTGATCTTCTTCAATACCTTCACCTATGATCGAAACACCGACACTTGGCGGTGGAACATGGAAAATCTACGAGGTGAGGATCGCGAAACCTTCGGACTGGTAACCCTGCGACGCCGTTAGCCGCGCACAAACCGCAGCCAAATCGGCGCACAATCGCCGAGCTTTTTGGTCTCGTAGCGCGTCTGCACATGACCGGCCCAAGCATTGCGCCAGTCCGCAGCGCTCTCGGCCGTCCAGCTAAAGCGCGAATGACGAGTCACTTGCTCCAGCGTCCAGCTCGCATAGTTCGCCCAGTCGGTCGCGAAGCGGAGTTCTGTTCCTGGCTTCATCACCCGCGCTAGCTCATCCAAGAACTCAGCCTGGATCAGCCGCCGCTTATGGTGCCGCGCTTTAGGCCACGGATCGGGAAACAGAACATAGACCAGATCTACCGACCCATCCGGCAACCGCGCCACCACATCGCGCGCATCGCCATTGTGGAGCCGCACGTTCTGAACGTTGGCTTCCTCAATGTGCCGCAGGCATGAAGCGACGCCGTTGATGAACGGCTCAACCCCGATGAAGCGCGCCTCGGCCCGCGCAACCGCCTGCGCCACCAGATGCTCGCCGCCGCCAAAGCCGATCTCCAGAACCAACGGTCCTTCGGCGGGGGAAAGCTCCGCGGGATCAATCGCGCCCTCTTCCGGCAGCGCCAAATGCGGCAGAAGGCTTTCCATCAGCCCGGCTTGGCGTGGCTTCAGCGTCCGCGCTTTGATCCGGCCAAAGGTGCGTAAGGGGCGGTGTTCGTCCATTCCGCGCCCCATAGCGCAACATTGCCGCCGCGCGAACTCGCCGCCCCTCCCTATATCTGCTACCTGAGCTGAAAATCTCCCGGAGGAACGAGCATGCGCGAGAAACTCAATTTTTACATCGACGGCAAATGGGTCGCCCCAGCCAAGCCGCGCACGCATGATGTGATCAGCCCGGCCAATGAAGAGCCGATCGGCCGCATCTCGCTCGGCTCCCCCGATGACGTGAACAAGGCCGTCGCCGCCGCGAAGAAGGCGTTCGAGACCTGGTCCGTCACCACCGTCGACGAGCGCAAAGCCGTTCTCGACAAAGTTATCGCTGTCTATCAGCGCCGCATGGGCGAGATGGCCGAGACCATCTCCATGGAAATGGGCGCCCCGCTGCCGTTGGCGAACGCCGCGCAAGCGCCGGCTGGCCTCGGCTATCTGATCGACGCGCGTAAGCAGCTCGACACCTTCGACTTCGAATACGATTACGGCAAAGGCCGCCGCATTCTGAAGGAAGCCATCGGCGTCATTGGCATGATCACGCCGTGGAATTGGCCGATGAACCAAATCGGCGCGAAGGTCGGCCCGGCGCTCGCCGCCGGCTGCACCATGGTGCTGAAGCCGTCTGAACTGGCGCCGCTCAACGCCATTCTCTTCGCTGAGATCCTCGAAGAAGCCGGCGTCCCGCCTGGCGTCTTCAACCTCGTCAACGGCGATGGCCCCGGCGTCGGCAACGCGCTCTCCTCTCACCCCGAC
>JAPLOL010000008.1 GCA_026400735.1 Alphaproteobacteria bacterium | reverse complement strand
TAGTCCGGCGCGTAGGTGATGCCGCGCGCGACCAAGGCTTGGCCATCGGCTTCGGTGGCGAGCTGGTTGTTCGCAGCGCCGCAAATGATCGGCGCGCCGAGTTCCGGAATGGTCTTCGGATTGAGACCGGAGCCGAGGGCGCACGGCGCAAACACGTCAGCCTTCACCGCGTGGATTTGATCCACGGGTGCGATCTCGACGCCGAAGGCTTCGGCGCGCTGGAGGTTGGCCTTGTTCACGTCGGCGACGACTAGCTTGGCGCCCTCCTCTGACAAGAGCTTGCAGAGGTTGAAGCCGACATTGCCGACGCCCTGCACAGCGATGGTGCGCCCCTGCACAGATCCACCAAGCAGTGCCTTGATCGAAACGAATGTGCCGAGCGCTGTCATCGGCGAGGGATCGCCGCCGGCTTGGCCGTGTTCCTTCGGAATGCCGGCGACATAAGTGGTGCGGCCGGCGATGGCGCGCATGTCGGCAACGCCAGCGCCGACGTCTTCGGCGGTGATGTAGCGGCCCTGCAGCGCCTCAACGGCTTCGCCGAACTTTTGGAAGGCGTCCACGCGATCGGTGTTGATGCGATAGATGACCGCCTTGCCGCCGCCCAGCGGCAGATCGGCCATCGCGTTCTTGTAGGTCATGCCGCGCGAGAGACGCAGCGCATCGGTCAGCGCGTCATCGGCGCTGTCGTAGTCCCAGATGCGGCAACCGCCAGCGGCAGGGCCGATGGCGGTTGAGTGAATCGCGATGATTCCGGCGTAGCCCTGCGACTCGCCGCCTACGAATACGACCTGCTCGTGGCCATCGAACGAAGCGTTGTTTTTCGGATCGATCATTGGATCGGTTCATCCAGCAAGAGTTGACGAGCAAAGCGGCCAGGAGGCGAGCCGAACGCGAGCACGCCATCGTGGTAGGTTTTGAGATTGAACGCGGCGCCTTGCTTTGCGCGGGCGGCGACGCGGGTTTCGAGATGCTCTTGGAACCCTACGAAATAGGTCGAGAGCTGGGTCACGGAAAGCTGCGCGCGGCGCCATTTGCCGGCGGCCTCGCGCTCTTCTTGGAACGCGGTCTGCGTGAGGAACGTCATCATCTGTTCTTGGGTCATGCCGTCGACGTGGATGGCTTGGTCGATGATGGAGTTCGTGATCGTGCGCAGCTGCACTTTGAGCTGACTGAGGCGATAGAGCGGATCGTTCGAGCGGAAGCCCTGCTCACACATCATCTCTTCCGCATAAACCGCCCAGCCTTCCACGAACGAGCCTGAGCCGAGCACGGCGCGGAGCGTTGAGGGATAGCGGTTCGAGTGGAAGATTTGCACGTAGTGACCCGGCATCGCTTCGTGGACGCCGATGTCGAGGATGGCGCGGTTGTTATATTCGCGCAGGAACGAGGTCACTTGTTCTTCTGACCATTCGTCTGGGATCGGCGAGATGGCGTAGAAGGTTTCGAGATTGCGCTCGAGCGGGCCGGGCGAGTCGCAATACGCGACGGCGACGCCGCGCTGAAATTCCGGCATCAAAATCACGCGCACCGGGCCTTCCGGCAATGTGATGAGATCGTGCTCGATAACGAAACGGCGCGCTTCCTCGGTAGCGGCAGTCGCATCCTCGACGAGATGATTGCGCGCGGGGCGTTCGGCAGCAGCGATGTCGAGCGCGGCGCGGATGACCGTCTGCTGCTGCTCAGCAGTCGGATTTTCCGGCGTCGCAGGCGCGCCGGGGCGACCAGCGAGGGCCTGCTTGGAAACGCGATACATCTCTTGACGCACACTAATTACGGCAGCGTCGGCGCGCTGGCGAATATCTTGGCGCGAGAGGTTTGAAAGCAGCGTGTAGCCGAGTTGGGTATCGAACACTTCAGCGCCGGCGCGGAAATCAGCTTGCGCGGCAGGCACCAGCGTTTCCGTGATCCAGGTTTGGTGTTCGTCAACAGCGGTGTTGAACGCTGCAATCGCGCGCTCCAAGCGAGCGCGTTTCGAAGCCGAGAGCTGGTCCTTGTGCGGCTCGATCATGCCGCTGACGATCGACTTGATGCCGGGATTTTGCGCGGCGTAGGTCGCAGCATGCGGGACGGGCACGCGTGACGGCACCAGCGCCGCGCGCGTTTGCTCGAACAAGCGCGGCATCTTCTCGAGACGATAGATCGCGCTTTCGAGACGCTGCGGCAGCGGCGCGAACTCGCGCGCCATCAAGCTATAGAGCGCACCGCCTGCTAGCCCTTGGTAGCCGAGCGGATTCCAAGCCCATGTCTGCCAAGTTTCGGTTTGCCAGATGCCAGCGCGCAGCGAGTTGCCGAGGATGGCGTAGTCGACTTGGTTGGCGCGGCTGAGCTGGGTTTTGTCGATGGCTTCAAGCGCGCGAAGTGTGTCGTGCGCGAAGCGCAAACCAGCAGCGCGGCCAGCGGCGCTGACATCATCGATTTCGCGATCGAAGCGGTGATCGCCGGTGCTGGTTGCGCTCACCGGCGACAAACGCATCGAACGATCAAGCCAGCGGCGGCCAAGCGCTTCGAAGGCGCGGTCGGCACGGCTTGGGGTTTGCGCAAAAGCGTCCGCGCCCATCAGCGGGACGAGCACGGTTGATCCGAGTGCGAGAACGACCCGGCGGCGCGATGTTTTCATGTGGACGCTACGCTCCTTCAAAGAGGCGGCGGCGGCGCGTCCGAGCGCGTCCCGCGTTGATTTGCGGGCGGAAAATACTCAGGCGCGGATTCTTAGCAAGGATCGCGTGATTAGCGGACATTCGTTGCCCGATTGA
>JAPLOL010000145.1 GCA_026400735.1 Alphaproteobacteria bacterium | reverse complement strand
AGCGCGACATCCGCGAGAATTGCAAAGACACCACCAAGCTGATGATCGTGTCACCGGACGTCGGCGGCGTCGTTCGCGCCCGTGCGTTGGCCAACAAATTGGGCGCCGATCTGGCTATCGTCGACAAGCGCCGCGAGAAGGCCGGCGTCAGCGAAGTCATGCACATTATCGGCGACGTCGAAGGGCGCGAGTGCATCCTGATCGACGACATCGTCGACAGTGGCGGCACGCTGTGCAACGCCGCCGAGGCCCTTCTCAAAGAGGGCGCGAAATCTGTCTCCGCCTACATCACCCACGGCGTGCTCTCGAACGGCGCGGTGAAGCGCGTCGATGACAGCATGCTCAAAGAACTTGTGGTGACGGACTCGATCGATCCGACGGCGCGCAAATACAAGAGCGGCAAGATCCGCGAGATCTCCGTTGCGGCGCTCATGGGTGATGCGATCTGGCGCATCGCGAACGAGCAAAGCGTCAGCTCGCTGTTTGAATAACGCGCGTTAAGCGCTGTCGAAACTTGGCAAACGGGGCGCTAAGCGTGCGCAAAAGCCACGTTTTTCGCATGTAGTACAAACTACACGCGCCTAAACATAGTTGATTGAACCGATCCTTAAGCGCGTTTGGCGTTTACTCGCGCGCAAAGGATCTCAATCCATGCGCCGCCTTTTTTCTTTTGGCCGAAGCCGCAACGGCAACGTCGCGATGATGTGGGCGCTGATGGGCACGGTGCTCATCGGCCTCCTCGGGCTCACGATCGACTTCACGCGCGCCGTGATGGTTAAGACAGAATTACAGAGCGCGGCGGATTCCGCTGTGCTGGCGGCGGCGCGTCAACCCGCGAACGTGACCATGGCCGCGCGAACCGCGAGCGCGCGAGCGTTCTTCGATTCTGAAGCGCCTGGCTATGCGAGCACCGCTTCAGTCACGCTGACGGATATCGGCAATAACGGCTATCGGCTGCGGGCGACGGCGCCGATGCCGACAAGCCTCGCGCAACTGATCACGAACCGCGACTGGACGATCGGCGTCAATTCTGAAGCCGTTCGCGGCGGCATGAATCTCGAAGTCGCGCTGGTTCTCGACACCACCGGTTCGATGTCTGGCCAGCGCATCACCGACTTGCGCAACTCTGCGGGCGACCTCGTCGATCTCATCGTCCAGACAAATCAGACGCCATATTATTCAAAGATGGCGCTGGTCACATGGGCCATGGGCGTCAATGCCGGCTCCTACGCCGCCAGTGCGCGCGGGCCGATTACTGCTGGCCGCAGCATTAGCGCGGCGGCTTGGGCGAACGGCACAGGACGATCCGTCAGCGCCCTGACCAAGGCGAATCCAGCTGTGTTCACATCGAACGCGCATGGCTTTGCCAACGGCGATGTCGTTTGGTTGGCTGGCATCACCGGCAGCGGCAACTTCGCGACCAATCTCAATGCCCGCTGGTACACCGTGGTGAACGTCGCCACGAACACGTTCCAATTGCGCAACTCGAGCGGCACAGTCGTCAACACATCGTCCTACAGCGGCAGCTATCCCGGCGGCGCTACAGTGACACGATGCCTTGAGGCGGCGTGCCAAGTACGCGTCACCTCCAATGGTCACGGCCTCGCGAACAACGATTGGGTTTGGATCCAAAGCGTCAACGGCATGACGCAGATCAACTCCACGACGGACGTTGCCTGGCAGGTAACCAACGTAGCGACGAACGCCTATACGCTCGTCGGCTCGGTTGGCCCGAACTACAGCGCCTACACCAGCGGCGGCACGGGCTACTGCACGACCCCGGGCTGTCAGTACTATCGCTTCACCAACGCCTCTAACGCGATCCGTATTCTGCAGATCAGCAACTGCGTTTCTGAGCGTGTGGGCGCGCAATCGACCACTGATGTCGCGCCGAGCACGGCGTTTGTCGGCCTCAACTACGCGTCAACGAGCAATGCTTGTGACGCCGCCACGGGCATCATCCCGCTGACTACGGATACCGCCGCGCTGCACAACCGCATCAACTCGCTCACCGCGACAGGCTCGACCGCCGGTCAGGTCGGCGCGGCTTGGGGTTGGTACATGGTGTCGCCAAACTGGGGCTACCTGTGGCCGGCCGCCGCCAACCGTCCTGCATCCTATGGCACGCCGGAAACACAGAAGATCGTGGTGCTGATGACTGACGGCGCGTTCAACTCGCCGTACTGCCAAGGCGTCATTGCGCGCGACGCCCTCACCGGCTCGGGTGCAACGACAGATCACATCAATTGCAACGCCACGAATGGTTCGTCGGCGGCGCAAACGATCGCCATCTGCAACGCCATGAAGCAGCGGAACATCATCGTCTACACAGTCGGCTTCCACATCGACAACGACGCAACCGCGATGTCGGTGTTCAGCCAATGCGCGACAGATAGTTCGCACTTCTTCCTGGCTGACGACCGCACAACGCTCCAGACGGCCTTCCAGCAGATCGGCCAGTCCATCTCGCAGCTACGACTAACGCACTGACGTCGAACGCGCGCCGCCTAGGACGGCGGCGCGAAGTGACGTGCGCTGAAGTGGTATTGCGGCTCGGCCATAGCGCCCGTCGCAGCAGCAGTCGTAATCGAATAGCTCACGCCCGAGCACTCTCCCGGCGCACGCGGCACGGCATTGTTGAACACCATCAAAGTTGCGTCTTCGAATTGCGAAGCGTCGAACACACCGCTGCGGCCAAGCGGGAAGACTTCGATTTGGCCATTGCGACGGCCGAGAGCGACAAGCTCCAGATGGTCGCCGCGCACTGAGTAGGTGCGCGGGCCACGCACCGTCAGCGACACGTAGTTGGCGCCGAGCTGCTCGATCCGGGCGCGTGGCGTCCATGTGCCATCGCGATTGACTGTGCCGGCGCGATCAACCGTGCGGGTGAAGTGCGGCGCAAGTTCGTAGTCGCGGGCGAAGTTCTGGACACGCCAGCGCTTCAGCGCTTCCGGGATTGTCGTCCCCACACTTTCGAGCGAGCGCGACATAGTTTCGAAGCCATCGTACTGGACTGCGTTTTCCCAGATGCGGACGATAAAGCGTTCTCCGTACACATCGGCCAACGACTGCAGCAGCGTCCATTGCGAATAGTTGAACCCGGGTTGAGTGGTGGTCCAGCAGGTGCCAGGCGAAGCGTAGTCGAGCTCAACGTAGTCAGTTGCATCCTGGTCAGCGCCGACCGTTGTCGTCTCGGTCCATGACGCGGTCGATTCATAAAGCCAATTTAGGCCTTCCAGGGAATCGTAGCCGAATTGGACGACGTGGTTGAACTCGTGCGTTGCGGTTGCGCGCATGAGGCTTTCCGGCGGGGCCTTCTTGCCCATGCCGCGAAAATCGTTGTCGATAACGAACACGGCGCGCGCCGCAGCGCGCTCGCGCACGTTTGGCGTGTTGCGATTGTCGAACACCATCTCGACGGGCTTGGTGTAACCCATGTTGCCATTCGCTTGGCCGATGTAGGCGCGATAGCGCCCGTCGGGATCGCGAATGGGCGCGGCCCAACCAATACGATCGACTTGCTCGTGGAGAACATGTTCAAGCGCATCCGCCGTCGCGCGCGCATACGCTTCCGTCGACGCGTCGGGACCTTCCAGAGTGTAGTGCACGCGGAAGTTCGGCGTTTCGATAGTCCGTTCGGTGCCGCTTAGCGTCACTGAATTGTCCGCCAATGCCTGCAGCGCGGTGGCGACTGAGCGATCAACCGAAGACAGCACGAGGCGGAAATCGCCGCTGTTGTTCGACGCCTGATATCTCGCGACCTCGACCGTGTACGTGCCCGCGGCAGCAGCTGTGTAAGCGAATGCCGAGTTCAGCGAACCGTCGCCGCGGTCGTCATTGATGGCGACCGGAAATCCGTCGGGATCGTTCAGCGTGAGGACCGTATCGAGATCGCCCGTTGTCGCTTCGCTGACCGCAAGCAAAGTCTGCCCGGCTTCGAGGCGCACGGTGAATTCGCGTGTGGGCTGCGCCGGGCTCAAATTGCCCTCGTGACGCGCGATCTCGGTGCGTTCCACCGTCGCGAAATTGAAGGGCGCGCGCGCACGCGGATCGAGCGCCAGTGAAAGCGCGAACTGCCCGTTTCCGGCAGCGTTATAGGTGCTTGCAACCAATTCGTAGTGGCCAGCCGTGCCCGGCTGAAAAACGATCTGCGAGTTCAGCGTGCCGTCGCCGCGATCGTCGCTCGTTGCGACAATCGTGCCGTGGCTGTCGAGCAGCGTGAGCGTGGTGTCGAGATTGGTGGTGAGCGCGAGCGTGGTCGCGACAAAAATATCGTTGGCGGCAAGATCGACAGGGTAGCGCGCTTCGGTGCGGCTACGATTGAGCGTGACGTTCTCATTGAGCAGAACGCGCGCCTCGGCGGAGAGATCGCCACCAGCGCCGTACGCGACTGTGAGATCGAACTGGCCGCGCGAGCCGTTATAGCCGCTCACGATGACGGTGTAGTTGCCGGCATCGCGCGCGGTGTAGACGATGCGCGACGTCAGCACGCCTGGCTGGACATCATCGTTCAGCGCGACGCGCCGCCCGTTCGGACCGTTGAGGGTGAGTATGGTGTCGAGGTTGTCGACGGACGACGTCGTGAGGGTGAGCACCTGCCCCGCCTCAACTTGAATCGGAAAGGACACCTGCGGCGCTCTTTGCGTCACCTCACCGCTCAAATGGTTCGGGCCAGTCTGACCCGCGGCGCTGCCAGCCATCAGCACAAGAGCAATAAATGCGATCCAACCGCGCACGAGCACCCCCACGAGAGCCGGCCCCCGCCGGCGACATCGCTATTAGACACATTTTCCGGAGGCGCAAAACGCCCGACGACACGTCGTCTGTGTGGTGACGAACGCTGTTTCGGTCGCTAAATGCGCTCCATGCGGAAATTGATGCTTGTGCTCGCCTTCGCCCTATCAGCCTGCGCTATTGGCACGTCGGAGGATGAGAACGATCGTTTTCCGACCTCGAGCGCTTATCCGCCCGGGACGATGGAGCGGATCACGTTCACGGCGGGCGTGCCCGAGCACTGGCAGATCTCAGCGCTGCAAACACCCGTGCGGGCGGACGCGACCTGGAAGATCGTCATCATCACCGGCACGCCGTCTTGGAGCGAATACTGGGCGCCGACGATTGCGGCGCTGCCGCAAACGCGTGAGATGATTGTGGCCGACCGGCCCGGTTTTCGGACCTCCGAGCCGCACGATGCTGTGCGCGATCTGGCTAAACAGGCGGACGCGCTAGCGCCGATGCTTCAGCACCGACAGGGCGAGCGGGTCTTGCTGGTGGGACAGAGCTTTGGCGCGCCGGTGGCGACCTTGATGGCCCAGCGGTATCCGGATCAGGTCGATGCCGTCGTCCTGGTTTCCGCCTTTTTTGGCGACCGCGGCCCCACGGCGCGCCGCCTTATTGGCGCGGGCAGCATCTTTCACGGCATGCTGCCCCGGGACCTCAAGAACTCGATCAGCGAAATCACCGCCCAAAGACGCCAGCTACCGGCAGTCTGGACGGCATTGCGGGGCCTTGAGCAGCCCATCGTCTTCGTCCACGGCGACGCCGACACCTTCGTACCCCTGGAGGCCGAACAACGCATCGCGGCCGAATACGGCCACACCCTGATCACCGTCCCGGACGGGGACCATTTCCTGAATGCTTGCTGCGTTCCGGCCCTTGTCGGGGCCTTCGAACAGGCGATTTCCGAGGCCGAGGGGCGGCGGGCCGCCCGCCCTCCGGCGACGCAACCCACCGATCCGGACCCGGCCGGCGGGCCTACCTTGCGGTGAGCACCACTCTCCGCTAGAAGCCCCGCTTCCATTTTTCCCGGCGCCCCGGAATTTAAGGCTATCAGCCATGGCTGGCATTGTTCTCAACGTTGATGTGCGTGAAAAAACCGGCACCGGTGGCGCCCGCGCGACCCGTAATTCGGGCCTGATCCCAGGCGTCCTTTACGGCGGCGCACGCGGCGCAGTCCCGATCCAGATCAACGCCAAGGACGTCGAACTGGCGATCCGCTCGGGCAAGTTCCTCTCGCACATGGTTGAACTCAACCACCAAGGCGAGAAGCAGCCTGTGATCCCGCGCGCGATCCAATTCCACCCGGTCAGCGACAAGCCGATCCACGTCGACCTCTATCGCGTTGAAGAAAACGCCGAGATCGCGATCGACGTCGTCGTTCACTTCAAGAACCACGAAGCTTCGCCAGGGCTGAAGCGCGGCGGCGCGCTCAACGTCGTGCGCCACACGATCAAGCT
>JAPLOL010000170.1 GCA_026400735.1 Alphaproteobacteria bacterium | reverse complement strand
CCGGCGGCAAGGCGCAGAAGCGCGACATCGCGCACGAACTCGGCATCGGCCCCGATCAGAAAAAAGAGCTGCGCCACATCCTGCGTGAGCTGGAAGAGTCCGGCGCGCTCGGCCGCACCGGCCGCAAGAGCTACGCCGACGCGCAAGCGCTACCCGAGTCCGGCGTCATGGACATCGTCGATCGCGATCCAGACGGCGAACTGCTCGCGCGCATGCGCGGCACGGAAGGATACTTCGGCCCCGTCGTTCGCTTAGCGCCCGGCGAAGCGCGGCGCATGAAAGGCGAAGCGGCCATCGGCGTCGGCGATCGCGTGCTCGCCAAACTCGTACGCGACGATGACGGCGAGTTCATCGCCAAAGTCGTCAAACGCCTCGGACAAAGCGCGCATCGCGTCCTCGGCGTCTATCGCGCCAACAAATCCGATCGCAACCGCGACTTCGGCGGCGGCCGCGTCGAACCTGCAGACCGCAAAGCGCGTCACGACATCCTCGTCGAGTCGCAACACGTCGGCGACGCCAAAGACGGCGACCTCGTCTTCGCCGAACTGGCGCCCGATCGCGGCCAGCGCGCGCACGGCCCGAAACGCGGCATCATCAAGGAAGTCATCGGCCGCGAAAGCGATCCGCGCGCCGCGTCGATCCTCGCCATGCACACGCACGGCATCCGCGAAGGCTTCAGCCCCGACGAAGAAGCCCAAGCCAACGCGGCGCAAAAGCCAACGCTCAAAGGCCGCACGGATCTCCGCGACGTGCCGCTCGTCACCATCGACCCCGAAGACGCGCGCGACCACGACGACGCCGTCTACGCCACGCCCGACACCGACGAGAAAAACAAAGGCGGCTGGCGCGTCTGGGTCGCCATCGCCGACGTCGCCGCCTACGTGCAGACCGGCTCCGCTCTCGATCGCGGCGCTTGGCGACGCGGCAACTCCACCTACTTCCCCGATCGCGTCGCGCCGATGCTGCCGGAATCGCTCTCCGCCGATCTCTGCTCACTCCGCGAACACGAAGAGCGCGCATGCCTAGCTGTCGAGATGATCTTCGACCGCGAAGGCCGCAAAGTGCGCCATAAATTCGTGCGCGGTCTCATGCGCTCGGCCGCAAAGCTCTCCTACGAACAAGCCCAAGCCGCCGTCGACGGCAAACCAGACGATAAAACCGGCCCGCTGCTCGAACCAATCCTCAAACCACTCTGGGCCGCCTACGCCTGCGTCTGGGAAGCGCGCACTAAGCGCCAGCCGCTCGAGATCGACGCGCCCGAACACAAGATCATCTTCAAGGACGGTAAAGTCGTCGGCGTCAAACGCCGCGAGCGCTTCGATGCGCACAAGCTCATCGAAGAGTTTATGATCCAAGCAAACGTCTGCGCCGCCGAAACGCTGGAGCAAAAAACACGCCCGCAAATCTATCGCTGCCACGATCGCCCGAGCGACACCAAGATCGCAGCGCTCACCGATTTCCTACCCACCGTCGACATGGCCTGGGCCAAAGGCCAAAGCCTCACCGCTGGCCGCTTCAATCGCATCCTGCACCTAGCCGAGCAATCGCCGAACAAAGACATAATCAACGAAGTGATCCTGCGCACGCAGTCGCAAGCCGTCTACACGCCCGAAAACATCGGCCACTTCGGCTTGAACCTCCGCGCCTACTCGCACTTCACCTCGCCGATCCGCCGCTATGCCGACGTCACCATCCACCGCGCACTCATCCGCGCGATGAAGCTCGGCGACGACGGCGCCACAGATGCCGAAGAACAGCGCTACGACGAAACGGCGCAACACATCAGCGAAACCGAGCGCCAATCCATGGCCGCCGAACGCGACGCTACTGCGCGCTACATCTCCGCGTTCCTCGCAGATCGCATCGGCGCCAATTTCGAAGGCCGCGTCACCGGCGTCACCCGCTTCGGCCTCTTCGTGCGCTTAGACGAAACCCAAGCCGACGGCCTCGCCCCCATCTCCACACTCGGCAACGAACGCTGGGTCCACGACGAAGCCGCACATGCGCTCGTGGGCGAACAAACCGGCGACCGCTATCAACTCGGCATGCGTGTCGAAGTGCGTTTAGAGGAAGCTACGCCCATCAGCGGCGGCCTCGTCTTCTCGCTGCTCACCGATCCGCTTCCGCCCGTCCCCGGCTGGCGCAAATCACGCCCTAGCTTCCAAAACCGCGGCGGCGGCGGCAAACATCGCGATCGCGATACCAAACGCGGCAAGCGCCGGCGCTAATTGCTGTCGTCCTCAGACGCCCCGAAGAGTGGTTTCTCACCCTGTCGTCCCAGCGCGCCATCCAACCGATCAATATCCCGCTGCAACTCGTCCATGACTTCGTTACGCTCTTGCGCACCTAGCCAGGCTGCTCGGTCGACGAACGTCACGCGTCCCTCTTCAATTATCCACGCCGAGCGATGGTCGATTAGGTAAGTCGCAAACTCCGCTCTCAGCGCCAACAGCTCCTCAGTCGCAGTGAGGTGCCGCTGGACGTTTGATTGCGGTTGAAGCAAGCCGTCGTAGTAGCCGACCGCTTCGGCCTTGACCTCGGAATATATGTCCATCGCCTGCAACTCTGCGCGCGACTCTTCCAAGTGCGTGTTTATCGCGGCGTGGTAGGCGCGCATCTTTTCTAGCGCCTCCTGCAAGCGCACTCGGCCATCGATGATCTCCTGAACGCTGACCGCCGATTGCCCACCTAGATCGGGCTCTAATTGCAGCAGATCAGGCGCCAGCCTAGCCCGTATCTCACGCCTCTCCTCACGCTCGCGCTCACGCACAGCGTCGACCGCATCCTGATCCTCTTGATGGTGCATGAGCATCGTCACGATCCGGACCGGCATCGCGATCACGATCGTCGCGAACGCCATCACGAACAGCGCAAGCAACGCTTTCCAGAATTTTGAACGCTTCCGAAACACAAAGAAAAAGAAGCCCAGCCACACTAGAAGCGCAGTGCCAACGGCTATGGCGAATGCGACCCAGAACTCAACGAGCGAGTCGCCACTGCTGCCATGCCGGGCGTACATTTCGGGCGTGGTGATTTCATCGCCCAGCGCGTAGCCGATCCCTGAAGCGATCGCGACAGCTATGAGCACAGCCAGCGCGGTTGCACCCAAGATCGGTGTCTTCTTCGGTACATCAGTGTCTTCACTCGACATCACTCACCCCCCGATGAGTTTGGCAGCCGCCTAGTTCGGCGGATTGCCGTTGTTCCACACGCCAGCGGACACAAGGCGCCCGCCCGCATCCCACTGCACACCATAGCCGTGGCGGTTGTCGTTCAACCATTGGCCCTCATAGATGCGGCCATCAGCAAACGCATAGACACCGAAGCCTTCTTTCACGCCGGCGTTGGGCGTGCCGCCGCGGCTCTGGCCGGCGTAAAACTCACCATCGTTCCAGGTGATGAACCCAAACCCATTGCGTTGCGCATCGGCGCCTGAGCCGTAGCCTTCGCCCTCATAACTATCGCCCGCGTTGCCCTTGAATGTGACGGTGCCCGCGACTCCAGCTTGCGCACGCGCCGCCGCGGCAAGCGAACGCGTCTGCGCATTGCGGGCAGATTCTACCGCCGATCGAACGGCGGGATCGAGGCCAGCAATATCGTACGGACGCGATTGCGCGAGCGCCTCGCCCGCAAACGCGGTGAACATCACTACGAACGCGCTGAATACCCAGCCCGTCATGGTTTTCGCAAACATCATCATGGCCTCCCACCTCGCGCTTCACGCTAATCTGCGCTCCGGAACTCGGCAAGCGCGTTCCAATCCGGAACGCCAACTGCTCCTTCGCGTTGACCCCGCGAAGGAGCGGCCATCATGCGCACGCACATTATCGCCTCACTTTTTCTGGCTTCCGCCACCGCTGCTACGGCACAGGAAGTTGTCGCGCCTCCCGCCACGCCGGCGCCTTCAGCAGCCGCTCCGTTCGATGAGCGCGCCCAATGGTGTGACGCCTACGCGACGTGGCTTGTAGCCATGAGTGAGACATCACCGCAAACCGCGCCGGCTGACGTGCGCGAAACTCAGCGCGTGGAAAACGAGATCAACGCTTGCAAGCTCGATCCGCAAGACTACGAGCGCGACACCCGCGCCGAAGCCGATCTCGCCATCGAAACAGCACAAGGCTAATCGCTAGCTCATCGACACGCCTTCGTGCATGGTCCGCACGGGGGCGTCATGAACGAGACTCAATCCGCAAAACCTCTGGGCTTCTGGTCGTGTTGGTCGCTCACAGTCGGCTGCATGATTGGCTCGGGTGTCTTCCTGCTGCCAAGCGTGCTCGCGCCCTACGGATTGCTGAGCTTTGGCGGCTGGGTCATCGCCGGCGCTGGCTCGATAGCATTAGCTTTAGTGTTCGGACGCCTGGCCTCACGGACAAGACGTGACGGCGGCCCCTACGTTTATGCGCAAGAAGCATTCGGAGACCTCACCGGCTTTATGATGGCTTGGTGCTATTGGGTGTCCTATTGGATGGGCATCCCGGTCGTCGCCATCGCGTTCGTCGGCTATCTCGGCGTCTTCATACCGGCGTTGAACGAAAGCGTCGTCGCGCAAGCGGGCGCAGCGCTCGCCCTCATCGCGACACTCACCTTCGTGAACATACGTGGCCTCAAAGAAATGAGCGCCGTGCAGATCACGATGACGATTCTGAAGCTGCTGCCGCTCGCCGTGATCGCGCTTCTGTCACTCTACGCGGGCGACATTGCCAATCTTCCCACGTTCAACCCGTCCAATCAGCCGATCCTTCACTCCCTCATGGCGATCGTGCTCATCACGTTGTGGCCGTTCACCGGCTTTGAAGTCGCGACCTTGCCTGCGGGTAACGTGAAAAACCCAGAGCGCACCATCCCACGCGCACTGATCTTCGGCATGCTGACGGTCACTGCGGTCTATCTCGGCGCGACGACGGCCGTGATGCTGCTGGTGCCACCTGATGTGTTGGCGCATTCAACAGCGCCGTTCTCTGACGCGGCTCGATTGCTCGGCGGATGGGGACCATACTTTGTCGCGGCAGGCGCGTTGATCGCTACCGCCGGCACGCTCAACGGCCTGATCTTCACTTGCGGCCAGATGCCGATGGCGGTCGCGATCGATAAGCTGGCGCCCGGCTGGCTAGCTACAACAAACAAAGGCGGCTCACCCTACCTCGCGCTGGTGTTGTCTTCGGTGCTGGGATCAATTCTCCTAATAGCAAACTACACACGCGGCCTCATCGAGGCCTTCACCTTTTTGCTGATGATGAGCACCTCGCTCAGTCTCATCTATTATTTCGTGATCTCACTGGCGGAGGTACGCCACTCATGGCGCAATGCGCGCGGCTGGGTATCGGTCGCGCTCTTCGGCTGCGCCTATTCCGTCTTTGCAGCCTTCGGCTCAGGCGTGGAGATCCTGACGTGGAATGTTCTGACGATGGTGATCGCTGTGCCGCTTTACTTCTTGCTACGCCGCCGCAGCACTGAAGCGCCAATCAGTCCAACTTCTTAAACGGCGCATGCTCACTGAGGATCTCGGCCTCCTCAACCACGGCTGGCGTCTCTTGCCGCAGGAAGTGGCGCACCGCATTGCGCAAACCTTCGTGCTCAATCCAGTGGGCGCTGAACGTCTGCACCGGCACGTAACCACGCGCGAGTTTATGCTCACCCTGCGCGCCAGCTTCCACGCGCGGCAGCTTCAACTCGATCGCCAGCTCGATGGCCTGGTAATAGCAAAGCTCAAAGTGCAAGAACGGCACATCTGCGACGCGCCCCCAATAGCGTCCGTAGAGCGCATCACCGCCGATGAGATTCAAAGCGGAGGCAACGGGCGTTCCGTCCAGTTCTTCCGCAACGAAGAGCACGCACTGATCCGTCATGCGTTGACTGAGCAAGTCAAAGAACCCGCGGTTCAAATACGGCGAGCCCCACTTGCGCGAACCGGTGTCCATGTAGCAGCGAAAGAAAAAATCCCAGTCCCGTACGGCAATCTCAGGTCCACGCAACCGGCGAATGCGCAGGCCTTCGTGCGCCCGCTCACGCTCTCGGCGGATGTTCTTGCGCTTCTGAGATGAAAGCTCCGCGAGGAAGTCCGCAAACGTCGCGTAGCCCTTGTTGAACCAATGATACTGGAGCCCGACGCGCGTCTGGTAGCCAAGCGGCGCCAACCGACGCACCAAGTCCTCATCCGCAAACGTCGCGTGCACTGACGAAGCGCCAGCGCGTTGCGCAAGACCGATTGCGCCTTGCGCTAGCGCGCTCTGCACCGCTGGGTCGCGCGAAAGGATGCGCCGCCCCGGCACCGGCGTGAACGGCGAGGCGCACTGGAGCTTCGGATAGTAATGCCCACCCGCCCGCTGCAGCGCATCCGCCCACGCGTGATCGAACACGTACTCCCCGTACGAGTGGTCCTTGGCATAGAGCGGCATCGCACCTACAGCAGCGCCGCTCGCGTCGCGTGCGATCAGATGCGCAGGCTGCCAGCCCTTCTCCGGCGCCGCGCAGCCGCTCTCTTCAAGAGCGCGCAAGAAATCCCAGGAGATAAAAGGATCGAACGGCTGATCGGCGGGGTTCGCCAACGCATCCCACGCACCGCGATCGATATTGGCGAGATCGCCAATCACCGAAATCGTAAGCGCGTCGGTTCCGTCCATGCGCTTAGTCTATCTCGAAAACCCCATCGACTTCGACCGCGAAGTTCAGCGGCAGGTTGGCCATGCCGACAGCTGAACGCGCATGTTTCCCTGCGTCACCGAACACCGACACCATGAGATCGGAGCAACCATTCATCACTTGCGGGATTGGATCGAAATCCGGCGTCACATTCACAAAGCCATTGAGCTTCACCACGCGCTTCACGCGATCCAGATCGCCGCCGCACGCCGCCTTCACCTGCGCCAACAAATTGAGCCCGCACAGCCGCGCGGCGGCTTGGCCTTCTTCCACTTCGATGGTGCCGCCAAGCTTGCCCTTGATGCCGCCCGAAGCGTCCACCGAGACCTGCCCCGACGTGTAGACAAGATTGCCGACAACTTGGAACGGCACATAGGAGGCGACCGGCGCCGGCGGCGTCGGCAATACAACCCCCAGCTCTTCCAATCGCGCTTCAATCCGCCCCGTCATTGTCCCGCTCCCATTAAATGGCGCTCCGTTCTAGCCCGCGAACATATCGCTGCGCCAGATATTCTAGAGCGCGCGCAGCTCCATGAACGGGCGCATGCCGAGGATCGCGAGCAGCATGACAAACGGATTGCAGAGCGTGAGCTCCGCCGCATAACGCTGCCCCGCGACCGCGTTGAGCTCGATCGGCTGGCTCTTCATCCAATCCATGCGCGTGCGGATCGCGTGCTGCCCTGGCGCGATCTGAATCTCGACCGACTTGCCATTGCCAACGACAGCCACCTTCTGCTCATCCACAAGAATGGCCGCATCTCGAAGCATGGCGTTGTAAGCGGATTTGCGTGTGATCGTGAGCGTCGCGTTGGTCATCGTCATCCCCGTGAGTGTCGCCCATCCTACCACGAGCGAAGCGCGCTAGTCGCCCTCTTCGTCGATCTCTTCGGGCTCATCGTCGCGCTGAACTTTCAGCCCACGTCCCGTCACCACCGCATCGCGCCCGAACTTCTGCCGCGCCTTTGCGATCGCCGCTTCAGCCGCCGCACGCTTCGGCGTCTCGGTATCGAGCATGTCGCCCTTATCGGCCACAGCCGCGTCGCTGAAATCTGAGAGCCCAACGCCGATCAACCGATACTTCGTCCTGCCGTCGGCCTCAGCCTGCAACAACTCGCGAGCTGCGGCGAAAATCCGCGCCGCCAGCAATGTCGGCTCCGGCAACTGACGACGTCGCGTAATGATCTTGAATTTCGTGTCCTTGAGCTTCAGCGTCAGCGTGAGTCCCGAGCTTTCGCTGGCCCGGCACCGCGTCGCCACCTTCTCGCAAAGCGGCCACAAGATATCTTCGAGCGCCTCAATGTCGGAAACATCCTCAAAGAACGTCGTCTCCGACGAAATGCTCTTCCGCTCGCCATCCGGATCGACCTTGCGCGGGTCATTCGCCATCGACAGCGCGAACAAATGCGCACCCCAATCGCCATACAAAGACCGCATCCGCTGCGGCCCGACGTGGCGAATGTCGCCAATCTTTTTCAGCCCATTGCGCTCAAGCGCAGTGGCGCCAGCAGGGCCCACGCCCGGCAGCGTCCCAACCGAGCGCGACTCCAAAAACTCAAGCGCCTCGCCACGCCCGATCACCGAGAACCCACGCGGCTTATCAAGATCACTCGCCGTCTTCGCCAAGAACTTGTTGAACGAGAGCCCAATCGAAACCGTGAGATTACGCTCTTCCCAAATCTTGTTCTGCAGCTTGATCAGTGACTGCGCCGGCGTCCCGCCATGCAGCGCCTCGGTGCCGGTCAGATCCATGAACGCTTCATCAATCGAGAGCGGCTGCACTTGCGGCGTCAGATCCTCCATCATTCGCCGGATGATGCGCCCCTCGGTGACGTACTTCGCCATCTCCCCATGCACGACCTTCGCCTGCGGACACAGCTGCAGCGCCTTGAACATGGGCATTGCGCTGCGCACGCCATACGCCCGCGCCACATAGCAACACGTCGAAACCACACCTCTTTTCCCGCCGCCCACAATCACCGGAAACGGCTGCAAGCTCGGATCATCACGCTTCTCGATCGACGCATAAAATGCATCGCAATCCAAGTGCGCGATCGAAAGGCCCGAGAGCTCCGCATGCTCCAACGGCCGCTCTTCACCGCAATGCAAGCAGTGCGGAGTCGTCGTTTCATTGGCGCAAGCGCGGCAGAGCATCATGCCATGTTGTCGGACGCACCACCGTCCGCATCAAACAGCCAAGCCGCCCCGCGCACGCCCGAGCTATCGCCGTGCCTATTCTTCACGATCTTCGCGCCGACATAGTCCGAGAACACATGCGCAATCAGCTTGCCGCGAATGCTCGGATACAAGCTCTCGATGTTCGAAACCCCGCCACCAAACACGATCACATCCGGATCCAGAATATCAATCACCACCGCCAGCGACCGCGCGATGCGATCCGCTAGCAAATCCAGCAACACCCGCGCCTGCGGATCGCCAGCCAGCGCCTTCTCATTCGCGTCACCAGAGCTCATCCCAGCCCAGCGCTTAAAGCCCGTGCCCGAGAGCCATTGCTCCAAACATCCAACGCGCCCGCACCAATCGCGCGGCTGCACTTCATCGGCCCGCGCCCAAGGCAATGGCGTGTGCCCCCACTCGCCGCCAATGCCACTCGCGCCTTCAATCACCTTGCGCTCAACCACAACGCCGCCACCGCACCCAGTGCCGATGATCACGCCAAACACAACGCGCGCGCCCGCCGCCGCGCCATCAACCGCTTCCGACAACGCAAAGCAGTTCGCGTCATTTTCCACGCGCACCGGCCGCGCCAGCACCGCTTTCAAATCCTCAAAGAACGGCTTCCCATTCAGCCAAACCGAGTTCGAGTTCCGCACCAGCCCAGTCAGCGGCGACAGCGAGCCCGGCATCGCGACACCGACCGTGTCGGCACGGGCGCCCGTTTGCTGTTCGATTCGCGCGGTCAGATCGGCAACGGCACGAACGGCCGCCTGATAATCCCCAGGATTTGGGACACGCTGTCGCTCCAGGATTTCTCCCGTTGAATCAAACAGCGCCGCCTCGATTTTAGTGCCGCCGAAATCCACGCCAAGGCGCATGCTTCAATCCTTAAGCCGATCTTAACGAGATAAGCCAAACTGCTGATGTTGCGATGGGTTGTTAAGGCCCCTCCGCTATAAAGCGGTAACAAGACGCTCAAAATGGGCGCGGGGGTCGCGGAAGCGAAGCGGGTTCATGGCCAAGACCGTTCTGATCGTCGAAGACAGCGAGCTCAATATGAGGCTGTTCAACGACCTGTTGGAGGCCTTCGGCTACAAGACCGTCAAATCACGTGACGGTCGCCAAGCGATCCCGCTCGCACGCGAACACAAGCCTGATCTTATCATCATGGATATCCAGCTGCCGGAAATTTCCGGTCTGGAGCTCACCGATCGTCTGAAGAAGGACGAAACGATGAAACACATCCCCATCGTCGCCGTCACAGCTTTCGCAATGCGTGGCGATGAGCAGAAAATCATGGCCGCAGGGTGCGACGCGTACCTCTCAAAGCCGATTTCCGTGACGACCTTCTTAGAAACAATCCGCAAGTTTATCGGCTGAGGAGCACCGCTTGAGCGCGCGCATCCTCGTAGTCGACGACCTTGAAGCCAATCGCCGCCTGCTCGAGGCG
>JAPLOL010000090.1 GCA_026400735.1 Alphaproteobacteria bacterium | reverse complement strand
GCGCGGCATCTATCGGCCGGGCGAGCGTGTGCGCTTGATCGGTTTGATCCGCGACCAAGTTGGCCGTGCGATCGCGAACCGGCAATCGACGCTCGTCGTCTATCGTCCGAATGGCACCGAAGCGCGGCGCATCCGCCTGACGGAAGCCGCTGACGCCGGCGCAATTGCCAAGAACATCGAACTCGATCGCTCAGCGCCGCGCGGCGTGTGGAGCGCGCAGCTGATTGTTGACGGCCAAGAAGCAATCGCCGGCAGCGTCAGCTGGTCGGTGGAAGACTTCGTGCCTGAACGTCTGCGCGTGCAGATCCAGGCGAGCGAAGATGTGCTGCGGCGCGGCCAATCGCGGCCGATCAATGTGCAGGCTGACTTCCTCTATGGCGCGCCGGGCTCCGGTCTCGCCGTGGAAGCGGAAGGCCGGCTGATGATCGACCCGAACCCGTTCCCGGAGCAGGAGGGCTATGCCTTTGGCGTCGCGGACGAGAGCTTCGACGAACGCTTCTTCCAATTGCCGGGCACGGTGACGGACGGCACCGGCGCAGCGCAGCTGTCGTTCCAATTGCCGGAAGAACCGCAGACGACGATGCCGCTGCGCGCGCGCATGCTCGCCAGCGTCGCCGATCCGGGTGGGCGCGTGGTGCGTGAGAACTTCACGGTGCCGGTGCGTCTGAACGACGTGTATCTCGGCATGAAGCCGACGTTCGAGAACCGTCGCGCAGGTCAAGGCGAAGTCGTCGGCTACGACGTGATTGCGCTCAACGCCAACGGCCAACGCGTCGCTGTACGCGGCGTGCAATGGCAGATCGTGCGTGAGGACTGGAATTACGATTGGTACCTCGATGGCGGCCAATGGCGTTGGCGCCGGACGGGCCGCGACATTCCGGTCGATGGCGCAACTGTTGATGTGGCTGCTGGCCAAGCACTGCGCATTTCCGAAGAAGGTCTGCGCTCGGGCTCGTATCGTCTGATCCTGCGTCGCGGGAACGATATCGTTGCCGCGCAGCGCTTTGGTGTTGGCTGGGGTGGCCCGGCTGATGACGATCAAACGCCGGACATGGTCAGCGTTGTTGCGCCGACTGATCCGGTGCGGCCGGGTGCGCGAGCGCGGGTGCAAATCCGTCCGCCGTACGAAGGCGAAGCGCAGATCGTTATCGCGACGGATCGCGTGATCGAAACTCGGACGGTGCATGTCACCGCGGCCGGCACGACCATTGATCTGCCAGTGACTGCCGATTGGGGTTCGGGCGCATACGTGCTCGTGACCGTGATGACGCCGCGCGATCCGGTGAACTTGCCGGTGCCGCGCCGTGCAATCGGCGTTGCATATGTGCCGGTTGATATGGGTGGGCGCACGCTCACCGTTGAAGCGGGCGAAGGCCTGCAGAACGTTCGACCACGCACGCACATCGAAGTGCCGGTCCGCGTGACGGGCGGTGGCGCAGGTCAACGTGTTCGTGTTGCGATCGCACTGGTGGATGAGGGCATCCTCAACATCACCAAGTACGAAAGTCCGAACCCGGTGAACTACTTCTTCGGCCGGCGCGCGCTGGGCGTGGAAATTCGCGACGACTACGGCCGTTTGCTCAATCCAAACCTTGGTGCGCCGGCAACGGCACGTCAGGGCGGTGACTCGCTCGGCGGTGAAGGGCTGACGGTTGTGCCGACGCGCACAGTGTCGCTCTTCTCCGACATCGTTGAAGTGCGCGGCGGCCGGGCGATGATCCCGATCGACATTCCTGACTTCAACGGAACGCTGCGCCTTATGGCTGTGGCGTGGAGTGAGAATGCGCTGGGGCAGGACGCTGAACAGATCGTCGTGCGCGATCCTGTTGTGGCAGAATTGATCCTGCCGCGCTTCCTCGCGCCTGGCGACACGGCGCAAGGCGCGCTCAACGTCGATAACGTCGAAGGCCCGAACGGCGCCTACACGGTGACCATCACGGGTTCGTCGACGGCGCAGATCGCGGCGCAACCGCGACGCTTCAATCTCACGCGCGGCAACCGGCAATCGGCGCTCATTCCGATCACGGGTGGCGGGCTTGGCGTTGGTGATATCCGCCTGCGTCTCGAGGGCCCCCAAGGGTTCACGCCGGTAGAGCGGAGCTACAACATCCAATCGCGCGCGCCGTTCTTGCCGATTACGATCACGCGTACGGAGCCGCAGGCGGCGAATGCCTCGTGGCGCGCGCCGTCGGATGCGTTGGCTAGCTTCCAGCCAAGCGCGCAGGCGCTGATCTCGTTCTCGAATCTAGCGGGCATCGATCCGGCGCCGTTGCTGGATGCGCTCTATCGCTATCCGTACGGCTGCACTGAGCAGCTCACGTCGGTGGCGATGCCGCTGCTCTACTACAACTCGCTGACGGCCGATGCGAACCGACAAGCCGATCCGCGTCTGCGGCGGCGTGTGCAGGAAGCGGCGACGCAATTGCTGGATCGCCAAGGTCCGGACGGTGCGTTCGGTTTGTGGAGCGCCGGCGACGGCGCCGCTAGCCCTTGGCTCGGCGCGTACGCGACGGACTTCCTCCGTCGTGCGCAAGCTGATGGCTACGCGGTGCCGCGTCAGCCGATGCAGCAAGCGTATGCCGCGCTGCGGCGTGTGGCGCGGCTGAATGACTTCGGCTCGGTGCGTTATGAGTTCGAAGTTTATCGCTGGCCTGGCTCGAACGACACGACTGAGCTGATGCGTTCGCGCGCCGCGGCGTATGCGCTCTACGTGTTGGCGATGGCAGGCGAGGCCGATATCGGTCAAGTCCGCTACTTCCACGACAATCGCTTGCGTGATGAGCCTTCGCCATTGGCGCGGGCGCAGATCGGCGCGGCGTTGGCGCACATGGGCGACCGTGCGCGTTCACGCAACGCCTTCCGCATGGCCGAGCAAGCGCTTGGCTATCGCAACACCGGCGACTGGTATCAAACACCGCTGCGTGACTTGGCTGGCGTCATCGCGCTGGCGGCCGACGCAGGCGAGACCGAAATGGTTGACCGCTTGCGTCGCCGCCTTGAGCGAGATGCGCCGGACGCAGGTGAGCTGATGACGCAAGAGCAAGTGCAGCTCTTGCTCGCGGCGCACACGCTGCAGGATCGCGCTGGTCCGGTGAACGTGACGCTGAACGGCGAAGCGTTGGCCGAGCATCGCGTGATGGTGAATGCGCAGCGTCTGGCTGCTGGCCTCGTGTTCCGCAATGCGGCGCGCGGGCCGGTGTGGCGGACGACGGCGCTGACAGGCGCGCCGCTGCAAGCGCCGCCGTCGATGCAAGCGGGCTACACGATCAATAAGACGATCTATCGCCTCGATGGAACGTTGGCTGATCTGAGCTCCATCCGTCAGGGCGATCGCGTCGTTGTCGTGCTCTCGGGGCAGCCTGAAGGCGCGCGCAACTTCCCAACGGTGCTCGTCGATCTCTTGCCGGCTGGTCTGGAGATCGAGACGTTGCTCAATCCGAGCGATGGCTTCCAGGGTCAGAGCTATGATGGCTCGGTGCGCAACGGGCCGTTCTCGTGGATCGGCACGATCACCTACACGCAAGTGCAGGAATCGCGTGACGACCGCTTCGTCGCGTCGGCCAATCTGCGTGGGCAGTATCGCTACGCATACATAGCGCGTGCGGTGACGCCGGGCCGTTACACCATGCCGGCGGCGCAAGTCGAAGACATGTATCGCCCAGGCGTGATGGCGCGGACCGACACCGGCACCATCGTCATCGCGCCGCGCGGCTAGGGAGGCGATATGCGTCGCGGCCCACGTGTCGCGCTGCCACTGACGGCGAACGGCAAACGCATTGCGCGTGTGCTGTTCGTCGCTCTATTTGCGCTCTTCACGATGGACCAGCTGTTCGCGCCGCCGCTGCAGCGCGTGCGCGAGGTGTCGCCGGTTGTGCTCGATCACAACGGCGAATGGCTGATGGCGTTTACAACGCGCGATGGCGCCTGGCGTTTGGAAGCGCGGCTCAATGAAATCGATCCAGAGTTTCAGCGGCGGTTGATTGCGATCGAAGACGAGCGCTTCTGGTTTCACCCGGGCTTCGATCCCATTGCGCTTGCACGGGCGAGTGTTTCTTACGCGCGCGCGGGGCGGGTCACCCAAGGCGGCTCGACGATCACAATGCAGCTGGCGCGGCTGCTTGAGCCGAGGCCACGCACGATTGGCTCGAAGCTGATCGAGATTATCCGCGCGATGCAAATCGAAGCGCGGATGTCGAAGCGCGAGATCTTGGCCGCGTATCTGACGATGGCGCCCTATGGCGGCAATCTGCAGGGCGTGCGCGCTGCGTCCCGCGCATATTTCCAACGCGATCCGCAATGGCTCGACGATTCCGAGATGGCGCTGCTGATTGCGCTGCCGCAAGCGCCGGAAGCGCGGCGGCCGGATAGACACCCGCAAGCCGCGCGTGCATCGCGAGATCGCGTGCTCGACATGTTTGCGAGTGCGCACCTGATCAATCGACGTCGCGCCGATGAAGGTAAGCAAAGCGCTATTCCGGCGCGCGCGCCGTTCCCGTATTCCGCGCCGCATGCATCTTACGCTCTGGTGCGCGAGCATCCGGGCGAAGGGGTTGTGCATTCGTCACTCGATGCGACGCTACAACGTGATTTGGAATCGTTGGTTCGCCGGAACGCCGTGAACCTGGAACGCGACGCGCAGATCTCCATTCTCGCCGTGCAGATCGATGGCCGTGCCGTGCGTGCGCGGGTCGGCGGCGCCGAGTACGGCAATGGCCAGCGCGCCGGCGGTTACATTGACATGACGCGCGCAGTGCGCTCGCCCGGTTCGGCGCTGAAGCCATTCCTTTATGCAATCGCGTTCGATGAAAACATCGCAGCGCCGGAAACGCTTGTGCGCGATGCACCGCGTCGGTTCGGCGGCTATTTGCCGGAGAACTTCGATCGTCGCTTCCACGGCGATGTCACGTTGGAAGATGCGCTGCGCCATTCGCTGAACCTGCCGGCGGTGGCGACGCTTGAGCGCATCGGCGCCGGCCGCTTTCAGTCAGCGCTCTCGCGTGCGGGGGCGCATGTGCGGATGCCGCATCGAGCGGATAGCGAGCCTGGGTTAGCGCTGGCGCTTGGGGGTGTGGGCCTGACGTTGGAAGACCTCGTGCAGCTCTACGCCGCGCTCGGCGACCAAGGCGAAGCGCGGCCATTGGTGACCACGGATGTCGTGAACCTCGGATTCAGCCGCCGTTTCGTTCGGGCTCAGACGGCCGAGCGCGTTTTGGAAATTCTTGCAAGCTCGCCGCACCCGGCGGGACGCGTGCCGGCTTCTGTCGCGCAAGGCGCGCCACAAGTCGCGTTTAAGACGGGCACGTCCTACGGCTTCCGCGATGCGTGGGCGATGGGCGTGTCGAACGGTTACGCAATCGGTGTGTGGGTAGGCCGTCCCGACGGCGCGCCACGTCCTGGCCGCACTGGTCGTAGCGAAGCGCTGCCAATCTTGTTTGAAGCGTTCGATCTGCTCGGCACGCCACCACCGCCGGAGCACGAGGAAGAACATCACGATCCGGTCGCGCCGGCGCTGGCGCGCTTCGAGGACGGCGACCGCGAAGACCTTTCGATCCTCTTCCCACCGTCAGGCGCTGAAGTGCTTGTGCTCGACTACACATCGAACTCCCGTGGTCTCTCGCTTTCAGCGCGCGGCGGGCGGGCGCCGCTGACGTGGTACGCGGAGGGCCAGCGCGTCGCTGGTGAATCCACCAGCGGTCGCTCGATTTGGCGCCCGTCCGCGCCGGGCTTTTACAACGTCACTGTTGTCGATGCCGACGGCCAAAGCGCCCATGTTCGCGTGCGCATTCGCGATAGCGGCTAGCGCAAAAGAAAAGGCGCGGATCGTGGGAGGACGATCCGCGCCTAGCAACTGATGTCGCGATCTCGGGGGAGGGATTACGCGACGATCAGAGCAGCTTGGTACAGCGCCGCATACGCGACGGGTGCGAAGAGCACGAACGCTGCGAGGACGAATGCAAATTTTTTCATTGTAGTCGCTTTCAAATCGAACTGGTTGTTTGTGTGTTGACTATGAGATGCCGGTGTCGCTCTCGGCGGATGCGCGGCGCGCGAATTTCTTCGCGTTTAGATTTTGCCCAAAACAAAAGGCGCGGAGCCCGAGCTCCGCGCCTTCGTTGTTGACCGTCGCTGCGGGGGCAGGGTTAGGCGACGATCTGGGCAGCTTGGGCAAAAATCGCGACGGCGACCGGAGCAAACAAAACAAAGGCGGCGGCGATAGAAGCAATCTTGGTCATTTTCGTTTCCCTCAGGTGTTTCGTGGTTCGTTGACTATGAGATGCCGTCGCCTCTGCGCTTGGATGCGGCGTGATGAATTTTTCTTCGCTTCGTTTTCGCATCGCTGTTCAAACAAAAGCGCGGACCTTGTGGCCAAGATCCGCGCTTTCTCCCGAAGGCGCCGCAAGAGAGGGAAAGTGGCGCGGCGCATTTCAACGGGCTCGTTGCCCAATTGTTAGATGCGTGTTCGGCGCGAAGCGGACGCATTCACAAAAATGAAAAAGCGCGAAGCGAAGAGCTTCGCGCCTTTCGGCAGATTGACGCTGGCGTTAGGAAATGATCTGCGCGGCCTGCATCAGCGCCGCGAACGCGACGGGGACGAACAACACAAAAGCTGCGACGAACGCTGTGGTTCTCGCTGCAGTCGTTAACGTGCGAATTTTTTCCATCTCATTTCCCTCGAGCGATCTTGTCTCGTGCTCATGGGATGCGCGGCGTCGCCGCCTTGGATGCAAACGCGCAAAGGAAAAGCCGCGAACCTCTAGGGTGGTTCGCGGCTTCCTTAAATTGACCGTCGCAGGCGGGTTTGGGGGATCAGGCGACGATCAAAGCAGCTTGATTGAGGGTGGCAAACGCAACCGGTGCGAAGAAAGCCAGCGCGGCGGCGATGCAGAAAAACTTGGACATTGTTGGCTCCCTGACTTGGCGTTGCGGTTCGTCTGAACCTCTGATGCAGCCAAGATATTGTTTGGATGCAGCGGCCGCTGTGACATCGGTCACACTGCAGTGGATAAGGCTCCCGGCCGGAGTTGGATGAGACCCCGGCCGGGCCCGAACTAGCGCCGACGCGGCGGTTCGGGTGGAGATGGGGGCGCCGGCGGCTCAGGCGGGCGCGGCGGCTCTTCGAAGCGGACGCGGCCATCGCCGTTGGCATCGCTCGCATCGAAGAAGCGCAAATGCTGCGCGACGAACTCTTCGCGGCTGAGTGCGCCATCGCCGTCGCGATCGGCTTCTTCCGAGTTTGCGATCAGCATCATGAACGGCATCGCAGGCACAGGCGGCACCGGTGGTACCGGCGCAACGCCAGGTATGGGCGGAACTGGCGGGACCGGCGGCAGAGGCGCGATGTCATCGCCTTCAAGCGTTGTCCATGAGCCGCCTTCGCCGTTGGTGCGGATGATAATGACTTCACGGTCCCCGTCGCTGTGAATGCGGCGGACGTGGCGCTCGGCGCGCTCGGCAGCGTGTTCTGCTTGGCGTTCGGCGCGTTCTGCATCGCGTTCGGCACGTTCCGATTGCCGCTCGGCGCGATCGGATTCGCGCTCTGCACGTTCGATTTCGACATCAGCGCGGCTCATGGCTTCGTCGATCTCTGCTTCAATGCGAGCCTGTGCTTCTTCGTCGACATCGCCGGTGATGACGCGCACTTCGCGGCCATTGCCGTTGCTGAACACGCGGACATTCTCGGATGCGTCGGCGTGGCGCTCGCGGCGGGCGGCGTGATCTGCATCGTTCAGTCTGCCATCGTGGTTGGTGTCGAGATCGGCGAAGATGCGCTCATAGGCTGACGAAGCTTCGGCGCGCGTGATCCAACCGTCTTCGTTGGCGTCGATATTGATGTCGCTACCGCCGCCGTGACGGATCATGACACGGTGGCTTGATTGAGCGCTGGCCGCGGCGACCGTCAGAGCGGCCGCGGCGATGCCCAGGGCGATGGAAAGTCTCATGGCATTCCCCTCTATTCGCCCAAGTGCCGGGCCGAACGTAGGCTGACCATGGGACTGCTACGTTTCCCCAGTACGTCAGCGCTGAAACATTGCCGAAACAGACCGCCCGTATCTCTGCTGCAGAGTTCGATCGGGTTGGGAGCAGGTGAAAATGGCTAACAAATTCGCAGCGTTGGCTTTGGGGCTCGCCATGATCGCCGCGCCTGCCTTGGCCCAGGATGACGGTCCGCCTCGCCCACAGCTGCCGCCTTTGGCGCTTAATGCCCAAATGACCGACGCCCAGATTGGCGCGGCGCTTGATCCTTGGCTGGCCGGCCTGCAGCGCGACGGCGTGTTCAACGGCGCGTTCCTGATTGCTCGGAATGGCCAGGAGATTTACGCGCACGCCTACGGCACGCGTGATCTCGCGACCAACGCGGCGCTTGGTGTTGACGATCGCTTTCCGCTCGCATCAATCGGCAAGGCGTTCACGCATGTCGCCATCGCCCAACTGATCCAAGCGGGGAGGCTGACGCCAGAGACCACGATCGCCGATGTCATTCCGGACTATCCGAACGCGACTTCACGCACGGCGACCATCCAGCAGCTCGTCACCCACCATGGCGGCATATCCGACATCTTCGGCCCTGCGTTCCGCGATGCGCCGAAGAGCAGCTTCACCAACAACCACGCCTACTATGAATTCGTCGCCGCGCAGCCGCCGATGTTTGCACCGGGCGAGCGCGAGGAATACTGCAACGGCTGCTACGTCGTGCTTGGCGAAATCATCGAACGCGTCAGCGGCCAGCCCTATGAGCAATACATCGCTGAACACGTGTTCGCTGCCGCCGGCATGGCGCGCAGCGGCTTTCTGCGCAGCGACCAACTTCCAGCCGATACCGCGCATTTCACCGGTCACCCGCGCGGGCCTGAGGGCCCCGCCGAAGACGTGACACGTTTCCACGGTGTTGCGGGAAGCGCTGCAGGCAATGCGTACTCGACGGTGCGGGACATGCTTGCGTTCGATAACGCACTCCACGAACACCGCCTGATCAATCCCGAACTCACCGCGCAGGTTTTGCGCGGCCAGCCCGAAACGGGCCGCGCCACGCCCCGGATCGGCTTTGCAGGCGGAGCGCCCGGCGTGAACACGCTGCTGTTCGCCAATGGCGCTTGGACGGTGATTTCACTCACCAATCGCGAGCCCCCGGCCGGCGAGACCGTCGGCTCTACAGTGTTTCCCCTGTTGGCAGGACCTCGGCCGCAATAACATGGCGCTCATGAACGAAATCGCCCAGCCGCCGCGCGTCCTCATCGTCGACGACGATTCCGCCATCCGCGAAGGATTGGTGGAAGTGTTTCAGCGCGCCGGCTTTGCTGCTTCTTCCGCTGGCGACGTGCCGAGCATGGAGAAGGTGCTGAACACGAAGGGCGCGGATGTGATCGTGCTCGACGTGATGATGCCGGGCGAGGATGGCTTGTCGGCTTGCAAACGTCTTTCGGGCAAGGGCCGTCCGGCGATCATTATGCTGTCCGCGCTGGGTGACGACGCAGATCGCATCGTCGGCCTCGAGATCGGCGCTGACGACTACATGTCGAAGCCGTGCAATCCGCGGGAGCTGGTGGCGCGCGCCAAAGCCGTGTTGCGTCGTCGCGACAACGATAACAGCGCGCCAGGCGAAAGCGTTCGCTTCGCCGGCTTCCGCATCGATATCGCCCGCCGCGAACTGATCGACCCCGATGACGTGGTGATCCCGCTTTCAGCTGGCGAGTTCCGTTTGCTGCGTGCGTTCGTTGAGCGGCCCCAGCGTGTACTCTCTCGCGAACAGCTCCTCGACTACGCTTTCGATAACGATAGCGACGTGTTCGATCGCGCTGTCGACGTCCAAGTCTCGCGTCTACGTCGCAAGCTGGAGCGCCCCGGCGGCATCGAGATCATCCGGACTATTCGGGGTGAGGGCTATCTCTTCGCGGTGAAGCCGACATCCTAATGCGCGAAACCCGCGGTCTCCCCATCGCAGCCTATCTCGGCATGCTCGTCGCCATCGCCCTGGCGGCGGCGTTTGTCGCGACTTTGGCGATCGTGATCTTCCTGCCGCCGCGTCCGCCGGATGTGATGCGGGCTGACGTCGTCGCCGACAATTTCCAAGCTGGCTACGATCACATGGTCGCGCTCAACCGGCCGATGAACGAACGCGGCATGGTCTGGGACGTGCGCAGTGAAGCGCCGGATGAAGATGACGAGTCGCCGGCGATGAGCGGTACGCGGATCCAACTCGCCGAAGCCATCGATCTGCGCCCAGATCAGATCCGCATCCAAGCGTCGAACGTGGTGCAAAGCGACACGTTCGTGTTTCGCGTGGCGGAGATGGAAGATTGGACGGAGCAGTCGCAGCAAGCAATTGAGGATGCTCAGGCCGCAGCCGAGCAAGCGCAGTTGGAGCACGAGCAAGCGACGGAGCGTCTTCAAGCCGCGCGTGAGCGCATCCAAGATCTGGAAAATGAGGCGACGGATGCGCGCGCAGCCGGCGAAGAGATTCGCCGCGAACGCGAACGCGAGCGCATCGAAGCGCGCGCGGAAGCCGCGGCTGAGCGTCAGGCCGCGGCCGCAGAACGCTTTGCTCAACGCATGGAGCAGCGCGTCCAGGTCGACGGCGGCCGGGTCATCATTCACCGCAATAACGGCGAAACCGAATCTGTCGAGATCCACGGTCCAAACGGAGCGGTGCAGAGCTACAACGTTCCCGATGTTGAGGTGAATGTGCGCACGCCGCATGTGCCGGAAGCGCCTGAGCCGCCCGAGGCGCCAGCGCCCTACACACCGGCTCCGCGCGCAACGCCCGTGACTCCGCCGTCGCCGACGCCACGCATTGCGCCCGTCGCGCCGGTAACGCCGATGCCGCCCATGTTTGCGCCAGCTCCAGCAGGTGTGGTGCTCATCTCCGGCTTCGAAATCGGCGCGCAACTTCCCGACGGCAGGTGGCTGGTGATGCGCCAGGGGCGCAACTGGGCCGAGCTTGGCTGGATTGGACGCGCTGCCGGCATCATTGGCGGCACACTGTTGCTCCTCTCGGTTTTGGCGGTTCTATTCGCCCGTTACCTGACGCGCCCGATCCGCAGTTTCTCGGACGCGGTGCAAGCCGTAGGCGTCAATCCGCAGAGCGAGCCGGTCGCGGAGGAGGGTCCGCAAGAACTGCGCGGCGCTGCCCGCGCGGTGAATACGATGCAAGCGCGGCTGCGTGCGTTGATCGCGGACCGCACCAAAACGCTCGCCGCGGTCGCCCACGACATGCGCACGCCTCTGATGCGCCTGCGCCTCGCGGCCGAAAACGCCCCGCCCGAGCAGCGCGAGAAAATGGCCAAGGAAATCGGTGAAGTCGAAGCGTTGGTCGCGAGCTTTATCGCGTTCGCGCGCGACGATCCGGCGGAAGAGGCGCGTGTAAGGCTTGACGTCGCCGCGTTGCTCCAGAGCATCGCCGACGACCACGCCGACCATAATCGCAGCGTGACTTTCGAAGGGGACGAGCGCCTGATCATCACCGGGCAGTCGCTCGGGTTAAAGCGCTTGTTCGCGAACCTCGTCGAGAACGCGCTGAAGTACGGCAACGCTGCCCGCATAAAATTACATAGCGCGGACGGCGCCGTGATCATTGACGTTGAAGACGACGGCCCCGGCATCCCGCAGGACCAGCGCGAGACGGTCTTCGAGCCATTCGTACGGCTCAATGAAGAGGGCACGCGGGGCGCTGGGCTCGGGCTTGCGGCGGCGCGTTCTATTGCACGTGCACACGGCGGCGACATCACTATCCTCGACGCCGAAAATGGCGCGCTGTTGCGCGTGACTTTGCCGGCCTAGCCACATTTTTTCTCCCGCCGAGCGAGCGCTCTCGCGCGGCCACACGCGCCAGACGCGCGCTGATGCCGCGCAAGATTAACCAAGCCTACGCTTGCTCCGCCGGTGATGACATTCGCCGGCGGGGAGGAATCTATGTCTAGCCGCAAGCGTTTGCTTAGCACGTCAGTGCTGCGCCCAATCATGTCGGCTCTCGTTCTTGGTGTCGTGGCGCTCAGCGCCGCGCCAGCGTTCGCGCAGGACACCGACGAAGGAGAGACGATCGTCGTTACAGGTTCACGCATCAGATCGCCGTTGCAGCAGAACGAGCCGGTCGTGAACATTGGCCAGGATGAAATCGCGCGGACGGGCCTTTCGTCCACCGCCGACATTCTCCAACGCACGCCAATCTCAGGCGGCGGTTTGAACCAACGCTTCAACTCCTCCGGCAATTTCGGCAACCCACCGGATGGTGGCGGCGTCGGCGCCGGCTCGGCTGAAATAGATCTTCGCTATCTCGGCACGCCTCGCACGCTCGTGCTCGTTGATGGTCTGCGCTGGGTCAACGGCGCATCGGCTTCGGGTGTTCCGGGTTCAGTCGACTTGAACACCATCCCGCCCGGCATGATCGATCGCATCGAAGTGCTGCAACAAGGCGCTTCGTCGATCTACGGATCGGACGCGATCGCCGGCGTCGTGAACATTCTCACCCGCGATGAGCAAGATGGCCTCATCGCCTCCGCGCAATACGGCGGCTTCTACGATTACGGCGACGGCGCTACCCAAGAATACAACGCTTCGTTCGGCATCAACGCGCCGGGCACGCATGTGATCGTGGGCGTCGGCTACGTCGATCAAGACTCGGTGCTCGCGGCTGACCGCGATATTTCGCTCTTCCCGCAGCCGGGCGCGACATCGTGCTTGGCTGGTGGTTGCAGCTCCGGCACGCCGCTTGGCCGCTTCATCATCACCGACCCGAACACGCTCCAGGGGCTCGACGTGACGCTCGCTTCGGCGTTCCCGCCGGGCGGCTTCCCAACTTACAATCCGGCGCTCGCCAATGGCGGCCCGGATTTCGTGCCGTTCGCGACCAACCTTCGCTTCAACTTCCAGCCGTTCAACTACGTTGCGACGCCATCCGAGCGTCTCAGCATGTTCGGCCAGTTGGTGCAGGATTTGCCGCACGGCATGGAGCTGCGTTTGCGCGCTTCGTACGTCGAGCGCCAATCGGCCAACCAAGCCGCGCCGCTGCCGCTCTTCGTCGGTCCGGACGCCGGCAACGGCAACTTGCTCGATACGGTCGTGATCGCAGCGAACAACCCGTACAACCCATTCGGGTTCGATCTTGGCCCGGGCACGCTGACCTTCGTCGGCCGCCGCCTGGTGGAAGCGGGCCCGCGTCACTACGAGCAGAACGTCGATACGTTCAACCTCACGGCCTCACTGCGCGGCGACGCTTCGCTGTTCGGCAATCCGTGGGATTGGGATTTCAACGTCGTGTGGTCTGAGAACAAGGCCGAGCAGACTTTCACCGGCAACGTGAACGCACAAAACGTCGTGCGCGCACTCGGCGATGTGAATGCTTGCACCGGCTCGTGCGTCCCGCTGAACATCTTCGGCGGCGCCGGTTCGATCACGCCTGCGATGCTAGGTTATATCGGTTTCGTTCAGCGTGACTCGTCCGAGCAAACCTTGCTCGACTTCAGCTACAACATGACCGGCGACATCATGACCTTGCCGGCCGGTGCGCTCAGCGCCGCGTTCGGTATCGAAAACCGTCACACCGACGGCCGCTTCGATCCGGACCCGATCGTGGCTGCAGGCTTCGACTTTCCAAGCGGGTCTCAACTGGCGGCCAACTGATGATGTGCTGGTTCGCTTCAACTGGGGCGAGGGCTTCCGCGCTCCGTCGATCGGCGAACTCTACGGCACGGCCTCGCGCTTCGACCAAGAAGTGACCGATCCGTGCTCGAACCTGCTGGCTCAGCCCGCCAACGTGCAGGCCAACTGCATCAACAATGGCGTGCCGTCGAATGGTTCGTACACGCAGCTCAACCCGCAACTGCCGGTGATCACCAGCGGCAATCCGAGCCTGCAGCCTGAGACGAGCGAAGGCTACAACATCGGCCTCGTCTGGCAGCCGTCGTTCTGGGCGAACACTGCCTGGTCTGATCGCATCTCGTTCGAGCTGAACTACTCGAACATTGAGCTGGACGGCGCGATCAAAGCGCAAGACGGCCAATCACTGCTCGATCGTTGCGCGCAAACCGGTGATGCACTCGCGTGCGGCACCATCGCGCGCACCGCGACCGGCACAGTGTCTGCGATCTCCAATCCGCTGATCAACATCGGTGGTCTTGAAACGCAGGCCATCGACTTCACGGTGAATTGGTCCTTGCCAGAAACTTCGCTCGGAACCTTCACCGTTCGGTCGTCGACGAACTTCTTGTTGGAGTTCAATGAACTGGTGCCGACTTCAAGCGGTATCGTTGCCATCGCTCGCGAAGGCACCGAGCGCGGCAGCCCGGACCAAGCTTATCCGGAAGTGAAGTCGACGCTGACGCTGGATTGGGATCGCAACACCTTCGGTGGTTCGATTACCGCTCGCTACATCTCGCAAGTGGATGAAGCAGGCGCCGCCAATTCGCTCAACGCGACGACCTACTGGGATCTGCAGGGCCGTTGGAGCCCAGCAATGCTCGATGATCGCGTGACCATCGCGCTCGGCATCAACAACGTTACTGACGAAGATCCGCCAGGCTGCATCACCTGCGGTCTGAATAACTTCGACCCAACGACCTATGATGCACCGGGACGCTTCGGCTACATCCGGTTCAGCTATCGCCAATAGAAGCGAGCTAATCTGAAACTGAGCGGCGCCGGTGGGCTACCACCGGCGCCGCTTTCATTCTGAGCCCCTGAAGCGCCCGTCGCCTTCTTCGGTGACGAGCACGACGTTTGGATTTTCCGTCGCTTGCTCTTCGAAAAGGCCGATATCGAGATCAGCTTGCGGCGTCGGCCCGCGCATCGGCGCAGCGACGCGTTCGGCAAGCTCGATGCGTTCGATCGGCGCCAGAGGCGCAGCGATGCCCGGCGCATGCATCGGCCGCCAGAACATGAGTGAGATCGCGAACTTGCCTTCACGCTCGACGATTTCTCCGAGCCCGCTTTTCACCACTGCGGCCCAGCGCTTCATCAATTGCTTGTGGTCGGCGTAGAGCTTCGGCAGCACCTCGCTCGCGAGTTCGGCTGGCGCGCCGAGCAGCTCTCGCGCTTCCTCGGGCGTGCGCGCGTGGCCGAGCGGCTTCTTCGCTGCGCTCGCGCCGGTGCGCGCGACAGGCGCCGGCGGAGCAGGGCGCCAGTAGCGCATCGTCACACGCCAGCCGTCGCGCCAAATTAGTTCGTAGAGCCCCGTACCGTATAGTTCCGGAACTGCTTGTTCGGCCGCGTCTGGTGTCTCGAAAAGCTCGGGCAATTCTTCCACGGCAAGGAATACCGGGCCACCCGCCAAGCTGGTGGCCTCGTCTTCCGTTCTCACGCGCGGCGCGTCAGGGAGACGCGCTGCGGCAAGATTCGCCGCTAGGGGGAAAATGCTCATTTCGTGCCGATGCCGGCCTTCTCCACGGACGTTCCCGGACATCGCCTTGTCATCGGGGACCGCCAAGCTAACGTTTCTTTGTCCTAGAGTTTAGGTGGGGAGTTCAAGCGATGTCGCAACGCCGGTGGAGCCTGGCAGCCCTCGCGCTTGCGCCAATTTTGGCGTTAGGCGCGTGCGACCAGCTCAGCGACGTTTGGAACCGCATGACTGGCCAGGCGCATGTCGAAGGCCCTGGCCCCGCACCTCTGGATGATGTCCCCCTCGCTGCGCGCGCGCTCTCCGGCGCGGTTCAACCGCAAGCCGAAATGGCTGCAATCCTCGCGCCAGACCCGGTTCTGATCGCGCCTGGGCAAATCCTGGTCGGCGCACAAGTGGAGCGTCAGCTTTCTGAAGCGGCAAGCGATATGGGCCTCGCTACGAGCCTGACGCGCACGCTTCGCAATGAAGGCATCGACGGCCTCGAGCGTCTGCCGGATGAAGTGGCGACACAGGTCCGCGCGCGCGCCGAAACGGAAGCTGCGGCCGTCGCGACGAATGCCGCGCAAGACACGCTCCGTCGCCTTGGCATCAACGGCGAAATCACCGTGCGGCCGGGTGGAGTTGTGACGGTTGATCTCACGTCTGGCGTTAGCCCCACCGCGCTTCGTCGCAACAAACAGATCGCAGCGGAAGGCAGTGAAGACGCGCCGGCTGCAATCGAATGGAGCCCAACAGACCGCTGCCCGCGCATTGTCAGTCAAGCGCAGCTTGAAAATGACATCGCGCTCGCCACGCGCTGCGCCATCCAGCGCCTCACGCAGTCGGGCGACTTCGAGTACGTCGAGCCAAACTACATCGCCGATAGCGGCTTCACGCGTCCGCCGCGCCGCGATCAACCGCAGCCGCCACCGCCGGCGACAACAACGCAAGCGCCACCGGCAACGACAACGCCCGCAACAACGACACCCGCGCCGGCGCCAATCGGCGGCGTGCCTAATGATCCGCTATACGCGCTGCAATGGAATTATCGCGCCAGCTCCGGCGCCAACTCATCGCCAGGCGGCGCAGGCTTTGTGACGTTCTGGGAAGCGCATCAGGTTGGCGCACGCACTGTTCGTGTGGCCGTTCTCGATACCGGCCTCGATCTTTCGCACCCTGACATGCGCAACGCCGCGAATGTCACCACGGGCATCGATCTCATCAACAACCCAGAACGCGGCGGCGATGGTGACGGCGTCGATGCGGACGCCAACGACGCAGGTGATCGCTGTGGCGCAACCACTGAGAACTCGTACCACGGGACCCACGTCGCCGGCACGATAGGAGCGGCGGCCACCAACGATCGCGTCGGCGTCGCTGGCGGCGCGTGGAACGTGACCGTAATTCCGGTTCGCGTTCTGGGCCGCTGCGGCGGCGAGCTCGCAGACATCATCTCCGGCATCCGCTGGGCAGCTGGCCTCGCGCCCGCGATCACGGCGACAAGCCAGCAGATTGCCAATCAAACGCAGGCCGACATCATCAATATGAGCCTGACGATCCAGGCGCCGTGCCCGGCATCGATGCAAGCTGCGATCGACGCAGCTGTTGCGCGCAACGTGCTCGTCGTTGTCGCCGCCGGCAACAAAGCCAATCGCACCGCGCTCTACGCGCCCGCGAACTGCAACAACGTCATCGTCGTCGGCGCCGGCGACGCGCGGGGAGGCTTGGCCTTCTATTCCAACTTCGGCCCGGAAGTGGATCTCATCGCGCCGGGTGGCGATGTCTTCGCGGATAGCGACAATGACGGTCGCCCCGACGGCGTGCTCTCCACACGCGCCACCCAAAGCGGCTGCTACGATCCGCTGAGCTCGACCTCGACTGAGCGTTGCTATTATTCGTTCCTGCAGGGCACCTCGATGGCCGCGCCACATGTCTCCGCCGCGCTCGCATTGCTTGCATCGCAATCGGGCCTGCGCGGTCGTGAGCTGGAGAACGCGCTCTTCACGCGCGCCATCTCGCCGTTCGCGGCTAACTTCGGCGATGTCGAATGCGCGCGCTCGGCCAACGCCATCCCGATCTCCGCGGGCGCAACCACATGCGCGCGGCCGAGCGGGCGAGGGCGGCTTGATCTTGCGCTCGCGGCGCGGACTTTGGCACCATAGGCGAGAGCGCTTTACGGCTCGGTATCGGAGGCTCAAGGTCACGCCATGGATGTGAACGCTCTGCGCACTTGGGGCATCGCCGTCACCGGCGCGTTGATGGCGGTTGCGCTCGTGGTTGCGCTGCAGCCCGAAACGCCCGCCGTCGCGCAAGCGACGACGCAATTGGCGCAAACCCAAAGCGCGGAACCGATCGGCTTCATCGTAAAGTTCCGTGGTTCCGGCCCCATCTCACGCGCGCAAGCGCTCGCTGGGCGCGGACAAATCGCGCCAGCGCAGCGTCAAGTTGAAGTTCAACTTGGCCGCCAGTCTGCTTTCGCCGGCCTCTGCTTTGATCGTTTCACCGCGGGCGGCGCCGAGATCGTGCTCCGCACCTGCGAAGCCGTTGCGGCGAGTGAACGTGGCGCCGCGCAACAAAGCTGGGGCGCGCGGTTGCGGGCCATGCGCGCGGTTGAGTATGTCGATGTCAACGCAACGGCGACGCAGCAGCGCGCGCCGGGCTGACGGAGAAGAGCATGGATTCGGGTGCGCCCATCGGCATCGGCGGCTTTGAAGAACGCATCATCGCAACTGTCGATGATCTAGCGCTTTATGCACGCGACTACCCGCCGCTTGAACCCGTCACCGGGCTTCCCGTCATTTGCTTACACGGCCTCACACGCAATTCGCGTGACTTCGAAATCATCGCGCCGCGCATCGCCGCGCTCGGCCGCCGCGTCATCGTTCCGGACATGCGCGGCCGCGGCAAAAGCTCCAACGATCCCGATCCGGCGCACTATGTCCCGGCGGTTTACGCACAAGATGTGCTGAAGCTGATGGATCAGCTCGCCATTCCGAAGGCTGTCTTCATCGGCACTTCGATGGGCGGCCTCATCACACTTGTCATCGCCGCGACGACGCAAGGCCGTATCGCGGCGTCGGTGCTCAACGATGTTGGCCCGCAAGTGAACACGTCGGGCCTATCGCGCATCGCGAGCTATGTCGGCAATGTGCAACCCGTTGCGACGATTCAAGACGCGGCCGAGGCAATCCGCGCCACCAACGGCGCGGCATTTCCAGACCGTTTGGATGACGACGCCTTCTGGCTCGCCTTCGCGCGCCGCACGCATCGCGCCCGCGACGATGGTCAGTTCGAACTGGATTACGATCCGCACATCGCGCTCGCGTTCGCGGATTTCGATCCCGAGGCGCCAGCGCCGGATCTCATGCCGTACTTTCAAACGCTTGCGAAAACGCCGGTGTTGAGCGTGCGCGGCGAGCACTCCGACATTCTGACTCCGGAAGGTGTCGAGCGCATGCGAACGGCAGGCGATACGATCGAAGCCGTCACCGTCGAAGGCATCGGCCACGCGCCGCAGCTAGACGAGCCCGACGCTTGGGATGCGATCCTGGATTTCCTGGCCCGCGTGGAGTGAGCTCACGGTGTCGCCAGGGCGCGCGTGAGCTGATCTAACGACGACTGCATCTGTCCGCGCCGCGCATCGCCGCACGCCGCATCGCATGCGTTGATGGACCGCTGCAGAGCCGTCTGCTGCTCCACGGCCGTGTCGCGATCGCCGAGTTGCAGCGCGACCAAACCCAACTGAAGGTGCGCGGCCGCAGGTGCATTCGACGCACGCACAGCGCGCTCGAATGCAGTCTTTGCTTCCTCCTTCTCGCCATTGGCGTTGTAGGCGAGCCCGAGTGCGTAGTTGATCGTGCCATCACTTGGTGACGCCCGTCGCGCTGTGCGAAGCTGGCGGATCGCTTCGGGGTAATTGCCGGCATTGAACGCCGCGACACCCGCCTGATATGGCACGGCAGGATCCTGACGCGGCGCAGATGGCGCCATGCTGCCCATCTGGGCATGCGCTGACGGCGCGAGGAATGCGCAGGCGAACACTAGCGCCGTAACGATCGATCTCATCGCGTACTCCACCCTGACTGTTGCGCCCAAGTTAATGCCGCTCTCACGCGTCTGTCTTGGGCGATGTTGATCGCGCAATCGCGCTTGCGACGATCCACGCGGCGCCAGTCAGCAACAGCGCCGTCGAGAGCAGATGCCATTCCGTGCGGTTGTCGGCATTGGCGATGACGCGCGGCATGTGCACGAGCAGCACGAAGCTGCTGAACATCAAAGCAAGCAGCAAGGAGCCAATGCGCGGGATGACGCCGAGCACGATCGCCAGCCCCGCCGCGATGTGCCCGGCGCCGGTGAACCAAGCCCAAAACACGCGATACGGAATCCATTCCGGGATCATCGACGCGGTGAAGTCGATGTAGATAAAGTGCGCCACACCAAAGATCGGCAGCATCAGGCCGAAGAACGTCGTCCCCAATTGCACCGCGCGCGCTCGAAATGCCGTCTGGCTTGCGCCAACCCAGAGCGTCCACGCGCCAGCTGCAACCGCGAGTATTTCCGCCGGCGCCAGCCAAGCGGCTGCTTCGCCGGCGATCAGCTTCGGCGCTTGCAGCACGATTCCCCAAAAGCTGAGAAATGCAGCGATGAATGCCGCCGCGATCCACGCGCCGCGATTGGCGACGAGCGCAACACCCGCGACGGTGAGCGATACTCCGCTGGCGTAGGCCAACACAGCACGCATCGGGACCCATTCCGGCACCGGCTGCCATGTGATCGCGAAGTCTGCGTAGAGCAGGCTGATGACGCCAAGTCCGAGCGCACCAAGACCGAGCAGCGTGCGTCCCGCAGTTTCCATATAGGTCAAAAGAAAACTCCCTCACGCCATCAGCGCGAGGGAGCGGCATGCATTCTTGGGCGATGTTGCCTTACATGCGTATTCGCCACTGGCGCGGCGTGCAGCCGAAGGTGTCGCGGAAGCATGAATAGAAATGCGAGATGTCGTTGAAGCCTACGTCGAACGCGATTTGCGCGATCGGCGTATGTGTCGTTAGCAGCCGGTCCGACGCGGCGCGCATGCGCGTATTGATCAAATACTGGTTCGGGCTTTGCCCAACGACAGCGCCGAACATTCGCACGAAGTGAAAGCGGCTCAGCCCTGCAATATCGGCAAGCATCTGGATCGTACACGCGTCGCCAAAATGCGATTCTATATGGCCTACAGCCTCCTGCACGCGGCGGCGATCGCGTGCGCTGACGCTTTCGGGCGCGCGGGGATGCTTTGCGTTCAACGCCGTTTGGGCCAGCGGATAGAGCATATCTTCGCCGCCCGGCCGGGAAAGTGCACGGATCAGGCCGAACATGCGCGCCGCGGTTTGACAGGGCGGCAGCGCGATCGTTTCGAAACGCGCATTGGCGCCGGTCTCGTTGGCGACTTCCTCGAGCAAGCTGCGCTCGAAGCTCACAACCAAGCGTCGGTTGCCATGCGCATCAACGTGGCGAACGCGGAATGGCTCGCCGGCATTGCCGAGGATCACCGAGCCTGGTGTCGCTAACGTCGTTTGATCTTCGCTCGCGTATTCAAACCAGCCCGACACCACGAACCCAATCGCGGCGGTCTCGTACTTCCATTCAGCAGCGGGTCCCGAGGGATCGGCGGCGCATCCATCCTCGTTGACGGCGCGGGTGCGGTCGGCGCGGCTTGGCGGCCAAGTGCTGTGAAAAGCTTCAAGCGACATCGGCTTAGGGTGCGCGCTGCCGAATGGCGCGGCAAGCGCGTGCGTCGCTCCTGCGATCACAACCGTGTTAGTTTTCCAGCGCTTCGTCGAATTCACTGGCGAGTTGGAGGAAGCGATTACCCCAGCCGCTACTCATCGACAGCTCCTGCATCGGACCTGTCGGTGCGAAGAGGATCGACATCGAGAACGTGTCCGGCGTGTCGCCAGTGCGCAATCGCGAGATGATGCCGTCTATTTCTTCGAGTGCGTGTTCCGCGTCGCGCCAGCTCGACCACGCAAAGTCATTATCCGGACGCGCGACGAGATCGCGCGCGCGTTGGAAGATATCGAGCAGGGCGGCTGTGTTCACAGCGCCCGCTTGAACAACTCGCGATATTTGTCGCCATCGAACGGCACGGCGTTGGAGAGCGTCGCGAGATCGGCGACTGCGTAGTCGATCGCGCCTTCGCCGTGGTCACTCTTCACGCCCATCGCACCCAAGCCTGACGGCAGGCCAATGCGCGCGTTGAGGTCGGCGATGTACTGCGGCAGATCCGCGTTCGGCGCGAGGCCAAGCGCGCGGCGCAAACGGGCGAACTTTTCTTCCGCGGCATTGCCGATCATGGCGAGCGAGTGCGGCAGGATCACCGCGTTCAGCGTGCCGTGGTGCAGTTTTAGTTCGTGAATACGTCCGAGCGCGTGGCTCAAGCCGTGCACCGCGCCCAAGCCCTTCGCGAACGCCAGTGCGCCTTCGAACGAGCCCATCATCATGTGCCAGCGCGCGTCGCGATTGCCGCCGTCCTTCACAGCAACTTCCAGCCACTTGCCGATCCGCTCAGCGCCATCGACGCCGATCGCTTCCGCTGGCGGATGCACAACCGGTGTCAGCACGGCTTCAATGCAGTGCGTCATCGCATCCATGCCCGTCGCCGCTGTGAGCGATGCTGGCAAACCAAGCGTTAGTTCCGGATCGCAAACCGCTGCAACCGGCACGAGATGCGCGGAGACGAATGTTTCCTTCATGCCGTTATCGAGAATTACCACCGCACCCGGCGAAACTTCGCTGCCCGTGCCAGCCGTTGTCGGCACCGCAACGAGCGGTGGAATCTTGGTGATGAATTTCATGCCGCGCTTCGATCCGCCTAAGCGCTCGAACGGGCCTTCATGCGTCACCATCAGGCCCATCGCCTTCGCGAGGTCCATCGACGAGCCGCCGCCAAATGCAACGATGCCGTCGGCGCCCGAGGCGCGATACGCATCCGCCGCCGCGCGTGAAGCAGACTCAGTCGGGTTTGGCGGCGTGTCAGTGAAAATGCCGGCGGGTGGCTCGCCCAGTGCGCCGAGCAGCGTGTCCAACAAGCCGTTTGCCTTTAGCCCGGCATCAGTGACCACAAACGGTCGGCTCACGCCGTTCGCCTTCAACACCTTCGGCAATTGCGCCAATGCGCCGAAATCGAAAGTGCACTGCGTAAGGAAATTCATCTGCGCCATGGGTCGCTCCGTCTCGCGCGCTTGTCTCACAACCGGAACGGAACCGCTACCGGCAATGGACATCCTTGGCGCCGCGATTAGTCTCCGCGCTCATGACTGAGACCGTGCTCGACATCTCCAATCTCGCCGTCACCTTCGACACGCCCGATGGCGATGTCGAAGCGGTGAAAGGCATTTCACTTTCGATCAACAAGGGTGAGTGCCTGGGCATCGTAGGGGAAAGTGGTTCGGGCAAGAGCCAGACCTTTCTCTCGGCATTTGGACTGACGGCTCAGAACGCACGCGTCAGCGGCGCCGTGAAATTTCAGGGTCGCGATGTGCTGGGCATGTCGCGTTCAGAATTGGATCAAGTGCGTGGGCGTCACGTCGCTTTTGTTTTCCAAGATCCGCTCACCGCGCTGACACCGCATCTCACGATTGAGACGCAGATGAGCGAAGTGCTTGAGCATCATTTCAAGGTATCCGGCGCCGCCGCACGCGAGCGCTGTGTCGAATGGCTTGAGCGCGTGCGCATTCCCGAAGCCGCGCGTCGCCTTACACAATATCCGCACGAACTTTCCGGCGGCATGCGTCAACGCGTGATGATCGGCATGGCAATGATGGCTGAACCTGCGCTTCTCGTGGCGGATGAGCCGACGACCGCGCTTGATGCAACCGTGCAAGCGCAAGTGCTCGACCTGATCGAGGATCTTCGGAAGGACACAGGCGCTGCTGTTGCACTGATCACTCACGATATGGGCGTCATCGCGCGCATGGCGCAGCGCGTCGCGGTGATGCGGCGTGGCGAAGTGGTCGAGACGGGCGCTGTCGATGACATCTATTCGAGCCCAAAAGCCGATTACACGAAAATGCTCTTGAAAGCGGTGCCGCGCATTGACGGCGAGCGCTACGTGCCACTTGCGCCGCCGGAAGAAGGTCCGCCAATTCTGAGAGCGGAAGACGTCCGCGTGACTTTTCCGGTGAGAGTGAAGGCAGGCGGCCTGTTCGGCGGCGCGAGTAAGCCTTTGCGCGCCGTTGATGGTGTCAGCTTCCAGCTCAATGCAGGCGAGACGCTTGGCATTGTCGGCGAGAGCGGTTGCGGCAAGTCCACCTTGGCGCGCGCTGTCGTTCAATTGCTGCCGCGCAACGCTGGCGACGTGACGTTCCGTGGCCGCAATCTGATGCCTAGTGAGCGCGAAGCGATCCGTCAGTCCCGCAAGGATCTGCAGATCGTTTTCCAAGATCCGCTCGCGAGCCTTGATCCGCGTATGACGCTGGGCTCATCCATCGCTGAACCGTTGCTCGCCTTCGAGCCGTTGCTGAAGCGCGATCAACGCGAAGAGCGCGTGAAAGAGATCATGCGGCAGGTTGGGCTCGATCCAGATCTGATCAACCGCTATCCGCATGAACTGTCGGGTGGCCAGAACCAGCGCGTTGGCGTCGCGCGCGCGATGATCCTGAAACCGAAGCTCGTCGTTTGCGACGAAGCCGTCTCCGCCCTCGACGTTTCAATCCAAGCGCAAATCTTGAAGCTGCTTGCGGATCTGCAGCGCGAATACAAAACCAGTTTCCTCTTTATCAGCCACGATCTCGCCGTGGTGCGCGAAATTTCGCACAACGTGCTTGTGCTCTATCTCGGTCGCGCCGTGGAATACGGGCCGGCGGAGGTCATCCTCCGTGATCCGCGTCACCCCTACACCAAGGCGCTACTCGCTGCGGCGCCGACGCCCGATCCGGATGTCGCTCGCAACAAGCCGCGCGTGCGGCTGATCGGTGATCTGCCCAGCCCGCTCGATACGCGCGCGCCGCTGCGCTTCTTGAAGTCGCGCATCATCGACAATCCCGACGCGGTTCAATATCGCCCGCAATGGATCGAAGTTGGCTCTGGTCATTTCGTGGCGGAACACGATCCAGCTTCCGCCGTCGCCGCTTAGCTACAAAATCAAAGGGCCGCACACCTCACGGTGCGCGGCCCTCGATTTAGCGACTGCGGTCGCGCTTATTGCGCAGGCTGCAGGAAGTCGTTGTTCACCCAGCCTTCGTTGTCGTTCTCGTCAGCAACACGCCACCACATGCCGTCACGCTCGCCTGTCGGATAGACGATCGCGCCAGATGGCAAGTTGCGCAGTGTTTGGCCGCCACCAGCGCGCGAGCGCAGCGGCGTTGCTTGGGTCGTGCGGTACGTGCGTTGCGGCGCTGCGGCTGCCGCTGACTGGCTCGTATCCACGCCGCCGAGCTGTGTGACCATCTGCGTGTAAGCGTCGATGAACGCGACGGTGACGACACGACCGATTTCCGTGTCGGTGTAGCCACCGAGCGCTGCGCCACCGCCGCCGAGGAAGCCTGCGCCACCCCAGGTGATGTTGCGGTTCTGGGCGTTGCCTTCAGTGACGACCGATGTTTCCGACGTACGCACGTTCATCAGTGAGAGCGTTGTCTGCGCCGTCTGCGAACGTGTGCCCATGCCGCCAATGATGCCGCCGATCGTGCCGCCGACTGCGCCGCCGACAGCTGCGCCTACGCCGCCGCCGCCGGAATTGTTGTCGGACGCAACAACGTCCGCGAGCAGCACATAGTCAGCCGCGCGCACTTGGCCGCCGCCGACGTTCGAGCCGCGTTGCAACTGGCCGCCTCCAGCGAGCGCTTGTTCGCGTTGCACCGCCTCAAGGCCGGTGCCGCGTTCAACGATGGTGAAGCAGCCCGATTGCAGAACCACCACGCGCAACAGGCCGGCCGGTGGCTGAAGGTTGTATTGGCGCCAGCCTTGATAGGTGTCGCCGTTTTGAATTGAGATGGTGCCGAGGCTTTGCGCACAGTGCGGCACTGTCGGCGTTTGGCTTTGCGTGGCGCGCGGACGGCCGAATTGCGCATGCGCGTCCGTCGCTACCAAGCCAGCGCTGACCACGATGGCCATCGCCAAGCCGTTGAAAATTTGACGCATTCTCACCCTCCATCCGAGCGGCGCGAAGAGAATGCGCACGCCCACCTATCCCTCGGCGCTGGATTTACCACGCCATTACGGGGAGGTCACGGAAGAACGGGCTCGTGTGGGGCGAGTTTTAGGCGTGCAGCGCGCGCATCAAATCGATGCGGCGCATGGCCTTGCCGGGCAGTTCGGCCAAGCGAGGTTGTGGGAGTTTTTCGATACGCGCACGCACTGCATTCTCGGCGCGGCGCACGGTTGCTGACCACGAATTGCCGGCGACGACGCCACGTTCAAGCATGCGCTGACCGGTCGAGAGTTGACGCTTGTACTGATAATCGCCAGGCCCAAAATCGAGTTCGTGAATGCCTTGTTCGCCAGCCCAGCCAGCGATCCATCGCGCGAGTTGCACGCCCGGCGAATATGAATCGTATGCATTGTCGTGTGCGACGACCCAGAAGTGGAGCACCTTCGGGCTACGCAAACAGAACGCGCCAGCCGCGAGCTTATCTTTGATCGACATCGTAAACAGCGCGCCGCCGAATTGCGTGCCCCGCGTTTCGAAGCAGCCGTTAAGCGTCTGCGCGATCCATGGCGCGGCCCAAATCTCAGGCTGACCGCTGCGCTTCAGCTGCGCGTTTTTCCACGTCAATAATGTTTCGAAGTCGGCGCGCTCAGCCGATTGAGCGCGGAATTCAATGTGGCCATGCTCGCGCTCAAGCTTGCGGCGCTTCTTGTCGGTTTGGCGGACGAATTCGCCGCGTCGTTCTTTCAGCGCCGCTTCGTAAAGATCACGCCCACCGGCGACGTTTGCGATCCACGATCCTTCTTGGCCCGCGACCGCACCCTTAAGCATTGTCTGCCCAGCCGGCGCGTGCGTGAGATCGATGCGCCCAACCTTCAGCGCGCGGCAGATATCGCCGCCGTTAACCGGCAGATCGGCCAAGCCGACAATGCCTTGATAGTCCGAAATCGGCGCGCCCATGCCCATGGCGGCAAAGCGCGAGAGGCGCTGCGCGCCGAAGAAGCCCGCGCCATCCTGGATCACGCACACGCGCGCATCGTCGCGCACCGAACCGATTAGTTGCGCCCAGTCCGGGGTCAAATACGGGCTCTGCAGGGCAGGGTCCGCCGTTTGATGCGCGCGCCACAAGGCGGCGTCGGACGCACTGATTTCACGCGGGTGTACCGTTTCGAGACGCACGAATTATCCTCACGCTGTTCGCGCGTGAGGCGTCGCAAGGGCTGGGCCTCGTAGGCTCACAGGAAGCCTGTCCCGGCGGCTTGATCTCCCGGGCGGCCTCTGAAACAAGCCAGCCCATGACGCGGCCCGTCCTTTATATTGGCAACAAGAATTACTCGTCCTGGTCGATGCGCCCGTGGTTGGCGCTCAAATGGGGCGCAATTGCTTTCGACGAAAAGATCATTCCGCTGGGCGGCGAGGGCTACGGGCGCTCGCAGATCAAGGAAGTGCGCGAAGTTTCACCGAGCGGCCGCGTACCGGCGCTGCATGTCGGCGACGTGGTGATTTATGAGAGCTTGGCCATTTGCGAATGGGCCGCCGAGCAGGCGTCGTCGCTGTGGCCCGCCGATGCGCTTGTCCGCGCTGACGCACGCGCCGCCGCCTCGGAGATGCATGCTGGGTTCGCTGCGGTGCGTGAGGCCATGTCGTGCAACATCCGTCGCCGCCTAGAGACGGAGCCGAACTGGAGCGCCAACGTCCGCGCCGATCTAGATCAGCTCTTCGCTCTGTGGGAACGCGCGCTAACCAAATACGGCGGGCCGTTCTTGTTTGGCCAACGCTCGATCGCTGACGCGATGTACGCGCCGGTCTGCACGCGACTGCGCACCTATCACGTGACCATCCCTGCATTCGCGCAAAAATACTGCGACGCAATTTTCGCCGATGCTGCCTTCCGTGAATGGGAGAGCGCGGGCGAAGCTGAAACTTGGACCATTGAACAATCGGAAGCGCTTTACAGATGATCAGATTTCTACTTGTGGCCGCGGCGTTGACGCTCGCGGCGTGCGGCAATCGCAGTGTGATGGAAGGCATGGAGGAGGAAACGCCAGCCGCCTCCATTCCGGGATTGGGAGCTGAAGTGCACGAACAATCGCAAACCTTGCCGTCCGGCCTTGAAATTCAATTCACGCGCCGCGGCGCCAACCAAGCGCTGGCGCAACCGACGATGGATGCCACGGTGCTAGTGCACTACGAAGGCAGCCTCGTCGACAACGGTGAAGTGTTTGACTCGTCGTTCGCGCGCGGCGAGCCGGTTGATTTCCCGCTGGCCCGCGTCGTGCCCGGCTTCGCCGAAGCGATCACGCACATGCGTCCAGGCGATGAACTGATCGCGACTTTCCCGGGCTCGCTCGGATACGGCGCAGAGGGTAGTGGCCCGATCCCGCCAAACGCAGCGCTGCGCTTCCGCATCGCACTGCTGGCGTTCCAAGAGCCGGGCGGACAGCCAGTCACAGCCCCGCAGTGAGCGAGATTGGCGCGACGCTTGATATTCTGACGCGTTTGATCGCGTTCGATACAACGTCGCGCAACTCGAACCTGGAGCTCATCGCGTGGGTGGAGGAATTCCTTCATCAGCGCGGCATTGCTTCGCGGCGTGTCGCTAACGCCGACGGCACGAAGGCCAATCTCTACGCCTCAATCGGTCCTGACGTTGCCGGCGGCGTCGTGCTCTCCGGGCACACCGATGTCGTGCCCGTCGATGATCAACCGTGGTCGAGTGATCCGTGGGTGCTGAGCGAACGTGCGGGCAAGCTCTACGGTCGCGGCACAGCCGACATGAAAGCGTTCATCGCGCTTGCGCTCGCGCATGTTGATCAAGCGCGCGCTGCGGTGCTGAAGCGTCCAATCGTATTGGCCTTGTCCTATGATGAGGAAATCGGCTGCCTCGGCGCGCCGTCGATGATCGCCGAACTCGCGGCGCAAACCAACAAACCGTCCGCAGTGATCGTTGGCGAGCCGACGAGCATGAAAGTCGTGTCGGCGCACAAGGGCGTGCGCTCGTTCATCGTCGACGTGATCGGACGCGAGGGTCATTCGAGTCTGCCCGATCAAGGCGTCTCCGCCGTGATGGAAGCTGTGAAGCTCATGTCGCTGGTCGCGGACATGGGCGAGGAGGCGCGCAGCCTCACGCATCCGCTCTTCAATCCGCCGGGCCCAACCATGACGATCGGCAAAGTCGACGGCGGCACCGCCGGCAACATCCTCGCGCGCCGCTGTTCGTTTATCTGGGATTGTCGTTGCCCCGAAACCGCGCAAGGCGATGCAATCGAGAAGCGCTTCCGCGCCGTCGCCGCTGAGGTCGATGCAAACATCAAATCGCGTGCGCCCGAAGGCGGCGTCACCATCACGCGCCGCACCAACACGCCCGGCCTCGCGATCGAGCGCGACAGCGAAGCCGAGGCGCTTGCTCGCGCACTCACCGGCGACAACGAAACCCGCGCCGTCGCCTACGCCGCCGAAGCGGGCCTCTTCCAGCGCGCCGGCATCCCCGCAATCATTTGCGGCCCAGGCTCGATTGAACAAGCGCATCAGCCAGACGAGTGGATCGAGCGCACCCAGATCGAAGAGGGCGCTCAATTCATGAAGCGCCTGATCGCACGGCTAAGTGCATAGTGCGTCCCGCGAGGGGGCGATTGCGCAGCGATCGGTTGAGTGGGCGAGTCAGAAGTTGAGCCACGCCTAATGCACGCGGCAATGGCGTGTTCTCGCCGGAAGCGGACATTCGCGTCGGGCTACCAACTATCTGTCTGATTTCCAGCGATCTTGGATTTGACTGAGCCGATCACGCTGTCGGCAAACTGTTCCAAGTCAATAACTTCGTTGCGGACTAGACGCTTCTGAACCATCGAAATTGGCGCGACGTGAATGGTTTTGTGAGGTGGTCCAACACAAGTCTCATCACCCCACTGATCGGACACTCGCACCCAATCGAACCTCGCACGCTCATTAATAGCAGCGCCGAACGCCATCCCCAGCGCGATAACTTCGTCCTCGTCCCGCTCCGTCTGTGCGAGCATCGCGTCGTAGAGGCGCTGAACCTGCGCAAACCCGAGGGGCAAGGGCTCGTTGGCCAACTTGGCCGCAAGGTGAAGTGCGGCTTCCATCGCACCTCGTTCGTCGGGTGTCAGTGCACGATGGGTAGTTGGAACGTCGCGCATCACCGAACTCTCTAGTTGTGTCGTGAGCAGCAGGCCAGCGTCCGCTCCGGGCCAAATGCGGATGTTGTGAAAACTCTATCCCACAGCAAACACCGCTCCAGCCCAACAAAATAGCGGCGTCTTCCAAAATCTATCCCACACCCGCTCAGCGCCATTATCATGCGCTCATCCCTCGCACGGGAGGCTCATCGGCTAGCCGAGCCAAGCGAGCGCGAGGGACGCGAATGAGCGTGGTGCATGGCAAGACGATCCGCCAAGCAGAAGCCTGTGGGACAGCCGCTTATGGCGGCGAACCACGGAAGCGCACCGGAGCATGGCAACGCTCCGCACGCCGCTGGGAGACCGATTCAAGGGAGCGAAAACCTCCCCGTGACGGCCTGGCGGAAAACAATCGCAATGGGCGCGTGGCGACACGCGGCGGTGTTCGAGCGATCGAATGTCGCGTCAGAAACTAACTCAGCGCGTCCCCACGCGCCCAGCTCCCGGTCTTCTGCGCCTCGATCAAGCGAGGCGCACGACGATGACGCGCGTCTTCAGTTCAGCGCCTTCAGCGCCGCCGCCCTAACCGCCTCGTTCGCGTACGCGACAAAACCATGGATCAGGAAGTCACCCTGCTTGCCGCCATACCGGAGAGGAGAGCCGTCCAGCAGCATGATGTCGCCGCCTGCGGCTTTCAGTATCGCGTGACCCGCGGCCGCGTCCCATTCGCTGACATCGCCAAAGCGCGGATACAATTCCGCCGCGCCTTCTGCGACACGACAAAATTTTATCGACGAACTCGCGTGCGTGATGACGCCATCGAGCGCCTTGATGAATTCGCCAGTGCGTTCGTTGCGACCGGAAAAATCCGACGCCACGACACGCGGTTGCTGCGGCAACGCGGTCTGCGCGCTGATCGGCTCCATCGGCTCAAGCAATTGCGCCGTTTGCGGATGGCATTTGCCCGAGAGCGACTTGCCGGGCTCGCCTGCATAAAGTTCGCCCGTCGCTGGAGCGTACACAACACCGATCGTGGGAGAGCCATTTTCGACGAGCGCTATGTTGACGGTGAACTCATCGCCGCCTTTGGCAAAGCCGCGTGTGCCGTCGAGTGGATCGACGCAAAAGAAGCGTCCGCTGCAATCGGCAACGCGGCCAGCCGCGACAGCTTCTTCGCCGAGCATCGGAATATCCGGCGCAAGCTCTTTCAGCCGCGCCTCGATAATCGCCTCAGCGCGTTGATCCGCGATGGTGACAAGCGATCCGTCAGCCTTGGTTTGCGCATCGATGCCCGCTGCGCGCACAGCCATGATCTCGCGGCCCGCAGCGAGAGAGAGTGCGATGAGGTCGTCGAGCGTCATAGGGCGGGCTTAAGCAGGGTGCGGAGATCAGTCCAGCGCTTCAGGTGTGTTTGCCTCAAGTTCAGCCAACCATGCCGCCGCACTGGCGTCGCTCGGCATCCGCCAATCGCCGCGCGGCGAAAGGGCGCCGCCCGAGACGATCTTCGGCCCGTTCGGTACGGCGCTGCGTTTGTACTGATTGGCGAAGAAGCGGGAGATGAAGAGCGTGAGCCACTTCTTCAGGGTCCCGTAGTCGTACTTTTCGCGCCATGCGCTCCAGGCGAGGAAGAGAATTTTGCTCGGCTTCAGGCCATAACGCGTGAAGTAGAAGAGATTGAAATCTTGCAGCTCATACGGGCCAACGACGGCCTGCGTGCTCTGCGGTGCGGCGCCCGGAATGAGCTCTGGGCTGATCTCGCCTTCAAGAACTTTGATCAGTGTCGCGGAGGTGTTGGCGTCGAATAGCTTTGAGTCCGCGACCCAGCGGATGAGATACTGGATCAACGTCTTCGGCGCGCCACCATTGACGTTGTAGTGGCTCATGTGATCGCCGACGCCGTACGTGCACCAGCCAAGCGCGAGTTCAGAAAGATCGCCAGTGCCGACGACGAAGCCGCCTTCTTTGTTGGCGAGGCGGAAGAGATAGTCGGTGCGCAGGCCGGCTTGGACGTTCTCGTAGGCGATGTCGTAGACAGCCTCACCGCGCGCCGCTGGGTGATTGAGATCCTCCAGCATGCGCTGCGCCAGTGGCTCGATCGAAACCTCACGCGCGTCGATGCCAATTGCATTCATCAGCGCCCATGCATTGGCCTTGGTGGCATCGCTGGTCGCAAAGCCCGGCATCGTCACGCCAATGATGTTCTTGCGCGGCAAGCCAAGCATATCGAACGCGCGTGCGGTGACGATGAGCGCGTGTGTGGAATCGAGGCCACCAGAAACGCCGATGACGACACGCTTGGTGTTTGTGGCTTCGATGCGCTTGGCGAGGCCCGAAACCTGAATGTTGTAGGCCTCAAAGCAATCGCGATCGCGTTTGGTCTGGTCGTCGGGGACGAAGGGCAAGCGATCGAGTTTGCGCTTAAGCGGCGTTTCCTCGACGGGCGCCCCCAGGTCGAAGCTAATGTGACGCCATGTGCTCAGGTCGTCTTTCACGCGCGCCTGTGCGTCGTGGAACGTGCCCATGCGGCGGCGCTCTTGTGCGATGCGGGTGACATCGATGTCGGCGGTCACAAGTTTGGGCTCGCGTGAGAAGCGCTCGCCTTCGGCGATCTTCTCGCCCATCTCGTAAGCGATGACTTGCCCGTCCCACGCAACGTCGGTCGTGCTTTCGCCGTAGCCGGCGGCGGCGAACACGTAAGCGGCAGTCGCGCGCCGCGATTGGCTGTCGACGAGAACCGCGCGGTCTTCGGCTTTGCCGATGACGATGTTCGATGCGGAAAGATTGAGGAGGACGTTTGCACCCGCGAGCGCGCCCATCGTCGATGGCGGTTGCGGCGCCCAGAAGTCTTCGCAGATCTCAACATGGAATGCGAAGTCGGGGAGATCGGTCGCGGTGAAGACGACCTTGGCGCCGAAATCGACCAAATCACCGGCGACGGAGATGAGATCGTCTTCAGTGTCGCTGGCGACGCTGAAGTAACGCTTTTCGTAGAATTCGCGGTAGTTCGGCAGGAAGCTCTTGGGCACGACGCCAAGAATGGCGCCGCGATGAATGATGACGGCGCAGTTGAACACAGAAGTACGCGAGCGCAGCGGCGCGCCGACGACCAAGATCGGAAGAAGGTCTTCGCTGGCAGCGACAAGCTTCGCGATCGCCGCTTCAACCGCGTCGAGCAATGGTTCCTGCAGCAGCAGATCATCTATCGCGTAGCCCGAGAGCGAAAGCTCGGGTGTCAGCAGGAGGGCGGCGCGTTCGGAATCGGCCTCGCGCCAGAATTTCAGGATGGCCTCTGCGTTGGCGTCTGGGTTGGCCGGGGCGACGACCGGCGCGCAGGCGGCGACGCGGACGAAGCCGTGGCTGTAAAGCGACTTGAACCGCGTGGTGGCTTCATTTTGGGCTTTTCGGGAGGCCATGGGGTCAGTCTACCACATTATGCTCAGACTGACCATAAGGGGTCAGTCCTGGTCAGGCGGCACGTCGACCTCGATGCGATCGTCGTAGCCCTTTCGTGCGGAGTAAAACACGAGCGCCATTAACCCACCGCCAAGAGCCAGCGAAAGGAAGGTGCCGAGGCCAAGTGCGATCCAGCCGTGAATGCTCATGGACGAACTGTCCCAGCCAGCGAGCTCAAACACCAACGACGCCGCCAGAATGGCGCTCAAGCTGATCACGAGCAGGACGATTTTCATGCGCATTATGTGCGCCGCCCGGTGCGCCGTTACTACGCGCTCAAGCGTCGCGGCCGGCGAGCGCCCGGGCCATCGTTGCGGCGAGGGCGTCGGGGTCGTACGGCTTGCGCACAACTGGCACGTCGGCGAGCGATTTTGGAATGATGGTGTGATCGCCGTAGCCCGTCGCGAATATGAACGGGATTTTGCGGCGCCGGAGTTCTTCAGCGACCGGGAAGGAATTACCCGAGCCAAGGTTCACATCCAGCACAGCGATATCAGGCGCTGTCGCAACCAGGGTGCGTAGCGCTTCCGAAGCGGTGGCCGTCGTGTCCACGCCGCCAACGCCGCAGCTTTGCAGCATGGCTTCCGCATCGAGCGCAATCACGAGTTGGTCTTCGAGCAGCAGCACCTTGAGACCATCAAGCGACGGGTGGTCTTGGTTTTTCTGCATCGCGCGCGGCTCTGGCTTTTCGTGGCGCAGTGCGGAGATGAAATTGGCGGGGATGACGAAGTGCGCGGTGACGCCTTCGCGCTCGTAGTGGATTTCGCTGACACCGCCGAGATCGAACGGGATCGAGCGCGTCAGAAGGATGGAGCCAAAGCCTTGGCGCTTTGGCGGACTCGTGGGCGGGCCGCCGCGTTCGGTCCATTGAACATCGCAGCGGCCGTCGTCGGTGACTTGCCACTCGACGAGCAGCACGCCGTTGGTTTGCGAGAGCGATCCGTATTTGGCGGCGTTGGTGGCGAGTTCGTGCAGAACAAGCGCGAGCACAGAATAGGCGCGCGCGTCGAGGCCGATGTCGGGACCGTTGAGTGAGATCGATGCGGCTTCGCGGTAGGGACGGAGTTCTGACTCCAGCAAATCGCGCAGGGCGCCTCCGCCGTCATTGCGGACGACTTGGTCGTGCGCTTGCGCCAGCGCCATGATGCGCCCCTTCAGCGAGGCGACGTAGTCGGTGAGGTCGCGCGCTGGGTCGATCGGCTGCGAGACGACGGATTTGATCAGCGCGAGAATGTTTTTGACGCGGTGATTGAGTTCTTCGTTGAGAACTTTTTGGCGCACGTCGGCCGTCTGGCGCTCGGTCTCGAGAATTTCCGAGTGGCGCATCACGACTTCAAGCAACGCTGTACGCGCTGCTTCCGCCATTTCACGATCGTCTTCCGTCCACGGTATAGATTGGCGCTCGACCGTTTGTTTCCAGATGGCAAAACTCTTGCGCGGCGTAAGCCGATCGCCGTGCGGGCCGACTTCGTATTTTTTGTTCGGATCACCGGCCCATTCGAGCGTGTGCACCACCTCTTTGCGGACGAGGTAATCCTTCGGCGTTTGTGAAAGAGGTACGGCGAGGACGCCAGAGACTTTGTCGGCGTATGCGGAAGCGGCCGGGTGGCCGGTGCTGAGTTCGTGGCTTGCCCAGACACGGCCTTCAGTGACGGTGCCGAGAAAGCGCATCAGCGATGGCGCCGCTTTCGAAGGTGGCGCGTCGCCGTTCGTGCTCCAGGTGCCGTTGATCCAGAGGCCAACGCCATCGCATGGAACGAGGCGGCGGAAATCGTCGAGCTTCTCGCGCAAGAAACCGATGATGTCGCCCTGATACGAGGCGTCACGCATTATGCGATCGAGCGAGCGGCGTGCGCGTGCAGCGCTATCAAGGCGCCATTTGCGGCTCATCGCTTCGATTTGCAGCGAGAAGAACTCGCCAAACATCTCGGCGGCGATGCGTTGCGGCAGCGAGAGAATGCGCGGTCCGTAATGATGGCAGGCGATCAGGCCCCAGAGCGCGCCGTCGACGACGATCGAAATCGACATCGAAGCGCCAACGCCCATGTTGCGAAGATATTCGCAATGGATGGGCGAGACGCTGCGCAAGTGCGCCATGGAGAGGTCAAGTGGTTCACCCGAAGCGTCGTACTCGGGCACGATCGGCATGCGTTCGCAGTTGGCGTTGGAGATGACGCGAATGCGATTTTGTAGATAAAGTCTGCGCGCCTGCTGGGGAATGTCGGTGGCAGGGAAGTAGGTGCCGTTGAAGCTCTCGAGGTCGCTGCGCTTGGCCTCGCCGATGACCTTGCCTGATCCATCATGCGCGAATTGATAGATCATCACTCGGTCATAGCCGAGCACGCCGCGGATCAGACGCGGGGTTTTGGCGAAGAGATCTGTGAGATCGGTAAAGCGCGCCACGGAAGACACGAGCGTGCGAGAGATTTCGAGCGGGCCAGCGGAGGAAGGCGCATCGGCGTGCTCAAATTCGATGATCGCCGCGCCTTTATAGCGATGCACGCAAATGTCGAAGGTTGGCCCATCTGAGGTCAGGCTTTGGCCTACAAGCGCGACGGCCCGCGAGCCTTCGGATGCTGTGGCGGCAGCGTTGCGCAGTGTGTGAACGAAATCGCCGCCGAGCGCTTGCGAGAGTTCGCGACCATTCAACTCGGTGTCGCCGAGGCCGAGGAAGGACGCGGTGTTCGCCGACGTGCGCAGGATCGTGCCGAGTTGCTGGTCGCACGCGATCAAGCAGCCGTGAGGCTGGATGGTGCCGGGGATATGGATCGGCTCGCGATCGCAATTGCTGAGGTTTACGTCTTTGACGTCATACATTCGCGGCGCGCTCCATCGCGCCAGCGGCGGCGTTGAACGCTGTGTTCGCTCCCGCGAAGAGCGCGTCTTCGTCGCCTTCGTGTTCGCTCAAGACGGCAAGAAAACCGCGCCAGCTTTCGAGGGTTTCAGCCTGGGCCCACAAGTGCCGTGCGCCGTGCTCGCGACTGAGCCCCAGCGGCTCAACTTGCTTGCACAAAATGCGAGCCCCGAGGGCGGAGCCTTCCAGTACGTAGTGAACGCCCAATGCAAATGACTCGCGTGCTGCCGGCCCCCAATCCACTGGAGACACGGAAAGCGGGGTCAATGCAAGATCAATGATGTCTTCGTGAAGTTCCCGTGCAATAGTTTGCGGTGTCCAAGTTCCCGTTGCTTTCGCGCCGTTAGTAAAAAGCCAGTCTTCAGTCGTCGACCTAAAAGCATACAAACCCCGCAAGTACTCATTGTACTCAATTTGAGTTGTGAGGGGGCCGATGCGCGCCTCTAGAGACGCGTGCGCTGGCTCGGTTGCCTGCTTCAGGCGGCGCCTGATCGAGAGAGAGGAGTCGTACAAATAAACTGCCGCCGATTTTAAACGGCGGCGGTTCCATCTGGTTCCCGACGATAATTAGTCGGCGCAAAAACTCGGAACATCAATGGCCGCGCCGGCTGTGCGCTGGCGCCATTGGCCGGCCTCGTTGCGATATTTTTCGCCGACCGCGATACGCGGGCGCTGGAAGACTTCACAGGCGACAGCGGCGGCCATCTCGTTGACGGACACGCTGCGTTCGGTGGCTCGGCGGGTGTAGAGCTGGCGGCGTTGAATATTGTTTTGATCGACGCGGCCGCGGAGATCGGCGGAAATCGTAGCGCCGGGCACAAAGCCCAGGTAGCCGTCGGCTTGTTCGCCGATGAGGCCGCCGGCGCGCGCTTGGGCCAGCGCCGAATCCTGCGCTTGCGCTAATGCCGCCGTGGCGCTCAGCGCCAAACCGATGGCGGCGATGCCAGCAAAAACAAAACGGCGTTTCATGGCGTGGTGCCTCCGAAAAGATCAGAGTTCTGATCCAGTAGTTCAGCAGCGTCGCGTTCAAGGCGCACGATGACTTCTTGGCGGATGTTCACATTGAGATTGATCTCAATGGGTCGGTCCGGTGCTTGGATCTGCACCGGAATGCAGCCAGCGGCGAGGATCGCCGCACCCAAGCCAGTCAACAAGTGTGCCCGCATCACGCGAAACTCCAGGGTTACTCTCGTAGCCGCCTCAAGCTGAATACGCTCTGAAGCTGGACTTTATCTTGGCGGCGGGGTGGCCGGGTCAACCTGTTCTTGCGCTTCTTGCTCGCGGCTTTGGTTGATCAGGACGCTGGGGTCGGTGATCGTTGCGGCAGTTTGGGCCAAGCGCCGGAAGGGAGCGGTCACGCGGACGTTGAAATCGAACGGCACGCCGCGAACCGTAATGCGGCCGACGCCCGGGATAGGCGCGATCGGGCCAAGATCGACGGGCCGGCCGGAATTGTGACCGCTGAACGCGATCGAGGAGACGACGTCACCGTTGAGATCGCCATCGAGCGTGAGGGACAGCTGATCGTATTGGAAACTGCGTAGTGCGTCGAAGGCGATGCGCGAGACGCCGGTTGCGCCTTCGCCGGCTTGGCCGGTGTACGAAAGCACACCGCCATCGCCTTGCGCGCGAATGACGCCGCCTTCAACGAAAGCGCTACGGCGAGTCAGCAGCAGCGGGAAGCTGCCTTCAAGTTTTCCGGTTGCGGTGAGGTCAGGCACACCGAGTGTGCGCAACAACTCAGCAGCATCGACATCGCGCAGGGCGAGTTCGAAGCGTGTTTCATCGGCGCCAAGCGTGATGGTCGTGGGCCGCATCGCGAGAGTGCCGGCGGCGAAATCGAATTCGGCATTCTCAATGGCGACACGTTCCTCGGTGAGCAGTTGAAAGCTCACGCGGCCGTTGCGCACAGCGATGCCGGGATTGAGTTCACCGATGGTGACGCGCTGGCCGGGTGGTGTGGTCAGCGCCCATAGATCGTCGAAGTGCACTTCGCCGCGCACATCGTTGAGGATGGGGATCGTCGCGGTCGAGAGCGAGATGCCGTCGAGGCGAACCAAACCAGTGCCCAGGAGTTCGCCGCGCGTCCAGGTGATGTCCGCGCTGGCCGCAATCGGGCCTCGGACGCCTTCGACGAGGCCGCGCGCTTGTTCGGTGATTTCGTAAGGCTGCAGGTCCGGACCGAACTCGATGCGCTCGGCGTTCACGCTGGCGACGCCCGCGCCTTCGCCGATATCGTGGCGCGCGTTGAAGCGCGCGAGTTGACGGTCGCGTGCATCGAGCACGATGGCGCCGGAAGCAGTGATTTCACCGTTCTGCAAAGTGCCCGTGGTTTCGACGATGCGCAGCGGATTGAAAAGCGGCCGGTCTTCGTCGCTGGCCGGGCGGTTTGCGGTCAGCAACGCTTCGCCGGCGTTGACGTGAATGACGGGCTTGCCGTCTTCGGGCTGCGCGGTCCACGAGCCTTCGATGGCAGAGATCGAGCCGGGGAGCGCCGGATCGGTCAGCGTTCCGGCATCGAACGAGCCGGCGACGGTCCAGCCCTCAGCGATGTGCGCGTCTGCAGTGAGACGCTGCAATGTGACGGCGAGTGTGCGTTGCTCGGCCATGTCGATGGTGAGGCTCGGGCTCTGCGCTTCGACTGCGAGTGTGAAATCGCCAGTGCGGCCGCGGAAGAGGCCGACGACGTTGCTTGCATTCAAGTGCGCAGCCTGCCCTTCAGGGCCCGACATGCGCCCGTTGAGCGCGAGACCGCGAATGGAAAAGCCGCCGGACATGTTGTGCGAGGCGTCGGCAGCAATGAGCGCGCCGTTGAGCGGGCATAGTGAGAAGGCGCCATTCGCGAATGAAAGTCCGGCAGCGTCGATGCCGCCTAGGCGGATCGGCAGGCAGCCGCTGTTCGGCGTTACGCGCCAACCATTGCCCCATTGAACGCCAAGATCGAGCGACGCGACGAGATCGCGAACTTCACCATCACCAAGCGGTCCGGTGATGTGGGCAGGGCCTCGGAGATCTATGCGTCCGCCGCCTTGGGGTTGGATTGCGATGCCGACACCGAGTTCGTTGGTGGAGATGCTGGCGTTTCCTGCGCTCCAATTCGAAAGCGTCAGTGTGCCGTCGGTTTCGAACGGCGCATTCGGCGTCCAATCGAGCGTATCGAGCAGCAAAGATGCGTTCGGGGTGCCGCCGCCGGAGAGTTCAAGTGCGATCGCGCCTGAAAGCGAAGGGCCGGGCCATTGCAGCACCATCGCTGGGCTGTCTTGGCGGAGCGGGGCCAATTGCAAGCGTGCGCCAGTGGCAGCGTGTGCTTCAGCTGGTGCGGAAATTTGAACGCGAACGCCGGCTTCGGTCGCGTTGATCGCTAAGGGAATGGAGAGGTCGAAGCGGTCTACCGCCGCGTCGAGCGCGCGCTCGGCTTGCGCGAATGTCGGGCCGACTGGCGCGTCAGGGATATCCGGGAATGCGGCGCGTAGGTCTTGCTGAGCCGATTCATTGAGACGCGATTGCGCAAACACGACGCGCGCTTCGCCGAAAAGTGTTTCGTCGCCTTGCAGTTCAAAACGGAAGACGCCGTTGGCGCTCGGTTGGTCGGAGATGAGGGCAAGGCCGTCGAAGCGGCCGCCCGATAGCGACCAGCGGCCCTGACCGCGCACATCGGCGCCGTCAACGCGGCCATCGAAGCGCGCGTGCTGCAAAGAACTATCGCTGAGCCGAAGTTCGCCGGCCGTCGCGTGGGCCTCGGAGGCCCAGGTCTCGGGCGCCAGCTCGGTTGGGCGCGCGATGCCTTCGAAGCTCAGAGCTGCGGTGATGGCTTGCGCGGAAATGCCTTCGCTCCGGTACGCGGCGGCGCGACTGCTCAGCTCGAAATTGTAGCGCGACAGATCAAGCGGCACGCGGCCCAGGACCCGAACTGCTGGCGCCACGACGCGCGCGCCGTCCCAAGTGAGCGTGTTAGCGTTCGCGCTAAGGCGGAACGAGATGTTGCTATCGCGCGAAACCATGACCAGTTCGGCGGCGCCGTTTTCGAGTGCGTAGGTCTCGCCTGGGCGCGAGGTCGCTGCAATCGCCCCAATCGCTGAAAAGTCCTCACCGAGCGTGCCAGAGCTCCGCAGCGTGGCGTTGAGCGGGCCGAAAGGTGTGTCGAGGACCGCCTGGCCTTCGAGGATCTCAAGCTCGATGGCCGGGATGTTAGGTCGCCGGCGGCCAGGCTTGCCGCCGCTTAGACGTTCAAGTGCACCAGCCGAGACGCGGCCACCTTCATCCATACGCAAGTGGAGGCGGGGGCGGACGACGCGGAGAAAGTGAACGCGAGGTGAAATCCCGTCCCAGCGCCAGCGCACCTCAACCAGCGGGATCGTCGCGTCCGGCGTCTCGGCCGAGCCGAAGCGCACGTTCGCCAAGGCGGCGCTGTTCAAATCGAGGTTAACGAACTGGAAATCGGCATCCGCGCCACGCTCAGAGAGCGCCGCGCCGAGCATGAACGACGCGATCGAATAGCGGACGAACCAGAGCCCAGAACCCAGCAAAATCAAGCTTATACCCAAGGCGCCGAGCGCCATGGACCAGCCGGCAATCAGCCGACGTGGGGGCGGCGGGTCTTCCGGGAGCTTTTTTAGCTCTCGTTCTTGACTCGCAACGGCCTGGTTAGACCTGTGTGCCATACTCTTCTGCTTGGCGTGGTCCTGGTTGGGTTAAAGCCGCTTTCTGAGGCGTCTTACAAGCTAACTGAATGACGCCATTACGGTTTCTGGCTGAATAACCAAACGGCGGAAAACACTTGTGATGGTGCTTTTCTTCCAGATGGCAGCTATTGGAGCACGAGATTGAGAGCAGAATTCGCTCACCGGCTCATGAAGGCCCGTAAGGGAATGGCCGCTGCCGGCCTTATGGCGGCGGCTTTCCTGGTTGGTCTGGGGCTGGCCTGGAACGCAGGCCTCTTCAGCGGCGCCGCCACAGCGGCTGCGGCTGAAAACGCTGCCATGCGTGAAGCAGCGGCGCGCCGCGCTGAGCAACTAGCTTTCACTGAGGTTTATCTCCGTCACGAAACGAAAGAGATGCGCGTCGCCAGTGGCGAGACGTTGGCGGGATTGCTGACGCGCGCGGGCGCTTCGTCCTCGGACGCGAGCGCGGCGCTGAATTCGATCGCTGATGTCTATAATCCACGCCGTCTGCGTCCAGGGCAGGCGATCAGCCTCTACTTCCAGCGCGACGAGGGTGAAGCGCAGCTGACGGGCGTTGCGTTCCGCTCAGAGCCGGGGGCTTCGGTGACGGCCAACCGCACCACCACTGGCGGGTTCGAAGCGCGCGAAGTGCAAATGCCGCTCACGTTCGAGATCGCGCGGATCGCCGCGCCGGTCGAAACGAGTTTGTATTCAAGCGCACTGACGCTCGGGGCTACGGATCGCGAAGTGGCGGCGCTGGCCGACGCATTCTCCTACGACGTCGATTTCCAACGCGATGTCCGTCCCGGCGACAACTTCGAACTCGTGTTCGAACGCTTCTATGACGACGAGGGCAATACGGTCCGGACCGGCGACCTGCTTTTTGTGTCGCTGGAGTCGAGCCGCGGTTCGCGGGAATTCTATCAATTTATGGCGCCGGGCGACTCACGCCCTGATTGGTATGATGCTGAAGGCAAGAGCGCGCGGCGCTTCCTGATGAAGACGCCGATCAACGGCGCGCGGCTTTCCTCTGGCTTCGGCATGCGCCGCCATCCGATCCTTGGCTATTCGCGTATGCACCGTGGCACCGACTTTGCCGCGCCAACCGGCACGGCAATTCTCGCTGCGGGCGACGGCGTCGTCGAACGCGCTGGGCCGTTTAGTTCGTTCGGCAACTACGTCCGCATTCGTCACGCCAATGGCTACGAGACGGCCTACGCGCACATGTCGCGCTTTGCGCGGGGGATGCGGGCCGGTGCTCGCGTGCGCCAGGGCCAAGTCATTGGCTATGTGGGAACAACCGGCCGTTCGACGGGCCCGCACCTGCACTATGAGGTGCTGCGCCGTGGTCAGCAGGTGAACCCAATGAGCCTTCGCGTTGCGAATGGACGGAACCTCACCGGCCGCGCCTTGGAACTCTTCATGATCGAGCGCGAGCGCATCAACACGCTGCGCCAGGTCCGCGCCCGCGAAAATCCGGTGCATGAGGCGGTTGCACGTCCAATCAGTGCGAGCGGCTCGGCTTCGCAATAGCCGCTTAAAATCACAGTTGAGCCGCTAGGGAATCCGTCGCAATGTCCGGCAATGCGCTAACGCGCGCCTGAGCAAGACGGAACATGGCGATCCGCGCACTGATTGCTGACGATCACGAGCTGTTTCGCAGTGGGATGAAGCAGCTTCTAATAGATGTGCTTCATGCCGAAGATGTGCGTGAAGCAGAAAGCATGGATCGCGCGCTCGAAATCTTGACCGCAGAGGGCGCGGGCGATCTCGTGCTGGTGGACTGGCGCATGCCCGGAATGTCCGGCGCTGAATCCTTGGCGGCGCTGCGGGATGGATTTCCGGAAGCGAAGGTCGCGGTCATTTCGGCTTGGGAAGATCGCGCCGATATTCTGGCCGCGCTCGGCGCTGGCGTGCACGGCTACATTCCGAAGTCGCTCGCATCGACACAGATCGCTGCGGCGCTGCAGGGCATCCTCGAAGGCCGCATCTTTGTGCCGCCCGCGATGGGCAAACGCGAGGGCGCACCTGGGGAAGGCGGCGCTGGCGGTGCGTTCAAGCTCGATCAGGACAAGCTCACATTGCGCCAGCGTGACGTGTTGCAAGAATTGCTCAAAGGGCAGGCGAGTAAGGAAATCGCGCGCACGCTCGATATCGCCGAAGGCACTGTGAAGATTCACTTGGCTGCTATCTATCGCGCGCTCGGCGTACGCACGCGCGCTGAAGCGATCGCGAAGATGAGCAAAGCTGGCTAAGCGCGCTCGGCGCGAACGATGAATGTTGCGCCTTGGCCCGGCGCAGAGCGCACTTCCATCTTGTGATTCATCAGCGCGGCCAATTTGTTCGCGATCGTCAAGCCGAGTCCGAGCCCGCCGTCGCTGCCGTTGAGGCGAACAAATTCTGCGAAGATCCGTTCTTGATCCTCGGTTGGGATACCCGGTCCACTGTCGCGAACCTTAATCTCGACTGCGCCGTCCTTTTCCTCAGCGCTGAGGTGCGCGCTGCCGCCGCCATGCTTGGCGGCGTTGGCGACGAGCTGCTGCACGATCGTTTCAAGCAGAACTGGATCGGAGTGCACGTAAAGTTCTGTTGTGTCCGCCGCAGCATGGGGCGTGCTGGCGATAAGGTCGTCGAACAATGCCTTCAGCGACACGCGCTCAAGTTCAGGTTCGACCTTGTTGGCGTCGAGGCGCGCGAGCTGGATCAGGCCTTCGATCATGCCGGCGAGAGATTGTGCCGCGCGGTCAGCCTTGTTGAGGATTTCCCGCGCTTCGCCGTCTTTTACGCGGCGCTCGAGCGCGCTGAGATAAAGCAATAGCGCATGCAACGGCTGGCGCATGTCATGGCCAATTGCCGTTAGGAAACGCGTTTTTGCGCTTTCGCTGTCCATGAACGCCTTTTCGCCCCCGCGCCTAAGCAGCGCAAGCCGCTATTCTACCAGCGTGTAGGTTCGCTCAAGCCACGCGATGAGTTCACGCGGCGGCGCCGGCTTTTGCATGAATGCGTATCCGGCGCCTTTGGCTGCGTGCTTTGCATCATTGCTAAGCGAACCTGAGAGCACCAGCACCCGGGCATCCGGCGCACGCTTGCGCAATTTTTTCGCCGCGGAGACGCCGTCAGTCTCCGTGAGATGAAAGTCAGTGATGATCATGTGCGCTTGTTCGGCGCGTGATCCGGCGGCGGAAGTGACGTCCTCCGCATCTGCGCCATAGACGACGTCTGCGCCCCAATCACGCAAAACGAGTTGCATCGCTTCTGCCGAGGCGGAGTCATCTTCAAGCAGAAGGATGAGGGGGCGCGTCGCCGACATAGCTTTATTCAACCACGTCGCGGCAGGTCGCGTCAGCTGAACACGTGACTTAGGCCGGACGGCATAGGCCGTTGCCTAGCGCTTCATGCACGACCTTTGGGGAATTCACCGCGGGCCTGAGCTCGTGCATATTTTTGCACAGTTAAGGGATTGACAGAATGTTGATGGCGGCAAGCAACGCGGAACGTTTTGAAGAGATGTCATCAAGCGACGATGATTACTTCGGTGGCCCAAATAGAAGCGGCGAGTCCGATTTCTGTTCGCGTGACGGCGCTCAATCGCTGAAGCTCAAGATCGAAGCGTATTGGGCGGAGCGTGGTCAGAAAGTGCAGATCATGTTGCACAATGTCGGCTTCCATCCTGCTATCCGCGCCGCGCGCTTCGATGTGCGCAGCGACATGGTCAACGGCATGCCCCGCGTTGCCGGTTCGACTGCAAAGCGCCCGGCGGCGCCGGTCGAATCCTTTGTCGAAGATTTTGACAATTCGGACGACGACCTCGTCTTTGAATAGTCCACCCGTATGACCCTGGGCGGGTCTCGGCACGAAGGGCGCGGCCTCATCCTCCTGGCCGCGCCCTTCGTCATTTCTGAGCCAAGGAATTGCTTGCATCGCGCGCGCCTGCGCGGAATGGATGCGGCATGTCAGACGATGTCTCGCCGCCGCAATTTGAAATTCCCGAGGGCTACGCCGCGCTTGAGTGGCGGCGTGGTTTCGTGCGCCAGATCGGTCCGCTTTATCGGCGCGCCCAAAACGGCGCCTACACGATGGGCTTCCGCGTCGAGGATCATCACACCAACGGCATGACCAATGCGCATGGCGGCATGCTGATGAGCTTCGCCGACATGGCGTGGGGGCACGTCGTATCAGTTGAAACATCGTCCTATTGGGTGACGGTGCGGCTCACGCTCGACTTTCTGTCCAGCGCTCATATGGGCGATTGGGTGGAAGGGGCGAGCGAAGTGCTGTCCACAGCAGATGGCCTCTATGTCGTGCGCGGGCGCATTTGGTCTGGCGAGCGCACGCTGATTACCGGCACCGGTGTTTTTAAGCCGATCCAGCAGCGTGATCCGCGGCCTGGGGAAAAAGCGTTTCAGCCGAAGCCAAGCTAACCCGCTAAGCGCGCACGGTGGACGCCGCCGCACTGCGAGAGCTAGATGCAGGCTATGCGCATGTCTCGCCGCTCCGTTCTTGCCGCTATTCCGCTGATGGGATGCGCGGGTGAAGCAGACGCGCGCGTTAACGTCATTCATGTGACGCCGGATGGCGAAGGCGACGGATCGTCGTGGAGCGCCGCGGCCTCGTTTTCGGCAATCGCTGATTTGATCGAGCATTTGGAGCCGGGCGGCGAAGTGTTGATCGCCGCAGATCGTGGTGAGTACGCAATCGAGGACGCAGTTGAAATTGCGCGCGGTGGGCGTGCGAGCCAAGAAATCCGGATTCGCGGCGTGAATGCAGCGACCGGTGCGCCGATGCAGGCTGTGGTTCGCGGCAATCAGGCCGGCGACGAGGGGCCAGAGGTGTTCAAGCTGCTGCGCGGCGCGAGCCACGTGAAGTTCTCGCACTTTGATTTTCGCGACATCGGCAATGGCGCATTTCGCGTCGCCGGCGCGGTCTCGAACATCACCATCGAGGATTGCGCGTTCGAGAACATTTACCGTTTCTTCGAAAACACCGCGGGCGACGGTGAGGGGCACGCGAGCATTGATGGCTTTGTGCTGCGCCGGTGCCGTGGTTCGCGTGTTGAGCGCGGATTTCTCCGCATCCGCTACAATTCGCGCGATGGCCTCGTCGAAGATTGTAACGCGTTAGGCACCACGAACGATGGTGGGCGCATCCCCGTTGGCTGTGCGCTCGACGACCGCGCGAGCAACATCACCTATCGGCGTGTGGTCATGGGCGGCTTTCAACAACTTAACGGCGGCGAGTACTGGAACGGCGACGGCTTCTCCGATGAGCCGGACAACGCCAACATCCGCTACGAAGCCTGCGAAGCGCGTGGCTCTACCGACGGCGGCTTCGATTGCAAGAGTCGCGACTTGGTGCTGACCGATTGCATTGCCGAAGACAACAAGCGCAACTTCCGCATCTGGGGCGACCACGCGACGCTCACCAATTGCACCAGCCGCGATCCTAATTTCCGCGGCCGCGACGCCAACGAAAACGCCAGCCCGTGTCACGTCTGGATTGGCGGCGAAGAGAACATCGACATCGACATCGCAAACCTCACAATTTCGGATCACGACGCAACGCCGATCATCGAGTTCAATCACGATGTCGGCGTCGTCAAAATTCGCGGCGTTACGATTAACAGCCCGCGTTTGAACTGGGGCAATGACGAAGGTCGTATCCGCTCCGGCATGCTGATCGGTGAACCGCAGTTCCACGCGGTTATGGCTAACGACTGAACCTCCAATCGTACTGCGCGAAGCAATAGCGTCGCAGGTGAGAACCGTTGCTTACGCTCGTCGCTGAGGCATAAAGCGAGCGTGTGGTGAGACCTCCCGCTTCGCCACTGCCAGCTGCATTCGAGACATGTCGCAAACACCAGAATCAAAGTCCGGTGGAGAAGCCCCGCTGATCTTCGTGGTCGGCGCGCGCGGCATTCCTGACGTTGAAGGCGGTGCGGAAAAGAACGCGGAAATGCTGTTTCCGCTGGTGGCGGCGAGCGGCAATTATCGCGTGACGCTGGTCGGCCTCGCTGACAACATTAAGTCCGAAGAGTTCAAAGGCGTCCGCTTGATGAAGGCGCCGCGCTCGAACTTCATGAAGACCGACAAGATCCTTTACTATGTGACCGCGATTTTCATGGCGATGCGGTTGCGTCCGCGGATCGTTCATTTCCAAGGCTTGGGCTCGGCGATCTTCCTGTGGGCGTACAAGCTTATGGGCGCGAAGACGGTCGTGCGTTACGGCTCGGCGGATTATCTCGTCGGCAAGTGGGGCACGCTCGGCAAGCTCGGCTTCCTGCTCGCGGAATTCCAGCTGCGCTTTGCAGATGCCGTGATCTCGGTGACGCCGGCTCTAGCTGAGCGACTGGCGCGTCGCGGCATCAAAGGCAATGTCCACGTCATTGCCAACGCCGCCGATCCGTTGCCGCCGGTTGAGCCGAGCGCCAATCAGCCGGTCGGGGACTATATCCTCTCGGTTGGCCGCGTTACGGCGCAGAAGAACGTCGCAAATCTCATTCGTGGCTATGAGATATTTGCCAAGAGCAAGGCCAATCCACCGAAGCTGATCGTCGCCGGTGGCCTCGATGAAATAGACTACGTCGAGGGCTTGCAGCCATTGCTGACGGAACGCACGGTTTTGGCCGGCAAGTTCACCCGCAGCGCCATGGCGCCGCTTTATCGCGGCTCGAAGATTTATATTAACGCGTCGCTGCACGAAGGCAGCTCGAACGCGGTGCTGGAAGCGATTGGCGCGGGGTGCTCGATCTTGCTGAGCGATATCCCCGAAAATCGCGACTTCGGCATGCCGCTGCAAAACTACTTCGATCCCAACTCACCGGAATCCATCGCAGAAGCGCTGAAGCGCGCATTGGCCGATCCGCAAGCTTATGTGGCCGACGCCGGGCGCTATTTGACCTGGACGAAGGTCGCCGAGCGCACGCTTGACATCTACCGGGGCATCGCGCCTTTCCACGGCTCCGAGATCGAGCGTCCTAACGCGCTCGTCTCGGCCTCCTGACGGGGCGAGCCAATGTGCGGAATCGTGGGCGTTGTTGAAGGCCGGGGCTTCGAAGTCCCGCGCGCGCAGGTGGAAGCTGCGGTCGCCGCGATCCGCTATCGTGGACCGGATAACCAAGCCTTCTGGTCAGAAGACAGCGTAACCTTCGGCCATCTGCGGCTCTCGATCGTTGATCTCTCGCCAGCCGGTCACCAGCCGATGTTCTCGGCCGATGAGCGCTATGTCATCACCTACAATGGCGAGATCTATAACCATAACGAATTGCGCGCCGAGCTGGACGCGGAGTCCGCGCACAATTGGCGCGGCAGTTCAGATACCGAAGTTCTGCTCGAACTTATTTCGCGGCGCGGCGTCGAAGCGGCGTTGAAGAAGGTCGACGGCATGTTTGCCTTCGCGCTGTGGGACCGGCGCGAGAAGCGCATGTTTCTGGCGCGTGACCGGTTTGGTGAAAAGCCGCTGTTCTACGCGGTTCGCGGTGAGGGGCTCGCGTTTGCGTCGGAGCTGGCGGCGCTGGAGCAATTCAAAGCGCTCGATCTCAAAGTCAGCCGCGATAACGTCGCGCGCTACTTCACGTGCGGTTACGTGCCATCGCCGTTCAGCATGTACGAAAACGTCTTCAAGCTGCCGCCAGCGTCGCTGCTGACGTGGAAGGCGGGCGAGCAGGCGAAGATCGTCGAATACTGGTCGATCGATGACATGGCGCGCGGCGCGATCGCCGAACGCCGGCCGATGGGTATGGCTGAAGCCGTGGATGAGCTGGATCGCTTGATCCAGGCGTCGGTCGCGGAGCGCATGTCAGCAGATGTGCCGGTCGGCGTTTTCCTCTCGGGCGGGATCGATTCATCGCTCGTGACGGCGGCGATGCAGAAGTGCGCAACGCGGCCGGTAACCACGCTGACGCTTGGCTTCGAAGATCCGCGCTTTAACGAAGCCGACCATGCCCGCGCGATCGCGAGGCATCTTGGCACGAACCACATCGAAGAAGTGGTGACCGCCGATCAAGCGCGCTCCGTCGTGACGCGGCTCGGCCGCATGTATGACGAGCCGTTGGCGGATGCTTCGCAGATCCCGACGTATCTAGTGTCCGAGATGGCGCGAAAGCACGTCACGGTCGCGCTTTCGGGCGATGGCGGCGACGAAGGCTTTGCCGGCTATCGCCGTCACTTTGCGACGCCAAAGCTCTGGCATCGCATGCGCAAGCTGCCGATGCGTGGCGCGGCTGGTGCAATGATTAATGCAACACCGGTGTCGGCGTTGAACCTCGGTTTGGGTTTTCTCAAAGGCTTCACCGATCGCTACGGCGCAGGCGGCGATGTTGGCCCGACGTTGAAGCGCGTGGCGCCGTGGCTTGGCGCGACGTCGCTGATTAATCTGCATGAGCTCAGCCTTGAGAAATGGCCGAGCAATGAGCCGGTGGTGCCGGGCGTTGGTCACCTCAATGGCCGCGATCACGGCTTCTTGCCGGAGAGCGAGATCGATCAGCTCTGCCTGCACGACATGCGCAATTATCTGCCGGGCGACATTCTGGCGAAGGTCGACCGCGCATCGATGGCGGTGAGCCTCGAAACGCGTATCCCATTGCTAGATCCGGACGTTGTGCGTTTCGCGATGACGCTGCCGGAAGAGCTGCGGATGAAGGACGCTAAAGGCAAGCTCATCCTACGCGAGCTGCTCGCGCGCGATGTGCCGGTTGAAATGTTCGACCGCCCGAAGACTGGCTTTTCGCCGCCGCTGGAAAGCTGGTTGCTCGGCCCGCTGCGCGAGTGGGCGGAAGATCTGCTTTCACCCGCACGCCTCGAAGGCCACGGCCTGCTCGACACGCAACGCGTCCGCGATTTCTGGTCGCGCTATCAGCGCGGCGGCACGATGGAAGAGGCGCGCCTCTGGTCAGTGCTGCAACTGCAGAGCTGGATGGCGGCGCGTTCGCTCTAAGTGTTTTGAGGCTGTTTTCGCTGCAGCGAGAGCAGATAGAGGGTGTAGCCGCAGATCAGGCCGTAGAGAATATTTCCTTCGACCATCCACATCGGCATCGTCGCCATGTTGAGCACGATGTAACTCAAATGTGCGCCGACGAGCACGCCTCCCTGCGGGTGCCGAACGCGCAACGCCGACACCAGCATCGACATCCACACCCACAAGATCACGACAACGCCGACGACGCCGTATTCGTAAAGGTAATTGACGAGCGTGTTGTGGGCGTAGAGCGGGAAGGCGTCGTTCCAAGATTCCGGTCCAAAGCCGATGACGTATTCCGTCAAATCGCCCCTTAGCCAGGCGTAGAAATACGAACTCCAGATGTACGGGCGCCCCGAGAGCAAACGGCCCTCATCAACGGTGTATTCCGATGGCGGCTTGAAGAAGTTCACATCTCCGGAGCCCGCGACTGTAACGTCGTTGAAGCGCTCGGCGAGGAAGAGACTGAGGATGCCTAGCGTCAAAGCGCCGGCGACAATCAAGAAGCTCGCGACAAAGGGTCGATCTCGTAGTGGGAAGCGTCCGAGCGATGATGCGGCGAGATAGGTTATCAGCAGTGGCGCAATCGCGACCAAGGTCGTTCGATAGTTGGCGAGGAAAATGCCGACGACGCAGATTACGATCACAGAGAATTTGAGCTGCTTTTGGATGCCGGTGGCGAAGCAAGCGGCCGTTAAGCACGTGGCTAACGTTACTGAGAACGCGGCCTCGTGGTTGTAGCCGCCGATATAGCTCATGGAGTTGACGTCGGTTTCGGTCATCTTGCCGTAGCCGAATGCGATGGAAATCAACTGCCAGATGAACACGGGCAGAAACGACCACAGCATCGAGGCCATGAAGTCGCCGCCGCGTGCGCGGGTCATCGCGCCGTAAACCGAGAGGATGACGATCATCAGGTAGGCGTGCTTGGAGATGACGGTGACCAAGCCCGAGCTGAAGCCGCCGTTCGCAATCGCGCTAACGACCGCCAGCGCCATCAGCACATAAAAGGGCAGCAAAAACCGCAGCTGTAGGTGCCGCAGATTGATGTTCATCAGGCCGACGACAACGAGGCCCATCGATGCCAAGGCGTTCGCCGACATGCCCGCCGCCAGCGGGCGGTACGTGATCGTGTGGAACGCCGACATGACGTAGCGCAGCCACGACGCGCCGATCACGAATGCCCCGGCGCGATCGCGCACGCGCGCCATAACGAACAGTATGATTAACAGACTGAGGAGCGCGACCGGGTAGAGGAAGTAAGCCGGAAGCGCTGGCGAGGCTAAGCCGAGTTCGTTCGACATGATAATTAACTCAGCCCATAGCACGCGCGCCGCAGATCATTTCACTGTGGGGCGCCCGATGTATTGTAAGCAAGACTTGTGCGGCGCGCGTGGATCGGCTCTTGCTTGCTTGATGCGGCTGCCGGGCAAACAAGAAGGAGGAGCGGCGTGACGAAGCGCAAACGTGCTCTCTTCTTGATTAACTCTCTTACTGGCGGCGGCGCTGAGCGGGTCATGTGCACCTTGCTGAGCCATTCCGAGCCAGAGCGTGCCGAGTTTGATATTTCACTGGCGGTGCTCGACAACGAACCGGCCGGCAACATGCCGCCGGATTGGGTCGACGTTCACCAATTCGATTGCCGCTTTTCACTGGCCCGCAGCTTCATGGCGGTACGCAAGCTCTACGCTGAACTGAAACCGGATGTGTCGTTAAGCTTCCTGACGCGCGCCAATTTGGCGACGGCTCTGATTGCACCGACGCCGTGCGTGATCAGTGAGCGCGCGCATACCTCGCACCATCTGGGCAAAGGGCTGCGCGGTGCTGTTTCCCGCACTATGGTCCGCAACCTCTATCCCCGTGCGACGCGTATCATTGCTGTGTCCGACGGTGTTGAGCGCGATCTGCGCAACAATTTCGGTATTCCGGCCAGCAAGCTCATCAGCATTCCGAATCCGGTCGATGCGGCCGGCATCCGCGAAAAGGCTAAGCAGGCGTCACCTGTGGCGATCGACGGGCCGTTCATCATGTCAGCGGGCCGTCTGGTCGGCGTGAAGAACTTCGCCATGTTGATCCGCGCGTTCGCTGCGGCTGGCGACAACCGCAAGCTGGTGATTGCAGGCGAGGGTGAGGAGCGTACGATTCTTGAAGGGCTGGCGCGGCAATTGGGCGTTGGCGATCGTGTGACCCTGCCAGGCTACATCGCGAACCCATATCCACTTATGGCGAAGGCTGACATCTTCGTGCTGTCTTCGAACTCGGAAGGCTATCCGAACGCACTGATTGAGGGCATGGCGCTGGGCCGTCCGGTGATCTCCACGAATTGCAACTCCGGTCCATCGGAGATTCTCGCGGAGAAACCGCGTAGCGACATTGGCGGGCTCACCTTTGCAGAGCATGGCGTGCTGACGCCGGTCGGCGATCCTGAAGCGATGGCGGATGCGATCCGCGCGCTGGATGATCCGCGACGTCGCGGTGAGTATGGCGCAAAAGCGGAAGCGCGCGCGGCGACGTTCAGCGCTACCGCGATCAAGGATCGCTATTGGGATGTGCTGCGCGAGGCGATGAACGCCGCGCCGGCGCGTGGGCGTTAACGCGATGCGCATCGGCATTTTCGGCGGCTACGGCACGGGCAATTTCGGCAACGACGCGTCGTTCGAAGCGCTGCGCGATTTCCTGCGCGCTGAGATGCCTAACGCCGAAATATCGGCCATCTGTAGTAAGCCCGAGCCGACAGCGAAACGCTTTGAGGTAAAGGCCGTCGGCATCGCCGCGCCGCGGCCCGAGGGTATTTGGCGCAAGCTCGATACGCTGATGCTTCGCCAGCCCAGCACATGGCGAAACTGGGCGCGCACGCTGAAGCTGCTGAACGATTACGATGTGATCCTCTCCGGCGGCACCGGCGTATTCGATGACTTTCGCGATACGCCGCTTGGTTGGCCGAGCGTACTGCTGCGCTGGTGTCTGGCCGCGCGCATAAAGGGCGTGCAGTGGCGTTTCATCAGCGTGGGCGCCGGGCCGATCGTTAATCCGATCGGGCGCCAGATGTTCAAGCTCTCCGGTTCGCTGGCGCATCAGCGGCTGTATCGCGACGACGATTCATATCAGTTCATGCAAAAGCTTGGCGTCGATGGACCGAGCGATGGCGTGGTGCCTGATCTGGCGTTTTTGTTGCCGCCGGTTGCGGATGCTGAGCGTCCTGCAGGCGGGCCGCTTGTCGTTGGCGTTGGTATGATGACATACCACGGCTGGCACAGCAGCGCCGGCGTCTACGACGCATACATTGATCAGCACGCGCGCCTTATCGAATGGCTGCAAGCACGAGGCTACGGCGTGCGGATGATCCTCGGCCAAACGCCAGCGGATGTCGGCGCCGCGCGTGATGTGGATGCGCGCCTGAAACAAAAGGTGCTGACGCCACGCGAAGAGAACGCGACGTCCATTCACGATGCGATGGCGGTGATCGCCGAGACGGATCTGGTGATCGCCTCGCGCTATCACGTGCAGATTGCCGCGCTGAAAATGAGCCGGCCGTTGATCGGATTGAGCTACGGGCCGAAAACCGATGCGCTGATGGCCGACATGGGTCTGAGCGAGTTTTGCCAGGACCTCGACCACGTCGACTTCGACCGGCTGACGCAGCAAGTCGAGAAGATGGTGACGGGCCGCGAAACCTACGCCGCGCAAGTGCGCGAGAAAGTAGCGGCAATGAAGGCGAAACTGATCGCCGCGCTAAAGGCGCTCGATCTGAGCGCCTAGCTTGCGGCGGTTGTGGAATCCGCCGGCCACCGCGGCGGCGCTTGCGGGCGCTTCACGCGCTTCAAGAACAGATAGTACGGCCACACCGCAACCGATGCGATGAAGTCCAGCGGACTCGGCTTGTGACCGCGCGAGGCGAGACGGCCGAGGTCGCGCTTAGCGATGGCGCTGGCGCCGGAGACAGCCCAGAACAAAATGCGCCGGTAGAACACGCGCAGGAAGCGGTTCAGCACGCGTTTGTATTCGGTGTTGGAAAGCGCCGCGGGGCCGTAGCGCTCGATGAAGAGCAGCTTCTCCCAGATCACCGCCTTAACCTTCGGCGCCAGCGTGAACACTAGTGAACCCGAGTCCTTATGGCGGATCGTATCGGCGATGTACTTATGTACAAAGCCTGCGCGCTTGCCACGTGAGAGCGTGCGGCAGACCGAGGCGATGTAGCACTCGACGATATCGTTCGGATAAAAGTCCTCGCCCGGACGCATCACATCTGTGCGAAAGAGCACGTGGGCGGTTGGGATGTGAGCTTCATCGGAGAGGAAGCGGGCAAGCATGTTGCTGGATTCATAGAAGGTGCATTCAGCAGGGAAGTCGTGGTTCCGTAGGACGCCGTTCATCTTCTCGATGCCGGCAACCATGACGACCGTCTCGTCCGCCAGCGCGACCTCCATCATGTCGGCGATGGCGTTGGGCGGCATGGTGTCGTCCGCGTGCAGCATGCGGAAGTGGGTCGCCTCGGCCGGGATCAGCGTCGCGACCTTGTTCGAGTTCTGCTGGAAGGTGATCGTCTCGGGGTTCCGGATCGTGATGATCGGCACCTCGGCGTTGGCGTAACGGGCGATGATCTCGGGCGTCGCGTCAGTGCTGGCGTTATCGACGATGCAGTGGACCAACGGCCGGTAGGTCTGCGCCTGGACCGCCTTGATCGCGTTCTCGACGTGCCGCTCGCCGTTATAGCAAGGCGTGATCACCGCCACGAGCGGCTTGGCCGGAGAGGGGGAAGCGGTCGGCATTAATCAGGCAGCCCAAAAATCCCGCTTGGACGGGTGAATTCAAGGTGCTGCCAGAGCAATAGTCGGGCCGTCAAAGCCGCCCGCTGCTTGAGGTGGGGATTAGGCGAAGAGGCCCATGAACGCGCTGATGATCCAGACGATGCCAGCCCAGAGAGCAAGGCTCACCGCGATCGCCGCCCATATCGAAAGCGCCATAGGCCAGCGCTTCTGGACGGGCCGGGGCGCCGCAGAGATGTGCATGTCCGCCTTGGAAATGACGGCCTGCGGCTGGGGAACCATGTAAGCCAAAGTCTCTGTCCGCTCGCTCAATCCACAATCGCCAGACTTGAAGCTCTTGGCGCTAAGAGCCGGGAATTATCCCGAAAGTTGATGGGCCAGAATGATCGGTTCTGGTCAGTTAAATTTCGGACAATTTTCAGTCGATCCTGGGGGTAACGCAGCCCCGTCTTTCAAGTTCCCGTGTCTTCGCTCGCCTCTCTTTGGGTGCAACGCAGCGAGGTCTGCGACTGTTAGCAACTCTAGTATGAATTCCCCAATGAGGCGAATTCAATTCGCACAACTCGCCCACTCGTCCTCGGCGCTCCCACGCCCGCGAAAGCACATTACGCCAACTGTCATTTTTCTTCGCGCCTCGGGCGAAAAGCGTATCGCAATGGGCTCGCGCGATATCTGCATTCTCGCGACAGCTACGGGCAAAAATCCGCGACGCAAAAGCGACACTGGCGACGTTTTCATCAAGCACGCACTGCCAATTCTGTGTGCCAAGTTAAGACGCGCTAGCGTTTTTGTTCTGGCGGAGTAATTGCTTTCAAACGCCGGGGCCCCGCCGAAGAATTGCGCGGGCAAGGAACGTCGAAATGAACGTAATCGCCATTCGCAAGCCCACGGGTGAGATGAATCTCCCACCCGAGGATGGTGGCGAACTCGGTACGTTCAGCCTGAAATGGATCTTCGCATTCCTGATGCGCCGCTGGATGTTGATCGCGGCCATCGGCGCGGTCTCGTTCGCACTTGCATTCACCGTGTTCATGATCCAGCCGCCGCAATACAGCGCCACGGCGCTCGTCATGATGAGCGGCGGCGGCGAGCAATTGCCTGGCCCGCAAGATCCGAATGGCCGCGTAAACCAACCGCCGACCGCGCCGGTCGTGGATTCTCAGCTTGAAGTGCTGCGGTCGGACATGTTGACCGGCCGCTTGGTCGATTCTTTGAACCTGATGAGCGATCCGGAGTGGAACGGCGCTCTCGACGATACTGATGCGCCGCTGGCGACCGATGAAAGCCCGGCTGCCGTGGCTTACCGCGCTGAAGTCCGCCAGGCCGTCGTGAAGGCCGTGAGCGGGGCGATCACGGTTCGTCGCCGTGGCCTGACCTACGCTGCGGAAGTCTCGGCGACCTCGCAAAATCCGGAACGCGCTGCTCAGCTCGCGAACCACCTCGTTGAATTGTTTCAGCGTTATCAAATCGAAGCCCGCATCGAGAGCGCCGCGCGCGCCAACACTTGGCTGTCGTCGCGCCTCGCCGAGCTTCGCTCCGACGTCGAAGCGAAGGAAAGCGAAGTCGAGCAATACCGCGCCAGCACCGGCTTGGTTTCCACCCAGGGCGCGCTGCTGATCGAGCAACAGATTACAGACGCTCAGAATGTCCTGAACCAAGCGCGCTCGGACCAAGCTGAGCGCCAGGCGCGTTACTCGCAGCTCCAGGACATGCTGAACTCGGGCGGTTCGGCGGACTCTGTCGGTGTGGTTTTGAACTCGGTGGTCATCAGCCAGCTGCGGGCTCAAGAGGCGACTGTCGCCCGCCAGCTTGCCGATTATCAAAACCGCTACGGCGAAGCCCACCCAGCGATCGCTAACGTGCGCGCCGAGCTTGCGGACATCCGCAGCCAGATCACGGCGGAGACTCGCCGCATCCAAGCGGGCATGCGCAACGATGTTGATATTTCTGCCGCGCGTGTGGCTCAGGCGGAGGGAGCGTTGAACGCGCTGCGCCGTGAGCTTGCCGGCGGTGGCCCAGAAATGGTTCGCCTGCGGGAACTGGAGCGTGAAGCCGCGGCTGCGCGCACCGTCTATGAGACGTTCCTCCAGCGCGCGCACGAATTTGCCGACCAAGGCACGATCAACACGGCGCCGGCGGAACTGATTTCTGCGGCAGCGGTCCCGAACGAAAAAAGTTCGCCGCGCCTATCGATCTCCTTCGTGATGTCATTTGCTCTGGCGCTCGGCCTCGGCCTCGCCGGCGCCTTCCTCGCGGAAGCTCTCGATGATGGCTTCGCCAGCTCTGACGACGTGGAACGCAAGACGGGCGCACCGGCGCTTGCCAGCATCCCGCAGGTCCGTCGCAGCGAGCTTCGCCAGTCTCCAACTACGGCCCAGCATCCGGCCGCCTACATGATCGAGCGCCAGATGTCGGCGTTCACGGAAGCCTTCCGGGTTTTGCGGACGACGATCCTGTTCGCGGCCGGTCAACCGAAAACGCAAGTTGTGGCAATCACTTCTGCTTTGCCGAACGAAGGCAAGACGACGGTATCGCTCTGCCTGTCGCGTGTTGCAGCGCTCTCAGGCCAGCGCGTGCTCCTTATCGATTGCGACCTGCGCCGCCGTTCGGTGAAGGAAGTTCTCGACATCGAGCCGGACGTGGGTCTCCTCCAAGTGCTCTCGGGCGAGGCCACTTGGCGCGAGGCTATCTACCTCGATGAAGCCAGCGGCATGTGTGTGCTGCCGGTGAGCGGCTCTGGCTTCACGCCGAAGGAAATCTTCGGCGCAGAGGATATGAGCCGTCTGATCGCGGAACTTCGCGGCTCGTTTGATCTCATCGTTCTCGATTGCGCGCCAGTGTTGGCCGTCGCCGAGACGCGGGTCGCCGCTGCGAAGGCTGACGCTGTAGTGCTGGTTTCACGTTGGCAGAAGACGCCGATGCGCGCGGTGCGCGCAGCGCTTCAGCAGTTGAACGATGCCGGCGCAAACATTCGCGGTGTTGCACTCAACGGTTTGGATCGTCGCGTGCCCGGTTATTACTCGTACCCGACGTACGACTTCTCGAAGAGCTGAGACAGTTTTCGCCGGACGCGAGTTTTCCACAGGTGTTGAGCGAACTGTTTCGCTTTGGTGCTTGCTTCGCGCGTTGGGCGAGCAAGGTTGGAATTCGGTACTGAGATATCAGTGAGCGCTTGCAATAGGAGCTCACGGTGTCTTTAAGTGAAAATGCTGAGAGCTCGCACAGAACGAGGCGAGCCACGCGGGGTTGCTATGCAGGAGAAGTCGAAAGCCAGCGGAGAAAGCGCTAGCGCCGCAGCACCAGTTCGCGCGCCCTCGACGTCGCGCGCGCCGCGTCTTACTGCGATTACTTCGCCTGCGCCGCCGGTTCTGGCGGAGCCGCAGCCCCAAGTTGAAGTTGTACGGAAGGCGGCGACCACCGTCGTGCCCGCGCAGCGTCCGGTCGGCGGCTGGTCAAAGCGCGCCTTCGATATTTGCTCGTCCGCCTCCGCGCTGGTCGTGCTTGCGCCGCTCCTGGTTGCGACCGCGATCGCCGTGAAAATGGACAGCCCCGGCGATGCAATCTTCCGCCAGGAGCGCGGTGGCCTCGGCCGCAAGACCTTCAGGATTTGGAAATTCCGTACGATGTCGGTCATGGAAAACCGCGGCGTCGTTCAAGCCGTCCATCATGATGCGCGGATCACGCGTTTGGGCGCGTTCCTGCGCCGCTCAAGCTGGGATGAGCTTCCGCAGCTTTTCAACGTGTTGATGGGCGATATGTCGATCATCGGCCCGCGCCCGCATGCGCTGGAACACGACATCTATTTCCATAAAGTCGACGCGACCTATCCGGAGCGCTTCACCGCGCGCCCGGGTGTCACTGGCCTTGCGCAAGTGAACGGCTGCCGTGGGCCGACGGAAACGGAAGAGAAGATCCGCGCCCGCACCAAGTACGACGTCGAGTACGTTCGCAACTGGACCTGGTGGCGCGAGATTGAGATCGTCGCTGCGACGGCGGCGCTGCTGTTCTGGAAGAAAGATCCCGGCGCACTTTGAGCCGGAATTAGCGCCCCACGCGAGGGGCGCTTTTTGCATGAACAAACATCAGTACGCGGACGTGTCCGGCCTTGGGGCGGGGCGCGCTCGCAGCATAGAATAGAAACGACCGCACGCTGGATACGCGCGGGCTAACGAGAGAGGCGAGAATTCCATGAAGGTGCTGTTGACGGGTTCACGCGGCTATATCGGCACGGTGATGACGCCCATGCTGATGAAGGCTGGGCACGAAGTTGTCGGCCTCGACGCTGATCTTTACTCGCGCTGCACGTTTGAAGATGGCGGCAAGATTCACGACATCCCAACCATCATCCGTGACACGCGCGATGTGCGCCTGGAAGATGTCGAAGGCTTCGACGCCATCATTCACCTCGCGGCGCTCTCGAACGACCCGCTGAGCGATCTCAACCCGACCTTGACCTACGACGTGAACCACCTCGCGTCGGTCAAAATCGCTGAACTGGCCAAGAAGGCCGGCGTGCCGAAATTCATTTTCGCGTCGTCGTGCTCGAACTACGGCAAGACCGAAGGCGACGAGATGATCGACGAAACCGGCAAGCTCGCGCCGGTCTCGGCCTACGGTGAATCGAAAGTGCTGGTTGAGCGCGACGTGAAGCCGATGGCAGACGAAAACTTTTGCCCAGTCTTCATCCGCCCGGCGACGGCTTACGGCGTGTCACCGCGTCAGCGTTTCGATATCGTGCTGAACAATCTCGTCGCATGGGGCATGACCAAGGGCGTCATCCTTCTGAAGTCGGATGGCACGCCGATCCGCCCAATCGTTCACATCGAAGACATCTCGCGCGCCTTTATCGCCGCGCTCGAAGCTCCGGCCGATCTGGTTCGCGGCGAAGCCTTCAACGTCGGCCAAACGGCGCACAACTACACCGTCCGTCAGATCGCCGAGATCGTGCGCGACATCGTGCCGAACACGACGATTGAGCTCACCAGCGAAGCCGGCCCCGACCCGCGCTCGTATCGCGTCAGCTTCGAGAAGATCAAGAAGACGCTCCCGGGCTTCCAACCGCAATGGGATGCCGTGAAGGGCGCCGAGCAACTGTACGCTGCCTATAAGAAGAGCGGCATCACGGTCGAAGAGTTCGAAGGTACGCGCTACAACCGCATCAAGCACATCAAGAAGCTGCTTGCTGACGATATGCTCACCAACGAACTGCGTCCTGGTGCGCAAGCGGTGGCCGCGGAATGAAATTCAACAAGACGACACTGCAGGACGTCGTCGTCATCGAGATGACGCCGTTCGGCGACAATCGCGGTTGGTTCGGCCGTTCCTTCTGCATGAAGGAATTTGCCGAGAACAATCTCGAGGTCAGCTACCCGCAGCACAACACCGGCTACTCGAAGACGAAGGGCACCGTTCGCGGGATGCACTTCCAAGTCGATCCGCATTACGAAGTGAAGGTCGTCCGCGCGCTGCAAGGCGCCGTGCACGACATCATCGTCGACATGCGCCCGCACTCAAGCACGTATCTGAAGTGGGAAGGGTTCGACCTGTCGTTCGAGAACGGCCGTCAGCTCTATGTGCCGCGTGGTTTTGCGCACGGCTACCAGACGCTCGTGGACGACACGCAGGTGAGCTATCTTTGTTCGGCGATGTACGTGCCGGACTCAAACGGTGGCTATCGCCATGACGATCCGGCTTTCGGACTAAAGTGGCCGCTGCCCGTTTCGGAGATGTCGGACAAGGACAAGGCTTGGCCGGATTTCGTGCAACCGGAAAAGAGCGGCGTGAAGCCAAGCTCGATGCCAGTGCGGTTCTAAGCGACATCGATAGTGAAAACAAAAGGCCCGCGCTCCTAACGGAACGCGGGCCTTCGTTTTACTCCGCGGCTTCGCTGGCGATGATCCAATCTAGGATCTTTTCCGAGAAACCGTCGACGCGACGCCAATCGCCGTGGCCAACGCCGTGCTGGTACGACGCGACGTTGACCATGTAGCCAACACCCTTCGGCGCGGGCACCGGATCATGCGATTGCTCGTCGGTGAAGACGATCAAACGCGCGTCCTTGCGGTCAACTTCGGTGACGGCCTTGCCCAACCACGTGCCGTTATGCGGCTGCGAAGAGGTGATCGCATCGCGCAGTGCAAAGCCACGGCGCGGCGCGATTTTCTTCACGTGATCGGAGAACGTGTAGATCTCGACGTCCTCACCGATCTCGCGTGCGAGAATGGCCAGACCGTTCGCGGCTTCGAGACGGCGCATCTCCGAACGCCCCGAAAGCGGGGAGTCCATCGAGCCCGAAACGTCGACAAGCAGGATCGTCTTGCCCGTCAGCTTTGCGTGACCCTCGATCGAACGGAACATCGCGTGTTCGAGTTCGGGTTCGAGGTCCGGGGCGTGCTGCGCGGCCGCGATGAAGCGGTAGGGCAGAACACGATCGGTACGCATCTCATCGAGCGCCTTGCCGATCGCCTTCTTCGAAACGCCGGCGACCTGCATGTTGCGCAGGTTGCGCAACAGAGCGAGGGCGCCGAGCTTCTTGTCGGCGATCAGACGTTCGAACGTCTCCTTCTTGTCGGCCCCGCCCGACAGCGCGACTTCCCACGTGTCGGGGGAGGTTAGCTTGCCATCGACCAGCTGCTTCCAGATCTTTTCCTGCGCCTCGTCTTTCGGCTTGGCGTGGGTAATGAACAGCACGTCGCGCAGGCGCACAGCGCCATCGCGGTTGTACTTGGCGAGCTGGTAGGCCTCGAACTTCGCAAATGCGCGCGCCAGGCCCTTCTTGATCTGCGCCGAGACCGCAGCCTTCTTGCGTTGCTGCATCGGTCCGAGCGCATCGGCCCAGTAGATGGCGAGGAATTCGGTCAATTCGTCCGGACGCTGAATGACGCGCTCAAGCGTATCGGCCACGAGCGCGCGATGCGTTTCATGACGCGCCATTTCACGCACGATCAAAAGCGGCGCGTGACGCAGCTTCATATCTTCGCGTGCTTTGATGGCGAGCGCGGCGACGGTCTCGGCCTTCACCTTCGGAACGAGCGCAGCCATGCGCTCGGCGATGGCGACGCCGTCCTCGTAGAACTGGTTTTCCCAGAGCATCGAGTTCATCAATGCGCGGCGCAGTTGCGCCTCCGGCGTGAACGCGCGGCCCTTTGCGCCCTCATGCGTGCGCACGGCCTGGGGTTTGTTCAGCTTCACCATCTCATCACCTACACTTCCTACTCCATCATCATTGTACGCTGGCGACAATCGCCGAAAGAACGTCAGCCAGGGGAACAGACGAGACCGTTTCGTGCTCTCCCAACTGAGCTACAGGTCCACAGTGGAGGACCTGGCGGGACTCGAACCCGCGACCACGCGATTAACAGTCGAAGTAACGGACCTCTTCACCACCTGCTGACGCACGACTTGGCGGTCACCACCGCCAAATTTCACAAAACCAAATGCCAGCCGGGGAACGCTGTGATCTCCGCGTGTTCGACCCATGGGGTCGAGCTTCACCAAAGAAGTAGCGGACATCTTCACCACCGGCTGACCTCGGATGGCGGGGAACGATCGAGACGAGAACTCCCTTGCGGGAAACTGAGCTACAGGTTGCCCTGGCGCGAGTTGAACGCGCGACCTCCGCATCTCGCGATGCGGTGCTCTTTCCGATGCACTCGTACTCTTCACCACCGCCAAACTTAACGCCGCACCGATCGTTGCGACCGGCGCAGCAATGGCATTGGCGGGGAACAGACGAGACGCGAAACTGCTTCCTTGCGGAAGCTGACACGCTCTGCACGCCCTGGGGCGGACCAGCATTTTGTCCCTGCACGAAGAACGCGATCTCTTCACCACCGCCAAATTGGCAGCCGCAACGGGGAACGGGCGAAATCTGAGACGCTGCCTTTCGGCAGCACGTGCTCTACCAGACTGAGCTACAGGCCCCAAAGTGTTGGACCTGGCGGGATTCGAACCCGCGACACCGTCGCCCTAATCGAAGTAACAGATCTCTTCACCACCGTTGTGACATTCGTCTTGTCGGGGAACGGTCGAGAACGGGCCAAGCCATCATCATCGCAAAGCTTGAGACAAGGTCTCGCGCTCGGAGCCCGCGTCACGACGATCTTTGCGGGATCGCCTCCACGGTACGATGCATGCGCCGGCTGGATTCGAACCAGCTTTATCCAGAGCGAAGTATCCGCGCTCTTCACCACCGACAAAAATGTATCCAGGGGAACGGTCGAAGCGGCCTTTGGTTTTGGAGAACGAAGAACTCCGCCTCTTCACCACCTGGAATGTCAAAAATCTCCTTTGTTTCCGCATGACGAAGGCTTCGGAGAGGCGGAAACAAAAACCCCTCCGGAGCAGTGAGCTCGGGAGGGGTTCGAAACGTCGAACATCTGAAATGGGATCAGCCCATCTCACCTCCACAAGAAAGCGCGCGTGCATCAACCGCAACCCAACCCAATGGATTGAGCGTGGTCAGCGCTGGCGTGATGAATGCGAAATTGCTTCTCATCGGTCTTTCTCATTTCTTCGTGCGCGACTGCCGTGCGCGAAGGGGCGGGTGTATGATCGCGGTTCGTGGCGACGTCAAGGCGAAAAACGCGACGTTGCGAATTTTGTACTTGAAGTGATGCTCGCGGCGCTTACGTTCGTAGGCGTAGCGTTCAACCGAAGAGATGCGTGCGGCGATGGAAATTCTCTGAGCAAACCCAATTGTTTTGTCTCGAAGAGAAATGCGCCTCGCCATGCCTGCTACAATCACGCTTTCCAACTTGAGTTGGGCCACGCCTGATGGGCGTGAGCTGTTTGCCGATCTCGATTTCACTTTTGGCGCCGAACGAGCGGGGCTCGTTGGCCGCAACGGTGTGGGCAAAACCACGCTGCTGAAGATCGTTGCCGGCGACGTGCAGCCGCGCAGCGGCGGCGTGTCCGTTACTGGGCGCGTCGCTGTGTTGCGCCAGATGGTGCAGGTCGATCCGCATGAAACGATCGCTAACCTGTTTGGGATTGGCGATGCGTTGGCCGTCCTGCAGCGGGCGGAACTAGGCGAAGCGGATCCGGACGATCTCGCGCACGCGGACTGGACGCTTGAGACGCGGCTCGCCGAAGCGCTGGCGCGTTTTGGGCTTGATGCAGATGCGGCGACATTGCTCGGCGCATTGTCGGGTGGTCAGCGCACGCGAGCCGCGTTGGCCGCGTTGGTGTTTGCGGAACCCGATTTCATCATTCTCGATGAACCGACGAACAACCTCGATCGCGATGGCCGCGCGGCGGTGATTGAGTTGCTGGCGAGCTGGCGCGCGGGCGGGGTGGTCGTGAGTCATGATCGCGAATTACTCGATTCAATGGATGCGATTGTCGAGATGACGACGCTGGGCGTACGCCGCTATGGCGGCAATTGGGGTGCGTATCGCGAACGCAAGGCGCTGGAGTTGGCGGCGGCGCAGCATGACTTGGCGGACACAGAGAAGCGCATCGCTGACGTTGCCGAGACGGTGCAGATGATGTCTGAGCGCAAGGCTCGCAAGGATAGCGTGGGCAAGCGCAAGGCGGCGAAAGGAGACATGCCGCGGATCATCATCGGTGGGCTGAAGCGCAAGGCGGAAGAGACGAGTGGGAGCATGTCGCGACTGGCGGAACGACAGCGTGATGATGCCGAGGCGGATCTCAGTGCGGCGCGCGAACGAATTGAAGTGTTGCAGCCGTTCACAGTATCGCTGCCGTCGACGCAGCTGGCTGCGCAAAGGGATGTGCTCAAGCTGAAGGATGTCAGCGTCGGATATGAGCCGGGGCGGCCGGTGCTGAATGCACTTTCGTTTTCGATCACCGGGCCGGAACGTGTGGCTATCACGGGCCCGAACGGATCGGGGAAGACGACGCTCTTGGCGCTGATCACCGGTGCAATGCAGCCTTGGTCCGGGACAGTGCGTGTGATGACGAAGTACGCGTTGTTGGATCAGCGTGTCAGTGTACTCGATCCTGCGCTCTCGATCCGCGATAACTTTTTGAAGATTAATCCGGGCGCGAACGAGAACGCATGCCGATCGGCGCTGGCGCGGTTCATGTTTCGCGCCGATGCGGCGCTGCAGATCGTCAGTACCCTGAGTGGCGGGCAGATGTTGCGCGCGGGACTGGCGTGCGTTCTGGGCGGCGAGATGCTGCCGCCCTTGCTGATTTTGGATGAGCCGACCAACCATCTCGATATCTACTCGATCGAGGCGGTGGAGGAGGGGCTGCGTGCGTTCGATGGCGCCTTGCTGATTGTGAGCCACGACGAGGCTTTCCTGACTGCAGTGGGCGTTACGCGGCGGCTCACGTTGCAGTGATCGCCGCGCCGCTCGCGGAGACGTGAGGCGGAGGGCGGCGCGGGCTGAACTAGCGTCGTGACATGAGGCGGTTTGTGGCATTCATTTGCGTGGCGTTGGCGGCGGGCGTGACGCTTGCCTCCGCAGATCAACCGACGACTTGGTACACGATCGTTACCGATAGCGGCGCGACCTTGGGTCATGTTTCGCTTCAGGTAGAGCCGCGCGCTGACGGCCGTGATCTGATCGAGAGCCAACAGATCTATCTGCGTGAGCGGGGTGGCGTCGCCAACCGGACCACGACGCGCACCGTGGTTCGCGAAGAGTCGGGCGGGCGGGTGTCGTCGATTGAGTCCACTGCGCGCACGGGACGATTTTTGACCCGGACGCGCGCCACGGTTCACGCCGACCGCGTGGACGTGTTGCGCGAGACGCCGGCGGGGAGTGGCCGCGAAACGATTATGCTACCGGCTGATGTGCGCTTTGATGACGGCGACGCGTTGGTCCAGAGCTGGACGCCGGAAAGTACGCCGCGTTTGGAGTTCTTGAACTTCGACAGTGACTCCATGGCCGTTGAACGCATCGTTGTCGAAGCGCTAGGCCCTCCGGATGCGCAAGGGCGCATCAACGCAGTGCGCTGGCGTTATGAGGGCCAAGACTTACGCGGCGTCTCTCGCTTGGTGCTAGCTGACCGGCAACTGCTTGAAGTGGCGCAGCCGATGTTCGGCGAAACCTTTCGTGTGCGGCTCACTGATCGCGCGACGGCTGAGCAGCGGCATCCCCCGTATCAGGTGATCCCGAACATGGCGCAGCGCGCGCCGTTTCAGATCTCGCAAGAGGCGCGGCGTGGTCACATTCGCTATCGCTACGAATTTCGCGATGGATTGACGTTTCCGCTGCCGCAAACCGGCGAGCAGAGGGCTCATGCGGATGGCGGCTTCATCACATTAGATATTTGCGACACGTGCGGGCCAGGTTTACCGACAGATGCGGCCTACCTCGCGTCGGCGTTGCGGCCGACCACGTGGCTGCAGAGCGATCACCCGAGGCTTCAGGCAATGGCGGCGGCTGCGCGTGGCTACGACGTTTCGGATGCACGCAAGATGGAAGTGCTGTTGCAGCGCGCGATTCCGTATCTGGAAGAAGCGGATTTCAACGGTCACTATTCGGCGTTGGATACGCTTGATCGCCGCCGCGGCGATTGCACGGAGGCGGCGGTGCTGCTCGCGGCGCTTGGCCGTGCGGCGGGGATTCCGACGCGCGTGGCGAGCGGGGTTTCGTATTCGCGGCAGAGCTATCATGGGGTGAGCAACGCGTTCATTCCGCACAGCTGGGTCGTCGCGTATGTCGACGGACGCTGGCGGAGCTTTGATCTGGCGTTGCGGGAATTCGATAGCGCGCACATCGCGCTGACAATTGGCGACGGCGATCCACGTTCGATCGCCGCCGCTGGTCAGTTGGCGAGCTTACTCAGACTCGACACCATGGCCGAGGTTCGCACTCGCGTCGGCGGTTGACGCTTCCGCGTTCGCCGCTGCAGTCGTCGTTTCGGTGGCCGCGGCCGCTTCGTCTTCATAGACGACCGGCAGTGCCGGCGCCGCAACAGCGTTGGCATCCGCGACTTCATCGCCGTTGTTCAGCACAGCGCCGACGACCGTGATGTCGAGCCGGGTGGTTGGATCCTGCGCAGTCGCAAGCGTTGGCAAGGCCAACGCAGCAACAGCCAGAGCTACACCGAGTTTCAATTTGTAGGACATGATTGTCTTCCCTCCTAACAATGAGAAGGAGAGCGCACGTTCGCTAAGACGCACAAGCCGCGCGCAATCACCAACGCGTGTAGTGTGGCGGTTCTCGCGTTGTTGTGAATGCCAAACGCGTGATTGAGCGCACACAAGCTTGGTGGCGGCCTATGCCGTCGCGAAACTTGTTCGCGGCTTTTGCGTCGGTTAACGTCCGGATCGTGAACCCTCTTGATGGCAAGTCATCGCGGCGCAGCGTCCTTCTGGCGGTCGGATCTTGTTTGATCGCCCCGCAGGCGTTTGCGCAGTCGCAGGCACTGCATTTTCTGGTGATCGGCGATTGGGGGCAGGCATCGGACCAGCAGCGGCAAGTTGCCGGCGCCATGGGCGCCGTCGCGTCTCAGACAGACGCGCGCTTTATCATTTCAACCGGGGACAATTTCTACCCGCGCGGCGTCGGCTCAGTGAGCGATCCGCAATTTCAGGAGTCGTTTGAGGCGATCTATTCGGCGCCGTCGCTGCAGCGGCCTTGGTACGTCGTGCTGGGCAATCATGACTACGAGGGGGCGCCGAACGCCGAGATTGCCTACACGGCACGTAGCACGCGCTGGCGCATGCCGGCGCGCTATTGGACTGAGCAAATGGATGTGAGCGGCGTGGCGGCGACATTCTATTTTCTGGATACAACGCCGATAGCCAGGCTGAGCAATGCGGCCGCGTTCGTGCCGATGCTCGGTAGCTCCGACGAGGCGCGCGAACAGCTGGAATGGCTGGAGCAGAGGCTTTCGACCGATACCTCGCCATGGAAGATTGTGGTTGGGCACCATCCGATTTTCTCGAGCGGCAATCATGGTGACACGCCTGCGGTCGCGGAACGTATCCGGCCATTGCTGGAGCGCTACGGGGTGCAGGCTTATTTCAATGGCCACGACCACGACCTTGAGCACTTGGTGCATGCGGGCGTGAACTATGTGTGCTCGGGATCTGGCGCAATGTCGCGACAGGTGGACCCCGTCGAGCAATCGCGCTTTGCGTACGCCGATGTGGGGTTCGCGAGTTGTGCGCTTGGCGCCGAGGCGCTTACGTTGCGCTTCCACGATCGGGAGCAGGCGGTGATCTACGAGGCGCAGATCACGCGAGGCTAGTCGTCGTCATCTCCGCCGAACGACCATTCGAGCTGCATTCTAGCTTGGCCATCTGCGTCCGCGTGACCAGAGCCAAACAGATATCCAGCGCGAAGGCTCAATTGGCGATCGCGTACGTTGGCGAGGCGCACTTGCGCAATTGGTCCCCAATAGTGGGCGTAGTCGTCGACGTCGCCGAGCTGATCGTCGAACCCGGTGTCGCCGAAGCCTTGGACGCCTAGGCGCAATGAAGGCGTGACGCGATACGAACCCTGCGCTGCGTAGCCGAACTCCCATCGATTGTCGGAATGGTCGCCGGTCTCGCGCTCGCTGGTGATGTTGAAACGTAGATCCAGCGGGCCGCGCTGACGTTGCAATAGCAATCTGAATTCGAAGTGATCCGGCCCCTCGCTCATGTTGCGTTCGTATTCGGCGTAGGCGCCAAAATGTACCGGCCAGCGCCGGCTTGGGATGAAATCGAAAACGTTCTCGATCGCGAGCCCGGTGAGGGCGGCGTTTCCGGCGGTGCTCTGCCAGGCAGCGGCGGCGCCGACGCGCCACCAGCTTGTGTAGGCGTAGTTGGCTTCTGCGCGCACTTGCCAGTCGTGACCGCTTTCGCCGCCGACCAATTGGCCGGAGCGCAGGGAAATCTCACTCGCGCCTGCTGCCACGATCGGAGATTCCGCTTCATCGGCGAGGCCCGGCTCGGCCTGTGCGCAGGGCGCCGTGAGCATTGTCGCCAGCAACGCCGACGAGGCTGCCAGCGGATGGCGTGCTCTCTTGTGCCTTTGCCCGGGTTCGTGAAGCACGTCTCACCTTCAGCTGCGAACCTTAGCGCCAAGGCGGCGTGATCGCCAATCGCCAGGATGAACGCATGAGAAAGGCCGCAGCGCACTGAAGCGCCGCGGCCTTTCGTTTTCCCCGCCCGTTGACGGTTACTTCGCTTCGAGAACTTCCAGCAGGTTGTTCTCGCTCAGCACCTTTGCCGCATCGTGGATGCGCTCGTAGGGGAGCTTTGCGCGCTGGGCGATGTCGAGCAGTGAGTGCTGGCCGTCGGATTGGTTCAGCATCCAGAACACCGGCAGGTTGGCGTCATAGGCTTTCTTATCGCCGCCGATCGCGCCGTAGAGGCCGCGCTTGCCGAGGTTTGGCTCGCCGTGCGGCGCAAGGTTCACCGTTTTGTACTCGTTCTCGAGCACGTCGATGATTTGCAGCGTGTGCTTGTACGACTTCTCAAGTGCTTCCGGCTTCAGGAATTCCATGTTGTCGGCTGACGTATGGTATTCCGGGAAGAGGCCGAAGCGTGAGCGCAGCAGCAGGCCGACGTTCAGGCGGAACGCTGGCGAGTTGTATTGGCGCTCGTCATAGCCGTACGGCCAGAAGTCGACGATGTTCGGGTTGGCTTCTTCGTCACGCAGGATCTTTTCGACAGCGCGATCGACTATCGCATCGCCGGCTTGGCTGCGCTTGTACGTCGGGCCGCCTGGATCGCCGACGCATGACAGGATCAGGCCGTTCTTGATGCGCTTGATCTTGTCTTCGTTGCGACTGAGCCAGGTGATCGAGCCGATCGTGCCTGGGGCGAAGATGAATTGGTACGAGTAACGCGTCTTGCCTTGGAGCGACGTGAGCGCTTGGGCGAGGTGCGTGTTGACGCTCATGCCCGAGCAATTGTCGTTGGCGAGTGAGGGGTGGCAGCAGTGCGCCGAGAACAGGAAGATCTCGTCGCTCTCGCCTTGGAGGAAGTATTCACCGTAGGTCAGCGAGCCCTTCGGATCGTGGTCAGAGTCGATGAAGGCTTCGTACTCGCCGTCTGGCAG
>JAPLOL010000044.1:2500-83983 GCA_026400735.1 Alphaproteobacteria bacterium | reverse complement strand
TTAGCGGCGTTGTGTCGGTCCGCCTTCCAACCAATCACCGCGATCGCGGCTGTTGCGATCGTCACGGCGATCATCGAAGCGGCCGTCGCGGCCATTGCGATAATTGCGGTCATCTTCGTTATTCCAGTTGCGGTCGTCCCGGTCGTAGTCGCCGTAGCTGTTGTAGTTACGGTCAAAGTCGCGCGCTTCGCGCCATGCATAGCCGCGCATTTGCAGGTGCGGCGCGAAGATGCGGTCGACCGGGCGGCGGTGACGGCCATCGAACACGAATGCAACGCAGCCTTGGCGATTGCAGCGGTCGGTGTAGGCGTACGTCATGCCCGGCACGAAATTGTAGGGCCGCTCCATCAGGCGATAGAAAATCCGGTCGTCGCGTGTGAACTGCATCGTGCGACCGTCCTTGCGAATGGTGATTTCGAGGCCTGGGGCAAAACCGGGATAAACGCGGTCACGATCGCCGCGTCGAAAATCCTGGGCCGAAGCTGCGCCGGCTGTCGCGAGCGTCAGCGCCGCGAGTGCTGCGGCAAAAAACTTCGTCTTCATGGTACTTTGCGCTCCCGAGACGATCCTTGTCGTCTCATGTCTCAATCACCCTCGAGACACAGATTGGCGCCGCGCAGCTGAACCCTGACTGAGATTCATGTTCGGTTTGCAGTGGGGAACACTGCGCCGGTGGCTTGACCGAAATTTACCAGAAACTAACCCTCCGCGCCGACCGTCCGGGGTTCAATAAGATTATGGACGAAAAGAAAGGGGCAAGAATGCCCGCGCGTATCATCTCGGTGATCAACATGAAGGGCGGCGTCGGTAAATGCGCACGCTCGATTTCTATTTCGAGAGCTACATCGTCCAGCAGAAGCCGAAGCCGTTCAAACAGCTGATCGAAAAGAACGTCAGCGATTTGAAGGGCAAGCCGGATGTCGCGCTCTGCGCCTCGGCGCCGGAATTCCGCATCGTCGAACGCGACATGATCGAAAGCTTCGTCAAGCGCGGCTTTCAGATCGACATGATCCAGAAGTGGATCCTTGAACGCTTCGCCAATGGGCTGAAGACGATCATGAATGACTACGACTACATCCTGATCGATTGCCCGCCCGGCATTTCGCTGTTCGCGGAAGCGGCTTTGATTGCCGCTGATACGATCCTGGTGCCGTCGATCCCGGATTACGTCTCGCGCTTGGGTCTCATCACGTTCCGCAAACGCGCGCTGCGTTTGATTAATGAGCGTCGTGGCGGGCCTTCGCAGCTCATGGTGTTGGCGACGAAGTACGAAGATGGCTTCTCGCTGCACCGTTCGGAAGCATCGCTTCTGAAAGACAATCTCGGTGATGCGATGTTTGACGTGCGCATCCCGCAGAATGTCGACATCGCCAAAGCGGCGGAATGGTCTGAAACGCCCCGCACCTTCGAGCAGAAGTACGGCTCGATGGCCAACACGATCAAAAGGCTCGGCGAAGAATTCCAAAACAAGGTCGAGGTCGCACCCTCTCTATGAGTTTGAACAAAACGCTCGATCGCCTGTTTGATGAAATTCGCCGCGAAGCGAAGCGCAATCCCGATTTCGCCGATCGGCTCGATGCCGTGCTGCAACGTCATGACAGTCGTCGTGATGTTTCCGATGAAGTGCTCGAAGACGTCGCGCAGGATGACCCTGCGCCGGCCGTCTCCACGCCAACAAAGTCAAAGAAGAGCAAGCCAGCTGCACCACAAGCTTCCGAGCCGATCGCGGCGCTTGGGGGTCTTGCCGCAGAGATCAATCCTGCTGGGCTCTACCGCAAGGGCGGAGAAGAGGGGCTTGCGTCCGCGCTTGCCGATCAGGACTTAGGCGCGCTTCGTGCGCTAGTCGCCGAACACAATCTCGATCCGAGCGGCGTCACGCCATCGCTCACGCGCGACGAACTTGCCGCCCACATCGTGTCGCAAGCCCAGCGCCGCGCCGAGCGCGATGAGAAAATGTTCGACTACTAGGCGAACAACGCATCCCGCATGAGCGGGATGAATGCGCCGGTTTCCCGATCCCAGATCGGAAACGCGCCGGCGAAATCCCAAACGCACCAAGCCATGCCGTTGGCTTCGCAAATCTCGCGCACCGTGCGTGTCCACTGCGCGCGTTGCTGGATTGGCAGCGCGCGGTTCACGCCGAACTCACCGAGTTGCATGGCGTAACCGCGTCGCGTTCCCCAATCGACTGCGCTCATCAGATGCTCGCGGACCTGGGAGCGATCCTCGTCTGTGCCCCAGTCGCGTCCGAAGTTCGGTGTATCCGCGCCCAGCCATTCCGCGTTCTGGTGCGTGAAGGCGTGCGGCTCGTAATAGTGTACGCTGACGGCGATGTTCGCCCCCTCGGGCGGACGCCAGTCGCGCAGCGCGTCGATGTTTTGCCAGTTGCCTGCGCCGAGCACGATCAGCCGATCGGCGCCGCCGCGGTCGCGGATTACTTCAACCACGTCGCGCTGCAGCGCCATCAGTGCGCCGTTGCTCCAGTTTGGTCCGTTGGGTTCGTTGAATGGCTCCAGCATCAGCCCGGCGGGCGCGCCACGGAAGTGATGGGCGATGCCGCTCCACATGCCGAGAAAGCGCTCGCGCTGGCGTGCTGGCTCGGTGATCAGCCGCTCATAGTGATGCATGTCGAGTTGCACCATGAGTCCGAGTTCGAGCGCGTGCTCCACAATCTCATCGATCCGGCGCCAGAAATCTCCGCCCATCGCATAGGGCGGAGTCGAGCCAGCATGCGCATCGAACCGCACCGGCAATCGCACGCCGTCGAAGCCGGCATCGCGAATTGCATCCAAATGCGGCAGCTCGATCCGATAGCCCCAATCGCCTTCGTTCGGCGCCTCAAGCGCATTGCCAAGATTGACGCCGCGCCGCATCGGAAAGGGCGCAGAAGCCGGTTGCGCTTGGCCATCAGCCCCGCAGGCGGCCAAAGCGGCGGCGCCCAGAACGATCTCGCGGCGATTCATCGGTTGCAGCCTACGCGAAAACCCCGCTAACACCGCCCTCAATGTTCGATAAAATCCTGATCGCCAACCGCGGCGAAGTCGCCGTCCGCATCATCCGCACCGCGCGCCGCCTCGGCATCAAGACGGCCATCGTCTATTCCGAAGCTGACGCGGACAGCTTGGCCGTCGATATGGCCGACGAAGCGGTATTCATCGGCCCGCCGCCCGCGGCGCAATCTTATCTCGTCATCGACAAGATCGTCGCCGCCGCGAAGCAAACTGGCTCGCAAGCGATCCATCCCGGCTTTGGCTTTCTTTCTGAGAAGGCGGAGTTTGCAGATCGGCTCCAAGCCGAGAAGATCGTCTTCATCGGACCCAACGCGCACGCAATCCGCGCCATGGGCGACAAGATCGAGTCCAAGAAATCCGCACAGGAAGCCGGCGTGTCGTGCGTGCCGGGCTTCATCGGTGAAATCTCGGGCGTCGAGCACGCCGTGCAGATCTCCGAAGAGATCGGCTACCCGGTGATGATCAAGGCCAGCGCCGGCGGTGGCGGCAAGGGCATCCGCGTCGCTTACAATCGCAAGGAAGTGGAAGAGGGTTTCCCCGCCGTGCGCGCTGAAGCCAAAGGCGCCTTCGGCGACGATCGCATCTTCATCGAGAAGTTCGTCACCGCACCGCGGCATATCGAAATCCAAGTGATGGGCGATAAGCACGGCAACGTCGTGCATCTGTTCGAGCGCGAATGCTCCATCCAGCGCCGCAATCAAAAAGTCATCGAAGAAGCGCCATCGCCGTTGCTCGACGAGAAGACGCGCATGGCGATGGGTGAACAAGCCTGCGCCCTCGCGCGCGCCGTCAACTACGACAGCGCCGGCACTGTCGAGTTCGTCGCCAGCGGCGCCGATAAGAGCTTCTACTTTCTTGAGATGAACACCCGTCTGCAGGTTGAGCACCCGGTTTCAGAAATGATCACCGGGCTCGATCTTGTTGAGCAGATGATCCGCGTCGCCGCAGGCGAGCCGCTAAAGTTCAAGCAGAAGGATCTGAAGATCAAAGGCTGGGCGATCGAGAGCCGCATCTACGCCGAAGACCCGTATCGCAACTTCCTGCCGTCAATCGGCCGTCTGCGCGCCTACCAAGCGCCAGCCGAAGGCAAGACCGGCGACATCACGTTGCGCAACGAAACCGGCGTCCGTGAAGGCGACGAGATTTCGATGTTCTACGATCCGATGATCGCCAAACTCATCACCCACGCGCCAACGCGCATTGCCGCCATCGACGCCCAAGCCGCCGCGCTCGACAATTTCCTTATCGACGGCATCGCCGACAACATCCCGTTTCTGGGCGCGGTGATGGAAGAGGCGGATTTCCGCAAAGGCGATTTCACTACCGCCTACATCAAGCAGCATTTCCCGGACGGCTTCGAAGGCGTGCCGCCGACGAGCGAGCAAGAGAAGCTCCTGATTGCCACCGCCGCCATCGCGCGCTCCTTCACCGCCCGTCGCGCTCGCGACATCAGCGGTGGCCTGCATGGCAGCGCAAAAGACTGGCAGCGCGATTGGACTGTCATCCTCAACGGCGCCCACCACCTCACCAAAGTCGATCTCGATGACGCGGGCGCCGCCATCGCCATCAACGGCAAGACCCATCGCCTCGACACCGTTGCGCGCCCCGGCGCCCGCATCATCAGCGGCAAGTTCGACGGCAAATCATTCTCAGTGAAAATCAAAACCGCCCCCGGCGGCTACACACTCCGCCATCGCGGCGTCACCGTCCTCGCGCAAGTCGCCACGCCGCGCGGCGCTGAGCTGCACAAGAAAATTCCGGAAAAGCAGAAGGCGGACACGTCAAAGCTCATCGTCTCGCCGATGCCAGGGCTTGTGATTTCGATCGACGTGAAGCCTGGTCAGGAAGTGAAGTCCGGCGAGGGTGTTGCTGTCGTTGAAGCGATGAAGATGCAAAACATCATCCGCGCCGAACGCGACGGCGTGATCACCAAAGTCAATATCGCCGCCGGCGCCAGCGTCGCGGCTGATGAAGTGATGATTGAGCTAGCGTAGGCCTACGTGGCGTCCCCGACGGTCAGGGGTACTCGTCTGGCGACAAGGCTGAGGGGAGACGTCGCAATCATGACGCATGCCACATTCGAAGAAGCCTTAGCAGCCAGCCACGAAGCGCTGCACGCCATGCCGAATGGCAATCCTGCCCCCTCGCTGGCGCTCTGGTCGCGCCGTCCTGACGCCGTTCTGGCCAATCCGCTCGGTGCACCGAAAGTGGGTTTCGCCAACATCGCGCCAGAGACCGAGCGCGTCGCAGCGATGTTCGCGAGTTCGATCGGCCCGATGGCGTTCGAAGAGGTGTCGCGCATCGTGACCCCGGACTTAGCCACCGTCATTGGCTTCGAACGCACGCGTGCGCAACGCGTGGGAAGCGATGAGATCGTGCTGGTCGCACTGCGCGTAACCACGGTCTTCCGGCGGGAGGAAGACGGTTGGAGACTCGTGCTGCGTCACGCCGATCGGTTAGCGCCATGACTCGCGAAGATTAACCCCGCTTCGCTTTCATCACCGCAGCATCTAGCGCTGACAAAAACCGTGATCGATCCTGCGCCGAGAATGGCTTTGGCCCGCCACCGCCTTCGCCGAAGGAGCGCAGGTGTTCCATCAATTCGCGTTGCGCCAGAGCCGCGCCGATTGAGCTTTCGGTGAACGCCTTGCCGGTTGCGCCCAACGCGGCCCCGCCGGCTTTCAATGTGCGGCTCGCGAGCGGTATGTCGTTCGTCACCACGATGTCGCCTGGTTGCACGCGCTCGGCGATCCAGTCGTCAGCGATGTCCGGTCCCGTATCCACGACAGTGAGCGTCACGTCCGGCGGCACACGGATGAAGCTGTTCGACACAACCTGCACCGGGCAGCCGGTCCGCCGCGCGACGCGATAAATCTCTTCTTTCACGGGGCAGGCGTCGGCGTCGATAAAGATCGTGGGTGTGGGCAAGGTTCTCTCCGCGCTGACTATAGCAGGAGCAAGCTGTCGTCGCGCGGCGATCACTTCACTGCTGTCGCAGCTGCGATGCCGCGCAACATCGCGTTCTGCAACCAGCAGACCTAAGCGTTCGTCGATTTCCCGCTAGCGGCCCGCTGCGCCTTCGGCCAAGGTCGCCGGCGAAGGGGATCGTCACATGCAGAGATTTTTAGCGCTCGCCGCTGTCGCGCTGCTTTCGCTCGCAGGTTGCAATCAGAATGCGAGCCGCTGGGCCGATTTCCAGAATGCGTTCATTGAGCGCGCCTTCGAAATCGATCCCACGTTCGCCGCTGGCCAGGGTCGCCACGAATATGACGGTCGCTTGCCGGATTGGAGCGAAGCGGGGCTCACCGCCGCCGAGACGTTCCTACGCGATTCAATCACGCAGGCCGAAGCGATGCGGGGCCTGACCCCCGAGCAAACCTTCCAACGCGATTATCTCGTCGCTGTTGCGCGTGGCCAGCTCTTCTGGCTCGACACCGCCGATCAGCCGCACACGAACCCGGCTTATTACATGGGCGCGCTTGGTCCCTCCATGTACGTAGCGCGCCCCTACGCCGCCGCTGACGTACGCTTGCGCGCTTACATCCAATATCTGCGCGCCATCCCCACAGCGGCGCAGCAGATCCGCGCAAACCTACGCACGCCGATGCCGTTGACATTCGTCAGCTACGGTCGCGCCTCGTTCGGCGGTCTGGCGGACTACTTCCAAGGCGACGGCAAAGCCGCATTCGCGGAAGTAACCGACGCCGCGCTGCAGAGCGAACTCACGGAAGCCTCGAACACCGCAGCCACAGCGATGCGTGAACTTTCCGATTGGGTCGAATCGCAACGTGCGACAGCAACCGGCGACTTTGCGTTGGGCGCCGAGCGGTTCTCGCAAATGCTGCGCGACACCGAGATGGTCGATCTTCCGCTTGAGGAGATCGAACGCATCGGCCGCGAAGATCTCGCGCGCAATCAGGCCGCGATGCGCGATGCGTGTGCACAATTCGCGCCGGGCGCCACGATCCCGCAGTGCATGACCCGCATGGGGGCGCATAAGCCGGAAGGTGGCTCAGTCGAAGGCGCACGCGCGCAACTGGCCGGGCTGCGTCAGTTCATCGTCGACCACAACCTTGTCACCATTCCCGGGCCGGAGGAGGCGCAAGTCGATGAGGCGCCGCCGTTCCGCCGGCAGAACTTCGCTTACATCGAAATTCCGGGTCCGTATGAGACCAACCTTCCGTCGGTCTATTACATCTCGCCGCCGGACCCGAGCTGGCCAGCGCAAGTCCAGCGCGATTTCGTTCCTGGTCAAGCCGAACTTTTGTTCGTTTCTGCGCACGAAGTGTGGCCTGGCCATTTCCTTCACTTCCTCCATGCCAACCGCTCTGAAAACCAATTTGGTCGTGTCTTCGTAGGCTACGCGTTCGGTGAAGGTTGGGCGCACTACACCGAAGAGATGATGTGGGATGCGGGGCTCGGAAACGGCGATCCCGAAACGCACGTCGGCCAAATTTCCAACGCGCTGCGCCGTGATTGCCGGTTTCTCTCGGCCATCCTGATGCATACTGGCCGCATGACGGTCGATGAATCGCGTCAGATGTTCGTGAATGAGTGCTATCAGGACGAAGGCAACGCCCGCCAACAAGCCGCGCGCGGCACCTATGACCCGGCGTATCTCAACTACACGCTAGGCAAGCTGATGATCCGCCGCTTGCGTGAAGACTGGACCGCCACTCATGGCGGCCGCGAAGGCTGGCACGACTTTCACGACCAGTTCCTAAGCTATGGCGGCCCGCCGATCCCGCTGGTGCGTCAGCAAATGATGGGCGGCGAAGCGCAGGCGGTGTTCTAGTACACGCACCGCGTCGGGCGGATCATGCAGTTCTCGCAGGCGCGGTTGTCCCAGCCTGTGCTGTCAGGCCGTAACGCGGCCGCGAGCCATTCCGCGAGCGGCGTGCCGCCGCTTTGCTCGGTGTAGAAGCGCGGCGTTCGCAGGATCGAGTGAGTCTCGCCCGCGGCCAGGTACGAGCGGAAGTTCGGTGTGTGCTGGCGTTGCGCCAGGCCAGTGACCATCGCGTCCGTCCACGCGATGCACGCATTCTCCGCGCCCATCAGCGCATAGAAGCTGGACTGCGTGATGTCGTGCGCTGTCGTGTATTGCGCAAAACGGTCCTGCGGATAGCGGGCCGCTAGCCGCGCAACGATGTCGACGTCTGGCGTCACCGCCAAATTCCGCGGGATCACTTCGCGCGGCAGCACCATGCGCCAGCTGACGTTGCGCTGATTCAAAAAGGCTTGTGTCATCACGCCTTGGCCGGCGTCGCCAATCATAAGCGCCCGTGCACGCGGGAAGGCTGCGCGAATGCGCGGATAGTGCGTTGAAGCGCCGTAGGCGCCGGCGCTCGATCCCGCCACAAGGAGCTGGCCAGGCTGCGCAAAGGTCTCTTTCATCCAGCTCAGCACAACGCGGAAATTGTCCGCGCCGCGATGTTCGATCGTGTAGGGCTCGCCGGTGTCCGGATCGGTGTAGTGCGCGGTGTTGGAGCCAGAGTGCACATCGCCCGTGCAATACGGCACGTACACAAAGCTCCAATCGCGCACTGGGTTGCGCGGATTGTTGAGATCGAAAATGCCGCTAAAGCGGTTTGGATTGTCGGTCGGGATCAGTTCGGCTTTGTAGAAGCCGTCATCGTCGCGGTCCGCTTCGCGCCGCCGTGGGATCGCACACGTGACGTCATCCCAACAGGCGCCGCCGCCATCGAAGAAAACCACGAGGCCGTCTCCCGTCCCGCGCCGGAACCAAAAGCGGTACGCCGGATCTGTGCCGGCAGCGTGCGAGCAGGTCGCTTCGTAGAGCCGCCCATCGAGCCTTGTCGGGGGCGGCGTGACTTGCACCCATTCGCTGGTCGGCGCGTTTTCCGGTGCGTCCGCGTGCGCAGCAGTGCCGGCGCAGAGCGCCAGCGCAACCATCATCGCCCAGGTCTTCCAGCCGCTCATCGCCGCTCCACCGCCCTCAACGCACGCCTTGATAAGAGCGGTCCGCCAAGGCGGAAATGCGGAGAATTGGTGAAACGTAAAAAGGCCAGAGGCGGGGAGGCGCCTCTGGCCGATTACGCAGGATGGATTGAAGCTTAGTTCGGGTTACGGCGCTTGGTGGCGTAGTCGATGATAGAGAGCAGCAGGAACGCCGTGCCAACCGAGCCCAAGATGACCGCTGGGATCCACATGGCGCGCATACCGTCGCCGTCCTGGTCGAAGCCATTGATGACGTAGCCGGCCGCCACGAAGCCGCCCGCCAGCGCCAGCAGCACAACCGCGTTGCCCAAGGTTTTGCGGGCGCGATTGCCTTCATCGAGCAGGTTTTGCGTCAGTTGCTGAACGAGGCCGGGATCGACCTGCTGGCCGCGCGACATCGCTTGCGAAACCAGATCGTGGGCCGAGCGCTTGGTGCGCTCCCGCGCCAGGGTCGGCACCAGGATGACCGCGCCGAGAAATCCGAAAAATGTGAGAAAAAAGAATATGCCTTCGTCCATCTGAGTCAGCTCCATAGCCAGGGCTTTGCCCTATTGCCGACACAGATGCAGGCGCGCGCGGTTTTGGACGCAGTTGTCCGTCGAAATCCTCAGCGGCCCGCGCCGGCGTCAATCCAGAGCGTGAACGTACAGCCGTGGCCGGGGGTACTTTCGCAGCGCACGTCGCCGCCCATGAGGCGCGCCAAGCGCCGGACGAGCGTCAGCCCAAGGCCTGTGCCCTCGCTGCGGCGTTGGCCCGTTTCGCCCTGAACAAAGGGCTCGAAGATGCGCGCCTGGTCCTCAAGCGGAATCCCAGGCCCAGTGTCGCTGACGGTGAACACGAGCCGGTCGCGGGCGCCGAGCGCTTCGCGGCGCGCGGCGATGCGGATCTCGCCATTTTGTGTGAACTTCGCTGCGTTCGACACGAGCTGCATCAAGGATTGGTGCAGCCTCATGTGGTCGATTTCCGCGTCGCCCAGCGCGCCGTCCTCGTTGACGATCACCGTGTTGTTGTTCGCCACCGCAAGCGGCAACGCTGCCTCGCGCAACTGTTGCAGCACTGCCGACACCGGTCCGCGTTCGCGACGCAGTTCGATCGCGCCAGTCTCAAGCTTTGAGATGTCGAGGATGACGTCGATGACACTCAGCAATTGTCGCGCCGATGCTCTGATCTTGGTCGCATCCTCTGCGATCGGCCCGCGCTCGGATTCTTCTTCGATCAACTCAGCATAGCCAATGACGGCATTGAGTGGGGATCGCAGCTCGTGGCTCATGGTGGCGAGGAATTGTGACTTCGCAGTATTTGCCTGTTCTGCGGTCGCGCGCGCAGCTTCGTGCTTGGCGAGATTTCCCAGCAGGACGCGGCGATCAAAGCCGAACATCCCCGCGGCGAGCAATAGCGCGGCCAAGCTCGACATCGCGATTGCTGTCTCAAGGCTCATGCCTGTTGTGACCAATGGTGCGCCCAACGAAAGCACCGCGAGCGGGACAACACACGAAAGCAACAGCCAACGATTGGCGGAGAAATAGACAAAGAGATGGTTTGCCGAGCCGCAGATCCACGCGGTCGCCAGAACCATTCCCATCGCTTCGCCGGTGGTCCAGATCGCGACGGGGTAGATCGTATAAACCGTCGCGCCGATGATGTTGATGGCGGCGAGCCATCCAAAACCTTCCGCTTCGGAGCGCTTGGTCGCAGGCAGCGCGAGCTTATTTTCGAGAAACGGCCGAGCCGCCAATTCCCAAATCACGATAAACGCGAGCCACACCGCGGCGAGCCAAGCCGGCAACATGGCGAGCGAGATGAACGCCATCACCGCCGTGTAGCCAGTGCGCGAGATCGTGCCGGCGCGCACATTGGCGACAACTTCAGCGACGGTCTGAGTGTTCATCCAGCCGAGGCGCGGCTCGATGACGGTTTGAGAATCAGTAATGGCCATTGCGCCAGCCTATCGCGACCCGCGCATCGCTGCTGCGGCACAAGCAGCGACCTATCTGGGGTCTCAATTCGACGGCGCAAAGAAAAAGGCGCGCCTGCGAGGACGCGCCCATTAGGGACTGCACTCAAGGAGGGGGGCAAACCGCGCTAAGCGCGGATTGCGATGCGATCCGCCGGTGCGCTCATTTGCGGCTGAGGCTGCTCATGGCGCTTGAGAAGATCGAGAGCGTCATAGCGCGCGAACCATTCCTGAACGCTGATGCGTTTGGCGGTCCTGTCTGCCGGCGCTTTCATCTCTTCTCTCCGTCGTCTTGCTACGGAGATGTCTGCGCGCATCAGCTTGGATGCAATTATCTCAAGCGGCCTATGCCGGTGGTTGCGAAAGTTCCGTCGCGCCGAACACGCGTTCGAAGGATGCACGAAGAGCGGCATCGGCATCGCTCATCGTTACTGGCAAACCAAGATCAACCAAGCTCGTAACGCCAAACTGTGGCGCGGAAATTCCGCATGGCGTAATGCCGGAGAAGTGTTCCAAGTCAGGCTCAACGTTGAACGCGATGCCATGGAAGCTCACCCATTTGCGCAAGCGAACGCCAATCGCGGCGATCTTATCTTCGCGCGACCAGCCCGGACCTTTGCGCTCAACCCACACACCGACGCGACCGTCGCGGATTTCGCCTTTGACGTTGAAGTCCGCCAGCGCGCCGATGATCCAGTGCTCAAGGTTCTGCACGAACTTTGTTACGTCACGTCCACGCTCACGAAGATCGAGCATCACATACGCCACGCGCTGACCTGGTCCGTGATAGGTAAACTGACCGCCGCGTCCGGTGCGAAACACTGGAAAGCGATCTGGCGCGAGGAGATCCGAATCCTTTGAACTCACACCCGCCGTGTAGAGGGGGGGATGTTCCAGAAGCCAAACAAGCTCACCTGCTTCGCCATTCGCAATCGCGCCCGCGCGCGCTTCCATCGCCGCAACGGCGGTCTCGTAGTCGGTCAGCCCTGGAGATACTGCCCAGCCGATCATTCGTTCACACGCCCGCAACTCTTTCAGGTTCGACTAGAGCAGAATCAAATGGGGTCGTCGCGTGTCCGGTAAAAGCCAAGTCCATCATGTCGATATCGAACTCTCTGTTGTCCTCGGCCGCTGCTCGATGCCGATGCAGCAACTCCTCCGCATGGGCCGCGGCGCGGTGATACCGCTGGATACCAAGGAAGCCGACGAACTTTGGATTCTCGCTGCCGGACATCCAATCGCGCGTGGGGAGATTACCATTCAAGGCGATCGCCTCTGCATCACGGTAACCGAGCCTGCAGACGTGCACGAATTCAACGCAGCCGCGTAATTCAACTTTCTTTTGGGCTAGACGGAATCTTTCCTCGCGGTTCATGTTGGGCTCAGGCGTGGGACGCCAAATTGCTATCGCGCGCCAGAGCCCGGCGCGCCTCTGACGGGGAAGTCTATGTTCACGAAATCGCGTATCTTCGCCGCTGTCGCGGCTGCTGCCATTGTGCTGAGCGCCGGCGCGGCGTCCGCTCAAAACTGGCAGCTTCCGGCCGCTTACGGCCACATCCAACTCGCTGCTGGTTTCACGCCTGACCCGCATGAAATCAACATGACCGCTGGCGGCCCGCTTCGCGCTTCCGACACCCTCGGCAACGCTTGCCCCGGCTTCGTCGCCGACGCGCCGGACTACGATCTCGTCTGGCAAGCCGGCAACACCACGCGTCCGCTTGTCATTTCGGTCGACTCGCAAACGGACACCACGCTCGTGGTCCGCACGCCGAGCGGTCAATGGCTTTGTGAGGACGACGGTGGTTTCAACGGCATGAACCCGGGCATGCGCATCGATAACCCGCAGTCCGGCCTCTATGACATCTGGGTCGGCACCTACGCGGGTGGCTTCGCCCCGGCCGTTCTCTCGATCTCTGAGCTCACGAGCCACTAAGCCACAGGCTTAGACCTAACCTACGAGGCCCGGGGGCGACCCTGGGCCTTGTTCATTTTGGGCGGCTCTGGTAACCCCGCGCCCTTACCAAAGCAGGGGCGTCAGCTCCTGGTGAAAATGCGCTCGTGGCGGAATTGGTAGACGCACTGCCTTGAGGTGGCAGCGAGTAACATCGTGGAGGTTCGAGTCCTCTCGAGCGCACCATCCTTTGCTCTGCGAAGGATGAGCGGCGGCCCAGGAGCCGCCTGAACAACGAACGCTTCCAACGAAAAAGAGGCCTCCGTTGCCGGAAGCCTCTTTCCCTTCCGATCCTCTCCGATCGCTCGGTTCGTTTCAGAAGTTAGGTGTAAACTCACGTACGCCGGATCAGTTCCGCGCCAGTCAGAATTTTTCGCCGACCAGCTCTTCGCTTTTGGCCCACAGCGCCTTGGCGCGGTCTGCGTCGAGCGCATATGGACGAACGCCGGCGCTGAGGTCCATCATCCCGGCTTCCGTCAGCGCCGCGACATGGCAGTCTTCGCAATACTTTCCGCCAACTTCGTCGGCGCTGGCGACAACGCCGGCCCACACTGAAGTCGCGGCGCCCTGCGGCACGCTTTTGAACGAGAATTCCGCTTTGCCTTGCGCTTGTGCTTGCTTGTTCAGCTGCGCCGCGAGCGCCTCCATGTCGCCTGGCTTCATGTGGCGGCCAAGCTCGGTGCGAATGCCGCCCGGATGCACGGCAGTTCCGCGGATCCCCCGTTCACGCCAGCGACGGTCAAACTCCACGGCAAACAGCACGTTCGCGGTTTTCGCGCGGCCGTACGCCACCCACGGATCGTAATCGCCGCGATCAAAGTTCGGATCTTCGATGTCCACGTCCGAGCGGCGATGGCCCGACGAAGCCAAGCTCACGAAACGCCCGCCATTGCGCAGCAGAGGCGCGATTTTATTCACGAACACGAAGTGCCCGAGATGGTTTGTGCCGAATTGCGTCTCGAAGCCGTCCACGGTTTTGCCGAACGGCGCGGCCATGACGCCGGCGTTCGCGATGATGATGTCGAGCGGCTGGCCTTCGGCGAGCAACTTGTCAGCCGCCGCGCGCACGCTCGCTAGCGAGGCCAGATCAAGCTCGATCAGCTCAAGCCCGCCGCCGTTGCGCGCATCTTCATGCACCTGCGCCGTTGCGCGCTCCGCCTTCGCCAGATCGCGCGCCGCGCCGATCACATGCGCGCCGTGTGCTGCCAACGTCCGCGCCGTCTCGACGCCGAGGCCGGCTGATACGCCGGTCACCAGCACGCGCTTGCCGGAAAGATTCACGCCGTCGAGCACCTCGTCGGTGGTCGAGGTCGCGCCAAGTGTCGTGGCCATGCCTACTTCTCCCAAACTGAAACTTGCCGCCGGCGCCGGTTGCTTGAAGAGCGCAAATCCGGCATAAAAGGAGGCGACCTCCGGTTATATACGGAGGAAGCCTCCGTTTATCAAGGTCTAATTTTGAGCGTAGATAAAGCCCCCGTCCGAAAGCCGCGCGCCGACGCTGAGCAGAACCGTCAGCTCCTGCTCGAAACCGCCAAGGCCGCTTTCTCTGAGAAGGGGGCGTCGGTCCCGCTGGAGGAGATCGCGCGCACAGCGGGCGTCGGCATTGGCACGCTCTATCGGCACTTCCCGAACCGCGAAGCGCTGCTTCAGGAGGTTTATGCGGACGAGTCCGAAAAGCTCGTCGCCGCCGCTGAGCGCCTGATCGGGAGCGAGACGCCGCTTGAAGCGTTGCGCGAATGGCTGCGCCTGTTCGTGCGCTACTTCGCCACCAAGCAACTCGTCATCGAAGCACTGGGCGCGAAACTCAAATCGACCGGCCCCGGCATCGAGACCGCCATCAACACACTCGCGCGCAACGCCGAGAAGAGCGGCGACATCAAACTCGATGTCAGTCCGATGGATATCTTACGCGCCGTCGTCGGAATGGCCGCATACGCTAAGCCGGGTTGGGAAAAGAACGCCTACAAGATGATCGACATCGTGCTGGCCGGCATGCGCCCGGACTAAGCATCCTTGCGCCGCCAAGGGAAGAGCGCGCGCAGCTTCTCATCGCGTAGCCATAAGCCACCCCACATGATGAGCCCGAGATAGATGCTGAACAGCGTATGGCTGAACAGCGGTTGTTCTGCGCGCATGTTCGTCGCCATCGCGCCACCAAGAAGGCCCATGAACAGCACCGCCGCCAGAATGCTCGTCGGCCTGTAGATGTAGAGGAGCGTCAGCGTCAGTTCGAGAATGCCGATGCCGAACACATAGCCTCGCGGCCAGCCGAGGCCATCCATGATCTCGGTGGTCATCGGCAGGCCCAACAGCTTCGGGGCGACTGATGCGCCAAGCATGAACAGCACAAAGAGCGCGCTCAGCACGCGTCCAACCCAAACAGATGCACTGGCTTTCATCGCAACGTCTCCTAGCTTCTGTCTCAGGACGATCCAACCCGGCGCGTCCCGACAAAGGCAAGAGACTTTCTTGCGGTTCAGCCGATCTTTAAGCGCACGAAGCCCATCGCGCCTTGCGGATCGCCATCATAGAGCGGCTCTAGAGCGTCGGACGCGAAATGTTGCTGCACCAGAGCGCCGACGCCGAAGACGGCATTCTCATTGATGCGCCAGTCGTGGATCACGCCCGCGCTGATGCGCGACACGTCTTCAACGGGCCCGTGGTGTGAAACGCCGAGTTCGTCCGTCTCGATCGCCTCGCCGCGCGCGAAGACGGTCCAGTTCTCGTTCGGGTGCCAGGCGGCTTCCGCGAGCCATGCATCGAGCGACACGCCATCCGTACGCTCTTTGTTGGCAAAGGCGATCGTTGCAGACCACCAGCCGCGATCACTCAAGGGGCGCGTATAGATGCCGCTTACAGACCAGCGGCGTTCGTCCTCATCCGGCGCCAGCGCCTCGGGCGAAGTGATGTCCGCCCACGACGCCTGAAGCGACCAATTCGATGTTGGATTCCAGCTGACGCGTAGCGAACTTGAATCAAGATCGCCCGTCTCAATGTCGTAGCGATCCTGATCCGGCTCACGGCCACGGAAGCGCGAGCCTTCGAATTTCCAATCGCCGTGGGTCACCCCTGCCGTCAACACGCCAAACGTGATGTGCGTAGAGTCGAACCAATGGTGCGTCAGCGGCGCTTCCGGTGAATCCATCGCCGACATACGGTGCATGAACGCGGGCGGACCAAACGCCGGTTCACCCGGCAAGCCGCCATACACGAACACAGACGAGTCCTCGCCAATGCGGTGCGAGTAGGAGGCGGAGAGTTCCATAAACAGATCGTGCGGATGCTGGCGGTCGATAAGCGCCTCAACACCGTCCGCACTTTCGCCCGCGGCCATCAGCAGAGGATAGCCGTTCGCGCCCATGAACGGATCGGGCGACAGCATCGCGCGCAAGTTTAGTGTCCCACGCGGGCCAACATCGCGCCGCGCCGACGCCATCACCATTCCAGCGAGATAAGCCTTCTCATCGCCTCGCGGACCATCGGCCCACGCATAAACGCCGTTGAGCATGGCGTGTGTCATGAGCATCCACGCGCCGCGGTGCTGGTGCACGCCGCCGTGGGTGCTGACATCCGGTTGCCATGCTGTCCCGGAGGCGTCGCGGCCCATCGCGTAGGGGCCATAGAGGCCCCGCATGTTCGCCATCATCGCCGCATGCGCGTCGGCCTCGGCGTCACGCTCCATCGCGGCATGGTCGCCATGCTCCATCTGCATGTCGCCATGCTGCATCTGGCTGTGATCGTGCTCGGCTGGCGCCTGTTCCGCCGCTGGCGGCGTTTGCTGATGCTGGTGTTCCTGCCCCCATCCAGGCGAAGCCAACATCAACCAAGCAGCGGGCGCTGCGATCCATACCTTCATGGCGTGCTCTTTCTGAGTGCGAAGCTTCATAAATGCACTTGGACGCTGAAATTCCTAGCGCCAGGTTGACGCGCGGGGTTGACGCGAGCGGCGACGCGGCGTTTAGCGGGCGCGAACCCAATTCTCTCCACCCCCGAGCCAAGCGGCCCGCCGATGAGCATCGAAAACGAACCGGCGGCGGAGCAAGTGCGCCAAGCGCCATCCGAGGACGCCCACTTCATCGTCGGCGTGATTGCCGCCGCGGGTGACCACGATGGCCCGGCGCTGCGCCGCGCGCTGGCGAACCTCGATCCCGCCGACATCGCCGATGTCATAGAGCACGTGCCGCTCGAAACAGCGCGCACCATCGCCAAGATGGTGGGGCGCTACCTGCCCCCAGAATTCCTCGCCAACCTCTCTTGGGAGCGCCGCGAAGAAATCCTTCCCGAACTGCCGTCCGACTATATCGGTCGCGCCCTCGGCCAACTCGACACCGACGACGCTGCCTCGGTCGCTGCCGACATCGACGAGAAGCAGCTCGGCAAAGTTCTCGCCGCTGCCGACGAGGATACCCGTCTCGCGGTTGAAGAAGCGCTTTCGTTCGAAGAAGAGACGGCCGGCCGTCTCATGCAGCGCGAATACGTCGCCGCGCCTGAAGGGGACACGGTCGGCGACGTCATCGATCGCATGCGCGCCGATGCTGAACTGCCCGACGAGTTCTTTGAGATATATGTCGTTGACGCGCTGATGCGCCCGGTCGGGGCCGTACGTGTCTCCAGCCTTATTCGCGCCAGCCGTGATACTCCGCTGGCCGACATAATGCGCTCGCCGCTCATTTTGATCCGTACCGGTATGGACCAGGAAGAGGTCGCCCAGACCTTCCAGAAGTATCACATGGCCTCGGCGCCGGTGGTCGATGAAGCGGGGCGCATCAAGGGCATGGTCACCGTCGATGACATCGTCGACATCATCACCGAAGAATCCGAAGAGGATTTGCTGAAGCTCGCCGGCGTTAGCGAAGCCGCGCAAACCGACAGCGTGTTCAAATCCGTTCGCGCCCGCGCGCCGTGGCTGCTGGTCAACCTCGGCACCGCCGTGATCGCGTCGTGGGTGATCTCGAACTTTGAAGGTTCGATCAATCAGCTGATCGCGCTCGCGGTGCTGATGCCGATCGTCGCCTCGATGGGCGGCAATGCCGGCACACAAACGCTTGCCGTCGCCGTGCGCGCGATCGCTTCGCGCGATCTCACAGAATCCAACGCGCCGCGTTACGTCGTGCGCGAAGCGATGACGGCGATGTCTAACGGCGTGATCTTCGCGATCGTGTTGGCGGTCGTCGTCTTCATCTGGTTTCCGGAGACACCGTTGCTATCGCTCGCCATCGCGCTCGCCATTTTGATCAATTTTGCCTGCGCGGGCCTTGCCGGCATTCTCGTGCCGCTAACGTTGCGCCGCGTCGGCGCCGACCCCGCGGTCTCGTCATCGGTGTTCGTGACTTTTGTGACCGACATCGTGGGTTTCATGGCTTTCCTCGGCCTGGCGACAGTGATCTTGCTCAGTTGACGCTCACCGACATTTGAGGTGTCGCGGCCTGGGCTTACCTTCCGCTTTGGGCTCCCAAAAGGCAAAATGTGCGCTACACGTTTGCTGGGGGACATATGAGACTTCATCAAACCGCAATCGCCGCATCGCTTGTCGCGCTGGTTTTGGTACAACCCGCCTTGGCGCAAACCGCGCTCGCGCCGTGGTTTGACGCTGATGGGTTCTACAATCGCCCTGGCATTGATCTCGCGCGCGCCACCAATGATATGACAGCGTGCCGCGTCGAGGCTTCTCGACTCAAGGTGGTTCGGAATACCAATACGCACGTCAGTGGCGGAGCTGCCTTCACATCTACGGGTGCGTATGATCCGGTCGTCGCCGGTGCGGCCGTCGGCATCGCGTCGATCATGTTTGCGATCCAAGACGCACGTTACAACGGCTCAATCGAACAAATCGAATTTCGCGATTGCGCGGTCGCGCTTGGTTATCGCCACTACCGGATGGGCGAAAGTGATCGCGCGCGCTTCAGCGCCGAGGCGGATCACGGTTTCGCGTCGCTCGTGGCGGCCAGCACCCCTGCGGATGGCCGTCTCAACACCGGCGAAGTCGAGCGCAACTATTACAACGCAGAGCTCGCCGAGAGCGCTTATCAGAATCCTGCGCCACGGCCACCGGTTGAACGTGCTGCGCCGCCGACGGCAGAGGAAATGGCCGCGGCAGTTGCCGCGAATCCGGCATTGAATGGTGAACTTGGGCTCGGCATGGAACCCACGCCAATCGTGATCATGCCTGGCGCCGTGGCACGTCTTGCGCCTGGTGAAATGGCGACGCGGCAGCCAGGCTCAGCCATCGTTGTTGTCGGCGCGAGTCAGCGTACCGGCGCGATGCAGGGACCGTGGGCTGGCGATACCTTTCGCTTTCGTCGCGTGACGGAGACAGGTGATTTCATCGGCTTGCTGCAGCAAACGGTGACCTTCTCGGCAAATTCCTTCTTCAATCCCAATCGCCGCCGCGATCCTACGCTCGCGGGTGACTTCGCTGACTCGCGCTACAGCACATTTGTGATCCCCGCTGGCCGCTACGTGTTGAGCAATATGGGGCCGCTCAATGCGTGTCTCAGCACGGTGACGTTCGAAGTGCGCGAAGGGGATGTCGCTTATCTCGGCGACTACGTGCTGCGCCCCCAGGGCATCCCGACTGGCGTGCTCTTCAACCCGCTCGCCAACATCAACAGCGGGATGGATAACCGCATGCGCGCTGATCTCCGCGTCGCCATCGCCGATAATTTCGAAGCGGCGCGGACCGCCCTGCAAGCAGACGACGCCACCAAGACGCGGCTAACGCGCGTCTCATACCAAAACGGTTACCGGATCCCGTGCGACGGCCAATACATCGGTCGTGTCGCTAATTCGGGCTGGAGCGAGTTCAGCGCAACGCAGCCATCAGCCGTAAATGACGCGATGGCCGAGCGCGTCGCCGCGGCAGCTGCTCAGCCGCAATAGTGGCGGCACGCGCGCTCGCGAACGTTAAGCATCACCGCAGCGCTCGCGCGCGTGCGGCGATGGCTAATGGCGGTTCACCTCTCAACACGCGCTTTGGCGCCGCACTTGCCTGAAAGGGGAAAGCCGCGCGTCTCCCAACGCCAAAACGGGACGCCGGCATGAGAAATACAAAGGCAAAGCTCATGACGAACGCCATCTCCGCCCAAGGCCTCGCTCTTATCCAAGAGCTGGAAGGCTTTCAGGCCGAACCGAAACAGCTGCCGACTGGTGGTTGGGTTGTTGGCTATAGCCACGTCCGCGCAACCGAACCGGGTGAGGCAGTTAACGAGAACGATGCCGTTGAGCTCCTTACCGGCGATCTGGCTGCATTCGAGAGCTTGGTGAACACGCAGGTTACTCAGCCTCTCACCCAGACCCAGTTCGATGCATTGGTCTCTTTTGCATTCTCAGTCGGCGCCGAAGCTTTCGGCCGGAGCCAAGTCCTGCGCCGCGTCAATGCTGGTGACTACGTCTCCGCGGCCTGCGCGATGGATGCCTGGCGCAAGAGCGATGTCAGTGGCGAACTCGTTATCATTGACGCGCTCGTGCGCCGCCGCACGGCCGAGAAGGCGCTCTTCTTGAAGGAGCTGCCGCGCGTATCTGCGCCGTCGGTTTTCGTGCGTCCACAGCTTGATCACGCCGCTTCGATCCTCGGCGCGCCGGTGACTTATGTCGCCACGCCGGAAGTCGGCTCCATCGCGCCCGCGCCGGCAAAGCCGGAACCGACCGAGCGTCTCACAGAAATCCTGAAGAGCGAGCCGGCGACCGAAGCGTTGTTGCTGACGCAAGTCGTCGCGCCGGAAGCCGTCGAAGACGATGGCGAGATCTTCACTGCACACGCCAAGCCGGTCGCGCGCTACGATTTCGAACCGCGCATCGCGCCGCGCCGTAGCGAAAAACCGAAGCCGGAAAAGCAAAATTGGTTCAATCGCGTCAAGCCGGCTGTTCCCACTGGCGCCGATCAGCGCCTTCACAATATGCGCAAGCTCGCGACCCTGAAGTTGCCGACCTTTGAAAATCTCGGCCTCGCGGCTCTCATGCTTTTCGGTCTTGGCCTCTTGGCCACCGCCGTCTCGCTTCTGATCTCCAACACCGGCGACGTCGCTGAATATGCCGGCGCTGCGGCGCTGGGCGCACCAGGCATCGCCGCGGTGCTGATGTCCGCGTTCGGCTTGTGGCGCGCCCCGCGCGTGAAGCCGGTCAGCGTCGAAGGCTAAACACAGATTTCTCTTGGCTGGTGAGCCAGAGGGCGGGAGCGATCCCGCCCTCATCTTTTTTCGGAACGGCAAAATCGCTGCGCGCATTCACTCCACAAGGAGATGCTCAATGCCCGCAAAGTCCAAAGCCCAACAGAAAGCCGCCGGCGCGGCGCTCTCAGCCAAACGCGGAGAGACCAAACGTTCCGCGCTCAAGGGCGCGTCCAAGCAGATGTACGATTCAATGAGCGAAAAGCAGCTCGACGAATTCGCCTCGACTAAGCGCAAAGGCAAACCGAACTACACGCCTGATAGTCCGATCCCGGCGAAGAAGGCTGCCCGCAAGCGTGCCGCGAAGAAGGCAGCCAAAACGCGCGCGAAGAACGCCTCCAGGCCGACGAGCGCTGCGAAGAAATCAGCGGCAAAAAAAGCTAAGAAGCGCAGCTAGCAAAAAGGGCCGCATCGGATCCCGATGCGGCCCTTCCATTGTCTGTCCCGTGCGGGGCAAAGCTTAAGCGCTGGTCCCACCCGAGGTGGTCCAAGCCTGCGACAGTGCCCCTACAGAGTGACAATGAGACATGGATCACCTCCTTTCTTGCAAAACCAGCGGAAGTCGCTGGAGGACTACCAAGATAAGTGCTTCGCGACGTCTCGCAAGCGCCATGGCTAATACCTGATGCGTCAGGCGAACTCGCGTGGCACGCTGACGACAGGAGGCGAAATTGCGGCAATTGTTTTTCGCACTTGCGTTGTTGGTCACCGCTTGCGTCACGCTGCCGGCGCGCGCCGATGTGCTGCAATCTGATGCGCGCATCCTTGACGCGTGTATCGCTCAGGCGAGCGGTGACCGTGTAGCGCTGCAGCAATGCGTTGGCGTCATGACGCGCGTGTGCATTGAGGCGGAGGGCGGTTCCAATTCGATGACAGACGTACTCTGCCGCTCATCGGAGTCGTTGGCCTGGAACGCAATCATCGAAGCAGCGACGGAGCGCATCACCGCCGCCGATCCCGCCGACGGCGCGTTACTCGCCGCGGCGAACAACGCATGGACAGATTGGCGCGAAGCGGAGTGCTCGTATCGCGCGTACGAGTTCGGTGGCGGGTCAGGCGAGCAATACGATCGCGTTACCTGCGACCTTGAGCTTACGTCCTCCCGCGCAATCGGCCTGATCGCGAACTAGCCGCGCTCTGGCGTTTTCGAGCCTAGGAGCGTCGCTCTCGTGCCCGCAACTGCGACGCACGCGTTGCTTTCGCCACCGTCAGGATAGCAGAAGAGGGCGCTCTGATTGCCGCGCGCTTGTTCATAGACGTTGCGCGCGACGGCAGGTGTAAACCCTGGAGGGGCGGCTGCGCCCGCGGGCCAGGCCGGGAGTTCGTTCGCCGCGCCGGTCTCGGAAACGTTCTGCGTCCACGATTCGATCTCTTCACGGAGCCCGGTTTGATCGCTGTTCGGATTGAACGCGAGCGACACGTCGCGGGTTGGGTAATCGTGCGTGAACAGCACTGCGCCTTCGGTCGACTTGATGCGGATCGTCGCCGTGGCTTCACCGCAGGTCGCGCCATGCGCCTCGGCCTCAACGATGTAATACTGGCTGCCAACGGCAGACCAATCGCGTGAGGAGTTTGCATCGCATCCCAAACGACCGGACGTACTCGCTGCCGGAATCTCGGCGGTCGTCGTCGTTGCGGGCGCCTCCGGTGCGGGGGGCGTGCATGCCACCAAACCCAACGCTAACAAACTCACGCCCACTCGCATCATTCCACCGTCTCCTCGACGTCACGATCAAACAGATGTCCTGCGCCGCCGGCGACAGGCTCCCAAAACACGCACGTCTGCCGTGCTGTTCCCGAAAAGTGGCATAACATCGGCAGGTCGCGCGCGCGGATGTCGGTATATGTGAGTTCGTCCAGAGTTGTTTGGCCTGGCGCCAGCAGAGCCCATTCCGGCGCCTCCTGCGTCGAAATAATTACAGGCTGTGACCACTCTTCCAGGAACGTCTCCACGTGTTCGGGTTCCTCGGCTTTGAACGCATCGCCAAACGCGCGCGGCAGCGGTGTCGCCCAGGCCCAAATGGGATGCCCTTCGCCGTCGATGATCTCGTAGACGCCGATGGCCTTGTCGCAGGAGACGCCGAACGTCCGCACGGTGATGCGATCCGACGCGCTGCCGCCAGTGAATGACACCTCGCGCGTGTGCGAGAAGTCGCAGCGTGCGGCTTGCGATGTGCAAGACGTCGCGATCAAAAGCGCGCCGAGAAGCAGGAGCCGCATCACGGACCGTACGCCACGATCATAATCGGCGCGTGCGAAGATGGATCAATGATCAGACACTGGGTCGCCTCGACGGCTGCGGCATAGCAGATCATCTGCAGATTGCGTGCTCGCATCGCTTCGTACGTTTCGCGGTCAAACGGCGTGTCGTAGGAAAACGTCTGTGCGCTTGCGCTCAACGAGTCGAAGCCTTCGCGCCATGCGGGCAATTCGCCGGAGCGCTGCAACGTCACGTTAGCCCATCCCGCTAGGAACGTATCCATCTGCTCGTCAGTGATTGCGGGCGCGCCTTCAGGCGGAATGCCGCCAGAGGTCATGTCGTAATAGGTCGACGCAAACACCCAGAGCGGATCACCGGCGGAGTTGCGCGCCACAAACGTGACGACGGCTTGTGCGCAAGTTGGTCCATCAGAGCGCGTGGTGATCGTGTCGTCCGCGCCGTCTGTCGACCAAGTCACGTTGTGTGTCGCCGTCCGCTCGCAGCCCGATGCATTCTGTGTTCCTGCGGTGTTGGTGGAGAACGTGCACCCACTCAGCGCGAGCGCTGCCGCAATCAGAACAAAACGCATGGAGCGCCCCCAGGAAATTCGGCGAACCATACAAAACGAAAGCGGCGGCGCCAGCCTATTCAGCCGTTTCCAGCGACGACCAACCCGCAAGCGAACCGATCGCGTCGGTCTCGGGTTGTTGGAACAAGCCGTGGGGCCGCTGCAACGCAGCAACCGCGGCCTCGTATCCTGCCGTCACAGCGTCATCGAAACGCTTCCAGTCGCGCATGTCTATGTCGGGCATCTCTGGCGCGATCAACAAGTCGGCGCCGGAACGGCCTTCCCATGGATCGATTGTCAGCGTCGCGGCGCGCATCAATAGCGACGCGATCGGCGGAGGCGATTGCCAGCCATGCGCCGCAATCCAACCGAGGAAGCCCGGCGGCGAACGGAAGTCTTCGATGTCGATACCGTCACGGCGCGCGACGTCGACGCCGATGATCGGTCCGCGATGCAAGTCGCGCATAACATCGACTGGGAAGTTTTTCAAAACTGCGCCGTCGACCAACAAACCGTGCTCGCCGTCGACGACAGGCGGCAAGATGCCGGGCAGAGCGATCGAGCCGCGAAGCGCGCGCCGCAATGATCCGCCGCGATGGATGCGCGCCGTACCGGAGACCAAGTCAGTCGAGACCGCGAAGAACGGCACTTCCAAGTCCTCGATCAACGTCTCTCCGAAATTCTCCTCAAGTCGGTCGTCCACGCGCTTTCCACGCGAGAACCCAACAACGGGGATGACGTAGTCACCGAGCGGATTGGTCTCGACGAACGCCTTTGTGATCCGTCGCTCGATTTCCTCAGTGTCCCAACCCATCGCAACGCAAGCAGCGACGACCGCACCCATTGAGGTGCCGCCGATCACGTCGAACGGCAGTCCAGCTTCGCGCAATGCGCGCACGACGCCGATATGAGCGTAGGCGCGCGCGCCTCCGCCGGAGAGGACGAGGCCGATCGAACGGCGTGCAATGACGCGCGCCAAGCGCGCCGCGTCGTCGTCTTCCAAGCCGCGCCAGTGAAACAGCCGCGACGCATCGCAGGCCACGCGCCACTGGTTTGTGGTGACGGCTTTGCGATCCATGCCGTGGTGCAAGAGGATGACATCCACAAGCCGGAATTGGCGTGCGGGCGAGGGCTCTTCTGGCGGCAGCAGTGGCGTCGATGGCACCGCGTCGGCGCGCGCGAAGAACCAAATGCGGTCGGCTTGGCGAATGCAGGTGCGGAACCAGCGGGTGTCAGCAATCGGCGATACGAGGAAGACAGCGTCGTTTTTCTGCTCGAGCGCGTCGAACCAAGCGCTGTTCATGCCTTCGCTCGAAATTGCCAGGACGTCAGCTTCAGTGATTACGACAGCGCGCGCGCCGAGCCGCTTCAGGGCGCCTTGCAGCGTCCGTGCGCGCAGCTCAATGTCGATCGTCGGCGATGTCGAGATCATCGCGTAAACTTTGGGATCGGCGCGCGGACTGGACTTACTGTTGGAGCGCGCGCGCGTCAGCATTATGCGCGCGATGTGCTCCATCATGGCTGGGTGCGTATGCACGAGAAGATCGAAGGCGGCGGGCGGAAGCTTTAGCAACTCGCTGTCGCGCATTGCGAACACGCTCGATGAGTGCGGCTCACGCGCGATCATCGCCATTTCGCCGACAGGTTCGCCCGGGCGTATGTAGCCGAGCAGATCGTGTCCGCCGCGGCTGCTCGGCTTGAACGCCGCCAATGATCCGGACACGAGGAAGTAGACCCCATCCGGCGGCTCGCCCGCAGCAAGGAGCGGCCAGCCTGCTGGCACCGAGAACCACTCGGCCACGGCATCAAGCGCGCCGAGGACGTCGGGCGAGATGCCTTCAAGTGCGGTTGCTTCGGAAAGACTGGGTTTCATGGTGATCGGCCAAGGATAGGGGCCGATTATTAAGGCGCAATGAGAACAAGTGTGGGTTAGGCGCCGTAGCCGGTTTGCGGGCCGGGGGGCAGGGCCGTAAGACCCATCCCATGACCGTATTCCTCGCCCACGCCCCCGCTGACCGCAATACCGCCGAGGCGATTGAAAAGGTTATCGAACGACGCGGTCAGTTTTGCGAACTCGATGATGGCCAGACGGCGCTGAAGCCGGTGGGTAATGGCGACGCCTTTGTGTTGCTCGTCTCGCAGGCTCTGACATTCGCTACTGCGCGCTTGCGGCTTGAGCAACGCGCGCTCGACGCGTGGGCGCAGGGGCGCCTTGTTGTTCTGAAGTTGGACCATGGCATCGCGCCGGTGGGCTTGCGTGATCTACCCACGATCGACGCGACGTTCGAAGCCGCGCGCGAGTTCAAGTGGAATGAAGTCGCTGATGCGGTCACCAAGATCGTGCGCGCGCCGCCCGAGCCCGAGGCCGGAGATCACGACGAAGGTGGCGACGCGCCTCAATCGCCAGCGCCGCCTGCGCAGAGGCCAGCGAAGGCGGGAGGCATCGGCCTCGGCGCGTTGCTCTTCCCGATCCTGCTGCTGCCCGGTCTGCTTGCAATCTCGGCAACAGTCTCGATCTGGCTGGCCAATCGTATTGGGCCGACACCGGGCGGATGGCCTGAACTCATTTCGGGCATCAATGGCTTCGGCACGCGCTATGGGCTGCCGAATGGCATCACGCCATGGCTGTTCACGCTGTCGATTGCAGTGTTCGTCGGTGTGATTGGGCTCATCGTGTTTGGGCTGTTCAGCAAGAAGCCCGAGGCAGAAGTGCTGCCGCGCAATGTACCGCGTCCGCGCGCTCGGCGTCCGCGGGGCGCTACGCCGTCTTCGGACGCGGTGTTCGTCTCCTACGCGCGCGCCAATGACATGACGGTGCTGCCGTTGGTGGAGGCCGCCAAGCGCGCGGGACGCAAGTTCTGGTTAGACCAGCAAGGCATCAGCGCCGGCGATGGCTGGGCGGGCGAGATCGTGCGCGCGATCAAAGCAGCGGGCGGTGTTGTCGTCATGTGTTCGAAGGCCGCCTTCGAGAGCGATCATGTGAAGCGCGAGATCTATTTGGCGGATCGCTACAAAAAGAAGCTCGTGCCGGTGTTCATCGAACAGGCCGATCCGCCGGAGGATTTCGAGTACTTTTTCGCGGGCGTTCAATCGCTGAACCTCTATGACACGCCGGAAGACGAGCGTTCTGAGGCGCTCGTGCGAATTCTGGGAGCCGCCGCATGAGCCTCGAACCGGATCCCGTTCTGCTCGACGTTTCGAGCGAAGGCATTGCCGTCATAACGCTGAACCGGCCCGCAAAACGCAACGCTTTCGACGAATTGATGATCGCGGGCTTGAGTGAGCATTTCGAGAGCTTGAAAGGCGCTGATCACGTCCGCGCCGTCTTCATCCGCGGCTCCGGCGAGACTTTCTGCGCAGGCGCGGACATCGACTGGATGCGGCGCGGCGGCGAGCGCGACGAGGAAGACAATCAAGCGGACGCGCTCTCGCTTGCGCGGATGCTGAAGCATTTGCACGATCTGCCTCAGCTGACCGTAGCTTTGGTGCAAGGCGCCGCGATGGGCGGCGGAGGTGGGCTCGTTGCGGCGTGTGATGTCGCGGTTGCCGTGAAGACTGCGAAATTCCGCTTCAGTGAAGTCCGTTTGGGCCTCACGCCCGCCACCATCTCACCCTACGTTATTGAAGCGATCGGGCCGCGCATGGCGCGCGCGCTGTTCGCTACGGCCGAAGGCTTTGACGGCGCCTACGCCGAGAAGATTGGCCTAACGCAATACACGGTCGATGACGAAGCTGGTTTGACGTCGATGATGGAACATTTGTCAGAATTGGCGCTCGCCGCTGCGCCTGGCGCCGTTGCGGACTCGAAAGCGCTCGTGCGGCACGTCGCGACGCATGCGATCGACGATCATCTGCTGAAGGAAACGGCTCGCCGAATTGCAAAAAGGCGTGCATCATCGGAAGGACGTGAAGGGCTCGCGGCGTTTCTGGAGAAGCGCAAGCCGGAGTGGAATTCTTGAAACTGAAGCGCGGCCTCAGTCGGATTTGGGCTTACCTCTACCGTGCAAAACTCGCGCGTGCGCATATGCCGTTCTGGCGCGTGGTAGTGGAAGCCCGTCTGGACCGCCGCGCAAAGAATTGGCCACGCCGTTTCGAGTCCGCAGTCGCGCCGATTTACGTCTGGGCCCGTACGATCGAGGAGGCGGAGGGCCTGGCGGCGCTGGCCGTCGAGGGTGAGGGCCTGGAAGCGCTGACCTGCGACGCCAAGAAATGCGCTCCAGCGGCAGCGCCCCGGCGCGAGCCTGCGGCTGTCGCCAGGGGCGAATTGGGCTTCCTGCAGCGCCTGGACGGCGAAACCGGCGCCGAAGGCCCCTCGCGCCGCGACGCGCGGGCTTGATCCGGCCCGCGTCGCGCGGGAGACTCTGAACCATGAGCGGGGAAATTGAAGCAGCCGGCGCCTTGGCGACGGCAGGCGTCGTAGGCGCAGCGATCGAGGGCCGTGAGGGCGGCGCTCCGGGCGAGGGCGATTGTCCAAATTGCGGCACCAAGATAGCGGGGCGCTTCTGCAGCAATTGCGGTCAGCACGCGCATCCGAACCGAAAGCTTACGGGTGTCATCACCGAATTTCTGCACGGTCTCTGGAACTTCGACACCAAAGCCTGGCGCACTATTCCGATGTTGGTCGCCCGGCCAGGCACGCTCACGCGCAATTACGTATACGGCAAACGCGCACGCTACCTCGCGCCGCTGACGATGTTTCTGTTCGCGATCTTCCTGATGTTCTTCGCGTTCTCGACCATCAACCCGCCGCAGAACATTCGCGACAACGAAGTGCAAGTGACGCAGCAAGACCTGGCCGAGGCGCGGCAGGAATTGTCACAGGTGCAAGCTGAGCTTGAGAGCGCACGCGCGCATCCCGATCCAGATGAGCCAGTGGGGCTAGAGGTGAGCCTTGCCGAAAACGCGGTGCGCCTCGCGCAAGCGCATGTTGACCGTCTCGAACGTCAATTGACGCAAGCCCAGGCGCGCGAGGCTGAGCGCGCTCGTGCGCAGGCAGAGAATCCGCCGGTTCGCATCAGTGTCGATGGCGCGAATGAACCGGCAGCGACGCCGTCCGCAACGCCGCCGGTCGTCCCGCCAGCAACCGATGGGGCGGCTCCGCCTCAGCCTGCCGCCCCAGACGCGCCGGCGAATGAGAATGATCAACAGATCGAGACGTGGCAGGATGGGTTACGTGCGCTGGGCGCAAGTGACGACTTCGTCGTTTTCGGTGGCGCGAACGAGGAATTGAATCAGCGCGTGAAGAGCAAGCTGCAGAACCCGGATTTGGCGCTTTATCAAATCCAGGATGCAGCCTCGAAATTCTCGTTCCTGCTTGCGCCGCTCTCGTTGCCCTTTATTGCGTTGTTGTTCCTGTGGAAGCGGGGCATCACGCTCTATGATCACATGGCGTACGCACTTTATGCGTTGGCCTTCGCGGCACTTCTTTTCTCGGCCGCGGTGTTGCTCGGCGAGATTTCCTTCATCGGATGGAGCGCAGCATGGCTGTTGCTCGCGCTTCCCGTCCACATGTGGTTTCACCTGAAAGGCGCGTACGCGCTCGGTTGGTGGTCGGCCACGTGGCGGACGATCCTTATGCTCAACTTCTCGTACATCGTCGCGACCACGTTTACGGTTCTGGTCATCGTACTCGGTCTCGCGGGTTAACAGATGCAATTCGAAAATCCCTTCGGCATCGCCGAACTCGTGGAGCTTGGCGGCTCGGCTGGCGTCGTGCTGTTGATGATCGGCGTGGCGGCGGTGCTCGGATTTCGCATGTCGGCGCGGATCGATGACGGCGAGCTGACGCGCTTGGCTGGCGCTGAAGGTGTGCGGGTCGAGGGTTCTGTGATCGCCCAGAACGGCCGGACCGCGCTGGCGCGGTTGAGCGATGGCCGGGTGATGGTCGCGCGCGTCATGGGCGCGGACGTGAGCGCTCGTTTTGCATCTGCGAAGGCTGTAAAACTCAACGTCAAGGCGCGGCGTCTGAACGCAACGTTTGCCGACACTGGGTTCCCGCCGCTAAAGATGCGTCTCGATGACTCGCCCGCTTGGCTGAACGAATTCAGCGGCGGCGGAGATAAACCGTGACGCCTCCAGCAGCGCCGTTCGAAATTCCACCTATCATCACCTACGCGGTGCCCGGCTTCGTGCTGCTTATCATCATTGAGATGATTGTAGTGAAGCTCACCAAGAAGGGGCGCTACGAGTATCGCGACAGCGCCTCGAGCCTTGCGATGGGTTTGGGCAATCGCGTGTTCGGGATCGCCGTCGGCAGCTTGATGGTGTTCGCGTATTTCGGCGTCTATCAGTTCAGGCTATTCAATCTGGGTTGGACGTGGCCGGTGATGGTCGCGTGCTTTTTTGCAGAAGACCTCGCGTATTACTGGTTCCACCGTGTTGCGCACGAGCGGCGCTTCTTCTGGGCCAGTCACATCGTCCATCACTCGTCGCAGCACTACAATCTCACGACAGCGCTGCGCCAGACTTGGACCGGCACGCTTGGTCTCAATTTCATCTTCTGGTTGCCGATGCTCTATATCGGCTTCCCGCCATTGATGGTGCTGATGTTCTCCTCGATCAGCCTCGTCTATCAGTTCTGGATTCATACCGAGCTGATCGACCGGATGGGTCCGTTCGAGTGGATCTTCAACACGCCGTCGCATCACCGCGTTCACCATGCGACCAACGCAAAGTATCTCGATGCGAACTACGCCGGCGTCCTGATCATTTGGGATCGCATGTTCGGCACGTTCGTGCCTGAGGATGCCAAAGAGAAGCCGCACTACGGCATCATCAGCCAACTCGGCACCTTCAATCCGTTCCGCATTGCCTTCCACGAATGGGCTGGCATCTGGCGCGACGTAACGCACGCAAGGAAGCTGAGTCATGTGCTCGGCTATGTGTTCGGCCCGCCTGGCTGGAGTCCGGATGGGTCCCGGAAAACGAGCGCTTCGATCAAAGCAGAGTGGGCGCGACGCCAACAAGACGCCTCACAGGCAACGGCGGTCGCTGCGGAGTAAATCGTGTACCTTCCTCAGCACTTCGCGGCGGGCGATGCAGACGCGATAATCGCGCGCCTCTCGCGGCGCTGGTCTGGCACGCTGATCACGATCGACTCGGACGGCGCCCCTGTCGCGTCGCACATTCCGATCCTGTGGGATGCTGAGAAACGCATCGCGACCGGCCACATCGCGCGAGCCAATCCGCAGTGGAAACAGGGACCCGGCAAAGGCCTGATAGTGCTTAAAGGGCCGGAGGCCTACGTCACGCCCAGCTGGTATCTGTCGAAAGCCGAACACGGAAAGACCGTGCCAACTTGGAATTACGAAGCTGTGCATCTCACAGGTGACGTCGAATGGTTCGATGACGCGGCGCGCTTGGAAACGTTGGTGCGTCAACTCTCATCCGTGCACGAACATGGCCGCGCCGTACCGTGGACCATCGAAGATGCGCCGCGACCTTACATAGATGCGCTGCTGCGGGGCTTCATCGGCGTCACGCTCAAGGCCGAACGGGTCGAAGCCAAACGCAAATTGTCGCAAAACAAGAGCGACGCGGATTTCGGCGGCGTGGAGCGCGGCATGACCGCAGGCGACGAGCCAATGGCGCATGAAGTGGCGGCGCTCATGCGCGAAACACGCGCCCTGTCTGACGACCCAGACGGCAATTGAATCTAGCGCCCCCGCAAAGCCGCGCTAAACTCCCTCGGAATGGAGGGGGAGATCCATGGCCAAAGAAGAAGCAGGATACGCAACGAAGGGCGAGATCGATTATCCGTGCCCGTACTGCAATCGTCGCAATCTACAGACGCGAGCCAACGTGCCCTACGTGCGCGGCATGTTGATCGCTTACACCATCGGCCACAAGCGGCTGGTCGGTTGCGTGCAGTGCGTTCGCAGTGAGATCTACAAACAGCAGGGGCTCTCGCTTCTCGTCGGCTGGTTTAGCCCCGTGGCGTTGATCGCCAATCCGCTCTTCATCACCTACGGGCTCGTGCGTGGCTTGTTCGTTGCGCCAAATCCCGATGGCGTGCGCCGATTGTTGTCTGAAGCAGGGATCCCCGATCCGGGCGATGCGGTTGACGTGATGAAGGCGTGCTACGCGCTCGCGGCGACGATGATACGCGCTGACGGGAAAGTTGATCCGGCAGAAATCGAAACCGCGAACCGCCTCGGTGGCCAGCTCATTCCGGGATTCGATCCGGCTGAGTTCGAAAATGTGATCAAGGCCAATCGCGTGCCTGACGATCCGTACATTCTCGCGGGCCTGCTTCGGAACGTGCTGTCGGACGATGCGCGTCAGCGCGTCTACGACTACCTCGTTGCAATCGCGAATGCGGACGGTGATGTGTCGTCCGAAGAGCAAAGACTTCTGGATGGCGTGCGCGTGACGCTTGCTTTGCGGCGCAAGGTTGAGGCACTTGCCGCTTAGTGACGGTTCATATCGTAAAGTTGTGCGTTGGCGCTGAGAGCGTCGAGGATTTGGCCGAGTGGCAAATCGGCCAGATCAAACGCGCCAAGAAGGAAAAGCGGAAAATTGTGGCGCCGGTCTGCGGTACGCGAATGTGGCCGAAGCGCGTCGATGACGTGCTGAAGGGTGGGTCGCTCTATTGGGTGATAAAGGGCGTTGTGACGGTGCGCCAAAAGATCATCGCCGTGGACGACGTGACAGACGATCATGGCGAACGCTGCGGATTGTACCTCGACGGCCATCTCTACCGCACTGTGCCGCAGCCGCGACGCGCGTTTCAGGGTTGGCGCTATTTGGATGTGAAAGATGCGCCCGCCGACCTAGGTGAGGCGCAAGGCGGCGCGGATTTGCCGGAGCATCTGCGGCGGCAGCTGGTCGAACTCGGCGCCTGGTGATCTTGGACCGCGGACCCTTCATGTCCGCTTGCGCGTCTGAAGACGCGCAGTCCAAGGGAAGTTAACCCAGCACTTTCGCCGCGCCGGCACAGAAGGCGCTGACGTCCGCTTCCTCGTGATAGAGCGCAACGCCGATGCGTAGGATGTCGTCTCGCGCATCGGTGTAAATGTTGTTCGCCATGAGCGCGGATTTGTATTCGACCGCTTTCGGGTGGCGTACCGAGACGAAGCGCGATTGCGGACCGGTGGCGTTGGGCTTCAGCAATTCGGCGTCGCGCAGCGCGGCGCCGGCTTCGCCAGCTTCGATCGCGGTCATCATTTGCGCGCGCAGAGTTTCGCAGCGTTGTGCAATCGAGGCGGTGTCGAGGCCTTCGTTGTCGAGCATGCGGCGGATGGCATTGAAGCGGTACAGGCCCGTCGGATCGTAGGTGGCGCCCAGGAAGCGCGAGCCATCCTGGTTGTAGCCGACTTCGCCTTGCTTGCCTTCCATGGAGCCGAAATCTGCGAACCAGCCGGTTTGCGTGGGACGCGGTGCGTAGCCGTGCGGCGCGTGCAGGTAGGCCGCGTTCTCGCCGGCCATCGCGTACTTGTAGCCGCCGCCAAGGAGGAACGCGCGATCTGCAACTTTCGAGAAGTCGCACGGCATCGCCATGAACGAGTGATAAAGATCGAGCACGACCCACGGTCCGTCAGATGACGCGTAACTCGCAAGCTCTTCGGCTCCGTCGAAGCGCAATCCGGTCCGGAACATGACGTGGCTCAGGAACGCTACTTCAGCCGGCTGTTCGCGCATGGCGGCCAGGAAACGCTGAGTGAATGTGCCGAATGGTTCGCACGGCACGATGCGGCGCTTCACGAAGCCACGCTCTTCCCAGCGCGCGCTTTGGCGACGGAAAGCATGAAATTCACCGTCGCTTGTCAGCACATCAATCGGCTTGCCGTTCCATTTGCTCGTGAAGATGCGCGATAGGAATTCGTGGGTGTTGGCTGTGAAGGCTAAGGTCTTCGGATCAGGAAGTTTGAGCTCCGACGCAACATGGCGTTGCGATTCCGGGATCACTTCACCAAACACTTTTTCCCATTTGCGATCCGCCAGCAGAGCCGCGTCGTCCCACGCCGCAAGATGGCCTTCGTAGGACGCGTCCGGCCACAGATGGTGCGAGTGCGCCGCGAAGTGGATGCGGCCGGCGGAGGCGGCGAGCGCGCGAGAGAAGAGGTGCTTGTAGCTTTTCATAGTTTCGTCCGAAGTGACCAAATCTCGGGGAAGGCGCGGCGGGTTAGCGTTTGCTGTAGATAACCGACGCCCTCGGTGCCGCCAGTGCCGCGCTTGCGGCCGATGATGCGTTCGACGGTCAGCACGTGCTTGTGCCGCCAGGTGAGGAATGCGTCGTCGAGATCGATCAGTTTTTCAGCGAGTTGGTATAGCGACCAATACTTCGCTGTGTCACGATACACTTCGAGCCATGCATTCTCGACGACTTCGCTTGGCGCATATGGCGCACCGGGCGAGCGTTCGTAGGCGGATTTCGGAATTTCGAATTCTTTGGCGAGTTGGCGCAGCGCGTCGTCATAGAGGCTGGGCGCATTGAGCGCGTCTTCGAGCATCTTGCGATCGTCGCTGCCGGCGTCGTGAAACTTGAGGAACGACTCGTCTTTGATGCCGAGTTTGTATTCCAGCACCCGAAACTGCGCCGACTGAAAGCCTGAGCTCGTGCCGAGCAAGTTGCGGAAGTTGAGATAGTCCGCCGGCGTCATCGTCGCGAGGATGTCCCAGGTTTGCGTCATCACGGCTTGGATGCGCGAAATGCGCGCCATGTGTTTGTACGCAGGGACGAGGTTTCCGGTTCTCACTTCAGCTTGGGCCGCGCCGAGTTCATGGATGGCCTGCTTCATCCACAGTTCCATCGTTTGATGCAGAATGACGAAAAGGAGCTCGTCGTGTTCGGCAGTTTGCGGTCGTTGCGCAGCCAAAAGTTCCGGCAATCGCAGATAGTCGCCATATGTGACGCCCTTGCTCATTTTCCGGCGTTCCTTCCGCTGAATCACGGCCTTAGAGCATGTGGCGCCGCAGCGGAAAAGCTCTCGGAGAGCCGGCTGCAACCCTGGTTCCCACATTATTCGGTTTGGTCATACCACCCGATTTGGTAGTGAAGCGCCGCCGAGGGGGCAGAAGCTCAAGGAGGGCAGGCGTAAATGGCCGCTGTGGGACGCACAATTCTAATCGCTGTAGTCGTAGTGCTGGGACTTGGCGCTGCGCTGTATTTCTTGGGTCCGAAGACCGCGAGCCGCAGCCAAACGCTTGAGATTGAGCGTCCGGCCGCAACGGTTCTCGCTCGTCTTTCTTCGACGCCAGTGGGCGCCACGGTCGTTGAAGGCGTGACCATTGCCGAAGCCCCAACCACCGAAGGCGACACTGTGACCGCACCGGTCGCGTACGCTGCGGGTGGCACTGGCCGCGTGACCTACACGGTCACCGCTGCTGGCGAAGGCTCGAACGTCAACGTGAAGCTCGAACAAGACCTCGGCGCCAACCCGCTGAACCGCGTTGCGGCTTTCACCGGTGGTGAAGTTGCGCCTCTGATCGCTGGTGCAGCGAGCGCTGTCGAAACCGATCTGAATGCGCTGCCGAACGCTACGTTTGCTGGCCTTCAGTACAACGTCGTCGATCTGACCGCGCGTCCGTTCTTCTATGTCGAAAATTGCTCGGACACGTCGCCTGAATCAGTCAGCTCGATCGTCGGCCAAGCGGTGGTCGCGATCCCGCCAGTCATGTCGGCGAACCGCCTGAGCGTGAACGGCGATCTGATGGCAGTCGAGCCGCGTGTCGTCTCGAATCAATATTGCTATCAAATCGGCTACCCATATTCGGGCCGCCAGCCGCGCGCACTGCTGATCGGCAAGACTGGCGAAACGCCGGCCGGCCAAGCACTCCGCGTTGTTTACACGGGCGAGGAAGCCAACGTCATTGGCCAAGTGTACGACCCGATGGATGCACTCCTCGGCGCCGCGCACCTCGACAACCCGGCGACGCGTGAAGACGATTGGGTCACGTACGAAGTGTACCACGACGACGCGACGCAAGCCGGTGGCTCGCGCAATCGCGAAATCTACTACGTCGTGCCGCAAGGCGTGGACATCAGCGCGCTGACCCGCATCGCTCCGGCGAGCGAAGCAGCGGCAGTCCCGGCCAACGCGCCGGCGGCCGAAGCTCCGGCGACGACCGCGCCGGTTCCGGCCACGACGACGCCGTAACGCTGATCAAGCGAAGGACTAACGGAAGGGCCGTTGGCGAAAGCCAGCGGCCCTTTTGCTATTTGGCCGCGTCTGCCTAGTATTGCGTTGAGGGAGAGGATCGCGATGCAGCTGATGCAGGGTTTGCTCGCTGCGATGGCGCTGCTGCTCGCGCCGTCGGCGTTTGCTCAAAGCGTCGATCATGTCGGCGATCTCAATGAAATCCGGCTCGAGACTGTCTCCGAATCTCGAGGTGAGGGTTCACAGGGAAGCTCGCATTCGCGTTCAACTCTCGTTGAGCGTGTGGTCGCGGTGCGCGATGGCGGCGTCGAGTTGGAGTTCGATCTGCCCGCTAGCGCTGCAGAGGATCGGACGCGCAATTGGCAATTTCCGGCACGCGTGTTCAAGCCAGCAGGCGGCGCATTTCAGTTGCTTAACGCGTCAGAGTTGGAAGAGCGCCTCAGGGCGTGGCTGGTGTACGCGGAAATTCCGGAGTCCGCGTGCGGGCGTTGGATATTCACGTGGACGTCGATCAAAATCGAATGCGATCCACAATCCGTTTTACGTACGCTGGAAGCGTTCGATCTCCGTCCTGGAGATGCGAGCACACGGGTGGAGCCGATAGATTCAGAAGCGCTGCGTCGCGAGCTTGCCGAGACCGATATCGCTGTCGCTCAAATGGTGGGGGAACCCGCACTGTCTATGGAGGCAGCGCTGCGGGGGCGTGCGGCCGACCGCTATGAGGGCACAATCACCACGCGATATGAGGCAGACTCTGATGGTTGGGTGACCCAGCGAATAGTCGTTTCAGAGGTCGCTTTGACTGATGCGCACGGTGCTACAGAGCAAAGGACAAATACGACGACCATTCAGCGGCGTCGTGTTGAGAGCGCGCGCTAGCTCTTCATCCAATAAGCGTTGCCGTCGTGGACTTTTAGCTCTTCGTGAACGCCGTGCCGCGCGCGATAGTTTTCGACTGCGGCTTTGCAGCCGACCAAATGCCAATCATCGATGATGATGATGCCGCCCCTTGAGAGGCGTGGATAGAGATAGACGAGCGACTCTTCGACGGAGTCGTAGGAATCGGAATCCAGGCGCATCAGCACGAATTTTTGATCTGTGAACTTCGGTAGCGTGTCGGCGAAGTAGCCCGGCACGAACTCGATGCGATCATCGAGCAGGCCGAAGCGTTCGATGTTGCCCTTTACTTCTTCCAAAGATGCTGACCAGCGGTCGCGCCAGGCATCGACCGGGTCGTTCAAGGCGCGGGTGTTCTTTGGGATGCCTTCGAATGAGTCGGCTGCGAACACGCGCCGGGTGGTGATGCCATGAACATTCAGCATGGCGCGCATGAGAATGATCACGCCGCCACGCCAGATGCCTGCTTCGATGAAGTCGCCCGGTACGCCGCGTTGTTCAACGGAGAGGATCGAATGTTCGACGAGGTCGAGCTGACCCTTCGTCAGCAAAGTGATCGGTCGGGCAAGTGGGTCGATTGTCCACTGCGCGCGCGGGAGATCGTAGTGGACGATGCAGCGAAAGCGCTCGAACGGCGTGTCCCCGCCGAGATAGGGGTAGTTCGTGACAGAGCGCTTGAGCAGGTCGATGTACGCATTCTGAGCAGCGTCAGACGGCAGTTCTATCTGTGATTTTGGGCTCCCCATCGGGAGCGTGCTAGCCGACGCAGTGTCCTTGCCGCGCAGGCCTTGCGATTGATCAACCGGCCCACGCGACGAGCGGTAATGTCCGTTACATTACGGCGCCGCCACACAATTATGGCCTCATGCCAAAGCTGCTTGGACCGGTTTCCGTCGCGCGCTGCGCCAGGGTCGCCCACTCGCATAACAGGGCTCGCGTATCGCGCGGGTCAATGATCTCTTCCGCGTAGAAGCTCTCGGCAGTGCGGAAGGGCGAGCGCAATGCTTCGGCCCAGGCGCGGATTTCGGCAAGGCGCGTAGCGGGATCGGCGTGGGCTTCGAGTTCCGCTTTGAACGCAGCCTCGATGCCGCCTTCAAGCGGCAGCGAACCCCAATCGCCGGATGGCCAGCAATAGCGCAACTTGGTGCGCGTTGGATTCATCATCGCGGAGCCTGCAAGGCCGAACGCTTGGCGCACGACGATGGAGCACCACGGCACGCGCGCTTGATAAACGGCGGCCATTGCTTGCACGCCGAGTTTCACTGTCGCCGCGCGCTCGTGCTTTACGCCGACAGCGAACCCTGGGCAGTCGACGAAGTGGACGACTGGCAAATGGAATGTCTGCGCGAGGTCTACGTGCTTGATGAGCTTGCGGCACACGTCCGCGGTCCACGCGCCGCCCATGAAGTGCGGATCACCTGCGAGCACGGCGACGCTGTAGCCATCGATGCGCGCGAAACCGGTGATGAGGCCCCGGCCCCATTGGCGGCCGGTTTCGAAGAATGTGCCGGCATCCACGCACGCCTCTACGATGCGGCGCATGCGATAGGGCACGCGTCGATCGCGCGGCACGGCGTTGATCAAAGTGTCGTCGCGTCGATCGATTGGATCGTTTGTCTCTATGCGCGCCGGGCGTTCGTGGATCGAAGCGGGCAGGTACGAGAGAAATTTTCGCGCAGCGGCAAATGCTTCGCCTTCAGTGGCGACGATGTCATCGACGACGCCGTTCTTGCCGTTGATGTCAGCGCCGCCGAGCCCTTCCTTGTCGACGTTCTCACCAATCGCCTTTGCAACGGGAGGGCCTGCGACGAACACTTGGCTCAGGCCTTGGACCATGACGCTGTAGTGGCTTGCCGCCACGCGACCCGCGCCCAAGCCGGCGCATGGCCCAAGCGCGAGCGCCACGACCGGCACGCTCGCCATATTCGCGACGACCCATTCCCAGCCCGGGGTCTGCGGAATGTAAGTGCGCGGATCTTTCTCCAACATTTTCACGGAGCCGCCGCCGCCGGTGCCGTCGACCATGCGTATGAGCGGCATGCGATATTCGTTCGCCATCTGCTCGGCGAAGACCAGCTTCTGCCATATGCCCGCATCGGCGGCCCCGCCGCGGACAGAGAAGTCATCCGATTGCACGCACACCGGGCGGCCATCGATTTCTCCGCGACCGATCACGAACGGCGTGGCGCGAAATGATGCGAGTTGGTTGTCGGCGCCGTATTCCGCTTTGCCGGCGATCTTGCCGGTCTCGTGAAAGCTGCCCCGATCGAGCAGCGCGTCGACGCGCTCGCGCGCCGTCAGTTTTCCCGATGCCTTCTGGCGTGCGACGCGATCATCGCCGCCCATCCGCTCAGCCAACGCTTCGCGGCGGCGGAGTTCTTCAATGTCTTTGTCCCAGCTCATGCGCCGAGCCTAAGCGGGCCAATCGCAAAGAAAAAGGGCCGCAGCTTTTGCCGCGGCCCCGAGGAGGTTGATCTTTGCGTGATTAGAAGTTGCGGCGAACGGTTACGCCGATCGTCCGAGGTTGGTTGGTCGAGAAGGCCAAGCGCGCCCGGCCGCCACGTTCGCGGTCGAACGAGAGATTGGCATTCTCATCCGTTGCATTGTTGACGAAGAGCGTGACGCCCCAATCGTCGTTTTGAACGCCCGCGTTCAGGTTGAGCAGCGTGTACTCTTCCAGTTCGAGGTTGAGCGCCGTCACGCCCGTGCCGGTGGCGCCGCCGAAGGCCAGGTTTGAACGGAAGTTGCCCGCGCCTGGGACTTGGTCGCCCGGTTGCGTGAAGCGGTTGCCGATGTGCTGGACTGAGCCAGCGACGAAGGCTTCCATGCCTTCACCCCAGCTGATCGGCCAATAATAGGCGGCCGTCGCCGAAGCTTGCCATTCCGGAACTGACGCCAAGCGGTTGCCCTTTTGGATGCCGCCCAGAACGTTGCCGAGACCGTCGACAACCGTCGAGTCGAATTGGGCTTCGGTCCAGCCGCCAGCCAGGCTTAGTTGCAAGCCATCAACTGGCTCCCAACCGAACTCAACTTCGACACCGGCCGCGTGAGCGTCCGGCACGTTGAAGACAACGCGCGATGAACATGAGCCCGCGTCGAGCGTGACCTGCAGGTCGCTGATGTCGTTGTAGTACACGGCCCCGTTGAAGGTGTAGCGCGGACGCGTCACCTTCACGCCAGCTTCGTAATTCCACGACGTTTCGTCCTGGTAGCTTTGATAGCCGCCGAAGATAGCGACGTCCGCAGCTGAGCAGAGCGGGATGTTCAGCGGATCGTTGACGCCACCCAGACGGAAGCCTTGGCTGGCCTGAACGTTCAAGGCAACTTCAGGCGTCAGGTCGTAGCTGGCAATGATGCGCGGCGTGATGCCGTTCGACGACGTTTCGTCGTGGCGACGGTCGCCGTTGGCGAAGAGGCCGCCGGAGACGAAGTCACGCTTTTCGTCGAATTGGTAGTAACGCGCGCCAGCGGTGACCGTCAGACGCTCGGTTAGGTCATAGCTTGCTTCACCGAACAACGCCCACTGACGGATGTTGTAGGGCAGGTCGGAATTGTACGGCGAGTTGGCCGGGAAGCCGTTTGCAACCGCTGCCGATGTGCCGGCGCCAAGCGTAGCGTCAGTGAACGCATCGTAGCCGGGCGTTGGCAGACGTTGACGATACGAGCGGTCAACGTCTGAGTAGAAGGCGCCGACAAGCCACTGGAATGGCGAGTCGTAATCCGAAGCCAAGCGCACTTCTTGCGTGAATTGCTCCAGGTCGGTGGTGTCACGCAGGTTCGACGGCAGCACGACGGCCGCATTCGGGAAACCGAGGTCCACCGAGACGCTGCCCGTGAGCGCGCTGGCGTCGCGGCTCGCGAGAATGCTGCGGTTGACGTAGCTGGTCACCGAGGTGAGCTGCACGTTGCCGAAGTCATAATTCACATTGAGGTCAGCCAGGAACATCTCGTCGCTGAACTCTTCGTCGAGCAACAGATATTGTTGACGCTCTTGGAACATCACCGGGGTGCGACCGCCGGGAAGGGCGCCGGTAAAGGGGTTGGCGAAGAGGTTGAACACCTCTTGGCGATTGAACCCGTTCACTTGCACGTTCTGATAGATGAAGCGCGGGGTGATCGAGAGGTTCGGCGACGGTTGGATCGCGAACGCGAGGCGCACGCCCGAACGCTCACCATCGTTGACGTCTTCGCTGACGCCCCCGCCTTCGCGGAGCGCATCGATGAAGCCGCCGTATTCTGTGTGATAGCCTACAGCGCGCATGGCGAGAACGCCCGGCACGAGCGGCACGTTGATCATGCCTTTGAGATGGCCGCCTTCGCCGCCATCTTCGATCATGTTCAGCTGGCCTTCGAGCGAGCCTTCGAACACATCGAGATCAGGTTGGTTGGTGATGTAGCGGATCGTGCCGCCGACATTGCCGGAACCGAACAGCGTGCCTTGCGGGCCGCGCAGAGTCTCGACGCGGTTCAGATCGTAGAGATCAAGGTCCGGCGTGAAGAGCGAGAGCGAGATGACCGAGTCATCAAGATAGACGCCGACTTGTTCTTTGACGCCCGGCTGGTCGCGAACGATTTGACCGGCGGAGACGCCGCGGAGCGAGACTTGGCTTTGGCCAGGTCCGAGGTTTTGAACGCTCATGCCGGCTACGTTGCGGCTCAGATCTTCCAGCGACGTCGCGCCGCTGCGCTCGATGTCTTCTTGCGTTTGCGCGTTCACGGAGAACGGCACGTCTTGAATCGATTGTGCGCGGTGCGTGGCTGTGACGATGATTTCTTCTTCTTCGACCGGTGCAGCATCCTGCGCCCAGACGAGATTTGGCGTCAGCATCAGTGCGATCGCGATCGCGCTGACTGCATACGCCCATTTGCGTTTGCGGGTCATTATTTGGCTCCCCTCGACGGCGCCACACTCTCCCAGGTGCGCCCTGCCGGTAAGGATTAACCGGCGCGCGCCGCAGTTCCGTTCCAAACGCCTGAGCGGGGAAAATTCGGCGGCGCTATCGAGGGAATACGCCTAGCGCACGCCCTAATCAGACTGCCATGTTGTCGATAAGCCGCGTCTTGCCCAGCCAGGCGGCCGCGAGAATGCGCGCGGGTCGCGAGAGGTCGGTGATCGACGAAAGCGTTTCCGCGTCGCGAATAGCTATGTAGTCCACGCTGGTAAAGCCGGCGGCGAGGAGGTGGCGAGCCGCTTCAGCCTCCGTGGCTGCAATCGCCGCACCGCCTCGCACCGCCTTAATGGCGTCGTGCATGATATGATTTAGCCGCGCCGCGATGCGGCGCTCATAGGCGTTGAGATATGCGTTGCGTGAGCTCATCGCGAGGCCGTCATGCTCACGCACCGTTGCGCAACCTTCAATCGCCACGGGGATGTCGAGATCACGCGTCATGCGCTCGATCACTTGGAGTTGCTGGTAATCCTTTTCACCGAAGAACGCCGCGTCGGGCAGAGACTGCAGCAATAGCTTGGCGACCACAGTGGCGACGCCGCCAAAGAAGTGCGGGCGAAATTCGCCTTCGAGCGGCGTCGAGACATCGCTGACGATGACATTGGTGGCGAAGCCCTCCGGGTACATCACGGCGCGCTCTGGCGCGTAGAGCAAATCGCACCCTGCGCTGGCGAGCAACGCTGAATCACCCGCTTCGTCGCGCGGATAACGCTCGAAATCCTCATGAGGCGCAAATTGGCGCGGGTTGACGAACAAAGTCGTGACGACACGATCGCACTTCTCTTTCGCCGTGCGCACAAGTGAGAGATGGCCTTCGTGAAGAGCGCCCATCGTCGGCACCAAGCCCACCCTCAAGCCCGACGCGCGCCAGGTCACGATCTCTTTGCGGAGCGAGGGAACGTCGCGGACGACTGGCAGGGGAGTGATCATTCCGGTTCGCAATCCATGGGAGGCGAGCGGGCGTCAAGCCGCTTAAGTGTGCCTTAACCTCGATCAACGAGGTTTAACGCATGTGTGTCGGCGCAGCAGCTCAGTTCAAGAGCGCAGCGCCCGTCCAGCTGGGCGGGGCGCGCCGGTGAGCCTTGCCCATGCCTTCGAGCCTGAACTTGAACCGCGTCGCGCGCATGTGATCGTTGTCGGCAACCAAAAGGGCGGCGCCGGCAAGTCGACTGTCGCGATGCACGTGATCGTGGCGTTGATGCGGATGGGACGCCGGACCGGCGTGCTTGATCTCGATGTCCGCCAGCGTTCGCTCACCCGCTATATCGAGAACCGCTCACGCTGGATCGCAACGCGCGGCGCGCACCTGCCGTCGCCTCAGATCCTGGAGCTGCAGGAAAGCGCACAGCGCTCGATGGACGACGCGGAGGCCGAGGAGGATGCAGCTTTCCGCTCTGCTCTGAAGCGGCTCGCCGAGACTTGTGACTTCATCGTCATCGATAGCCCTGGCGGTGATTCCTATCTGGCTCGGCTCGCTCACTCTTGGGCGGATACCTTGATCACGCCGCTCAACGACAGTTTTGTGGATTTCGACCTGTTGGGAGATATCGACGAGAACTGCGCCGATATCGTGCGTCCGTCGATCTACAGCGAAATGGTCTGGGAGAGCCGCAAGAAGAAGGCACTCGCCGCGCGCACGCCGATCGACTGGGTGGTGCTGCGCAACCGTACGGCGACATCAAAGATCGAAGCCAAGAATAAACAGCGTGTCGGAAAAGCGCTGTCGACGCTCTCCAGCCGCATTGGCTTCCGGTTGGCGCCCGGTCTTTCTGAGCGCGTGATTTTTCGGGAGCTTTTCCCTCAAGGACTGACGCTGCTCGACCTCGACGGCGAGGGCGTCCCCGTGGACATGCGCATGGCGCACGTGGCGGCCCGCCAAGAGCTGCGCGATTTGTTCATCACCTTGAAGCTGCCCGGCTTCGACGGCGAAGCGCTGAAATTCTAACCAGGGCGTGCTAACGCGCCTCCTTGGCCGACGTCGCACGGTCGCGGAGGTCCTTTGCTACCGGTCCTGCTTGCCCTCACCCTGATTTTCGGGGTTCTGTTTCTGACGCGGCTTGGCGGCATCCATCGCGCGGAACTTATGCGGCGTTGGCCTACCGTATTGCTCGCAGGTGCAGCATTAGTTTGTCTGCTGCGCGGACTGATCAGTCCCGCGATCACCTTCGCGAGTCTAGCGGCGTTGAGCTGGGTTTTGTGGCCTCAGATCGAGCGCTGGCGCGCGCCCGCCCCGGTATCGCCAGCACAAGATGCGCCGGAAGATTTAGCAGCTCGGAGGCTGCTTGGGGTGGGCCCGACTGCCGGCCCTGATGAGATCCGCCGCGCCTATCGGTCCAAGATGACCCAAGCACATCCCGATCGTGGCGGCACCCATAACGAAGCCGCGCGGCTCACAGCCGCGCGGGATCGTTTGCTGAAGAAGAAGCGCTAGGCGCTTATTCCATTTCTTCGGTGGTGCCTTCGTCGCCTTGGCCAACTGGTTCATCGATCGGCGCGCGGACCGGCGACAGCGTCTCGATGACCATGCCTTGCGACAGCTGGTACGGTGAGGGCGGCAGCGGCGTCACGCTGTTGGCTTGAAGCGTGCCTGGCGCGAGCTGAACGTCCAAGCGGCGCGTTGGCAGCGACGCGAACTGAGCAGCGTTCGGATCGGCGCGACGAGCATACTCTTGGTAGGCGCCTTCGATCAGATAGGCGACTTGAGCGTCGCGCGCAGCGGCGGTCTCGCCACCAAGGACGACTACGATCACGCGACGTCCGCCACGCTCAGTCATCGTCGCCAAGTTAAAGCCTGAGGCGCGGGTGTAGCCGGTCTTGATGCCATCGACGCCTTCAACGCTGCCCAGCAAGCGGTTGTGGTTGCGGCCGTTCGTGCGGCGCCAGGCGAAGCTCGGCGTTTGGAAGTAGTGATAATATTGCGGAAAGTCGCGCCACAGGGCCTCTGAGAGCGTTGCCATGTCGCGCGCCGTCGTGCGGTGCGCGGTGTCCGGAAGGCCGCTGGCATTGGCGAAGCGCGTGTTGCTCATGCCAAGTTCGCGAGCGCGCGCTGTCATGTTGGCGGAGAAACGCGACTCGGTGCCGCCGAGGCGTTCGGCCACCATCACGGCGACGTCGTTTGCTGATTGAACTGCGAGCGCGCGGATCGCCTGGTCGACCGTAATAGAGTCACAGCCGCGGCGGCGCGAACAGGCAAGGCCTAGACGTGACGGAGGCTGACGGGCGGCGTTGCGCGAGGCTGTGAGGCGGGTATCGAGCGTCATGTCACCGCGCTCGATCGCCTCGAACAGCATGTACAATGTCATCATCTTCGTGAGCGATGCTGGGAAGCGGGCCTCGTCGGCCTGATCCTCAAGCAGCACCTCATTGGTGCGCGCATCCACGACGATCGCGGAGTAGCGATCCTGCGCCGAGGCCGGCGCGACAAAGCCGAACGCAATGAGCGCCACGAAGGCGCCCGCAACCATCCGCATCTTCGAACCACCCGCTGACGTCATCGATGACCAATCCCGCACAATCACGGACTATTTCAGGCAAATCGCGTGCCGTGTGCAGCTTACAGATTCATTAGACCGACTTAAGATGCAGTTCTTTAGCGGGGTTAATGTTTCTGATCTGGCGAAGCTGATTCAGTCCTACACGTAGAGGGTGTGGAAAACGTGGTTAACGCGAGATGAACAATCTGACGGGAACATGCAGAATTGGCGGGGCAGGGCTGCATGTTGCGTTGCAGCATAATTATCGTTGACTTCGCAGGTGCAGCATAACATATAGGCTCCACAGAGTCGCCGCTTCCCCGGTGGCTCATCATTCATTCTGGGCCGGCAGCGGCCTAGGCAACTGAACGGAGTCCATCATGGCCACTGCGAAGACCGCCCCCCGCGCCGCCAAGTCGGCAACGGAAGCTTTCGAAACCTTCACCTCGACGTCGACCGAAACGGTCCGCGAGAACATTGACCGCAGCATCGCTGCGTTCTCGGAAGCCTCGTCTTTCGGCAAGCAAAACCTGGAAGCTTGGGTTGCTTCGGCTACCGCCGCTCAAAAGGGCTTCGAGACCCTGTCGGCGCGCGCTGTCGCCTTCCAAAAGGCCGCCATTGAAAATCATGTCGCGGTGACGAAGTCGCTCATGACCTCGAAGAGCGTCCAAGAATTCGCTGAAAAGCAAAATGACTACGCCAAGGGCGCCTTCGAGGCCTATGTCGCGGAAGTGACTGAAGTTTCTGAGCTGGTCCAGGGCCTCGCGAAGGAAACGCTGCAGCCGATCAACGAGCGCGTGAACGCAGTTGGCCAGCTCGTGCAGAACGTTGGTCGCTAAGAACTAAGCTTCGGGGGCTTTGCTCCCGAGGGGCTGATTAGGGATGGGCCTGGCTCTTACGAGCCGGGCCCATTTCTTTTGCACTGCGCCATAGGCTGCGAGTACGCGCGCGCAAGGCCTTCCATCTGCGCGCATGATCCATAAATTGTTCAGCATGTGAGCCAAGGCTCATGGCAACGAGTCGGGTTCTGGCTCCAGCAAGCGGACTTCAATGAGCGGCGGCGGCAATTGGGATGACGAGGAACGGGAAGGCGGGGCTGATGGCCGCGTCGGAACCCAGACTGTCACCCGCACAAAAAAGCCATCGCTCTACCGTGTGTTGCTCCTGAACGACGATTACACGCCCATGGAATTCGTCGTCTATATTTTGGAGCGCTTCTTTCAGAAGAACCAAGAAGAGGCGACAACGATCATGCTGCACGTCCACCAAAACGGTGTCGGGCTGTGCGGTGTGTTCACGTACGAAGTGGCCGAGACAAAGGTCGCACAAGTTTTGGATCTCGCGCGGCGGCATGAACATCCGCTGCAGTGCACGATGGAAAAGGAATAACGTCGAATGGCGACATTCTCCCGTACGCTTGAGCACACGTTGCGCCGTGCCCTGTCGCTGGCGACAGATCACAGCCACGAATACGTGACGCTTGAGCACTTGCTGCTTTCGCTGGTCGACGATGACGATGCATCCGGCGTGATGCACGCGTGCAAGGTTGATCTCGATAAGCTGCGTCAGAACCTTGAAGCGTATCTTGAGAACGAACTCGATGCGCTGCGCGTGCAAAACCGCGAGCACGAAGAGCCGCGCCCGACCGCCGGCTTCCAGCGCGTGCTGCAGCGCGCGATGCTTCATGTTGATTCAAGTGGCGGCCGCGAAGTCACCGGCGCCAACGTACTGGTCGCACTGTTCAGCGAACGCGAGAGCCACGCTGCGTACTTCCTGCAAGAGCAGGACATGACCCGCTATGACGCGGTCAACTTCATCGCCCACGGCATGCCGAAGCGCGCCGGCGCTGCTCAGCCGCGCCCGGTGCGTGGCGCGCAAGAAGGCGAAGATGGCGAACGCGTCGTGAAGCAGGGCTCTGAAGCGCTCGCCGCGTACTGCGTCAACCTCAACAAGAAGGCCAAGGAAGGGAAGATCGATCCGCTCATTGGCCGCGAAGCCGAAGTGCTGCGTGCGATCCAGATCCTTTGCCGCCGCCAAAAGAACAATCCGTTGCTTGTGGGCGATCCTGGCGTTGGCAAAACGGCCATCGCCGAAGGCTTGGCGCGCAAGATCAACGAGAAGCAAGTTCCCGAAATTCTCGAAGACGCGACGATCTTCTCGCTCGACATGGGCTCGCTACTCGCCGGCACGCGGTATCGCGGTGACTTTGAAGAGCGTTTAAAGAGCGTGATGAAGGAGTTGGAGAACCACCCGAAAGCGATCTTGTTCATCGACGAAATTCACACTGTCATTGGCGCTGGCGCGACCAGCGGCGGCGCGATGGATGCGTCGAACCTGCTGAAGCCGGCGCTTCAGAGCGGCCAACTGCGCTGCATGGGCTCGACGACCTACAAGGAATATCGCCAGCACTTCGAAAAGGACCGTGCGCTCGCGCGTCGGTTCCAGAAGATCGACGTCGCTGAGCCGTCAATCCCGGATACGATCAAGATCCTCATGGGTCTGAAGCCCTACTTCGAAGAGTATCACAAGGTGAAGTACAGCGACGAAGCGATCAAAACCGCCGTCGAGCTCTCAGCGCGCCACATCGGTGATCGGAAGCTGCCGGATAAAGCGATCGACGTGATCGATGAAAGCGGCGCCTCGATGATGTTGCTGGCCCCGAAGGATCGCAAACAGGTCATCGACGTCACTGAGGTCGAGGAAGTCGTGTCGCGTATGGCGCGCATTCCGCCCAAATCGGTCTCGAAGAACGACAGCGAAATGCTGGCGTCCTTGCCGGACGATCTCAAGCGCGTGGTGTTCGGTCAGAACGATGCGATTGATCAGCTTGCTGCCGCCATCAAGATGGCGCGTGCAGGCTTGCGCGAACCGCAGAAGCCGATCGGCAGCTATTTGTTTGCGGGCCCCACCGGCGTCGGCAAAACCGAAGTTGCGCGCTCGCTCGCCAACATCATGGGCATCGAACTCCTGCGCTTCGACATGTCGGAGTACATGGAGCAGCACACGGTCAGTCGCCTCATCGGCGCGCCTCCGGGATATGTTGGCTACGATCAGGGCGGTCTACTGACGGACGGTGTCGACCAGCACCCGCACTGCGTGTTGCTGCTGGACGAAATCGAAAAGGCCCACCCGCAGCTGTTCAACATCCTGCTGCAAGTGATGGATCACGGCACGCTCACCGACTCGAACGGCAAGAAAGTCGATTTCAGGAACGTGATCCTGATCATGACGACGAACGCCGGCGCTTCCGATGCCGCCAAGCAAGGCATCGGTTTCGGTGCGGGCAAGCGCGATCACATGAATGATGAGGAAATCAAACGCCTCTTCACGCCCGAGTTCCGCAACCGCCTGGACGCCACCATTCACTTCAGCGGTCTGCCGCCGGAAGTGGTGCGCAATGTCGTGCAGAAGTTCATCATTCAACTCGAAGGCCAGCTCGCTGAACGCAACGTGCAGATCGAGATCACGGACAAGGCGGCAGATTGGCTTGCTAAGCGTGGTTACGATGAGAGCTTTGGCGCACGTCCATTGGCGCGGATCATCAATGAGTATGTGAAGAAGCCGATGGCTGACGAGCTGCTCTTCGGCAAGCTCAAAGACGGCGGCATCGTCAAGATAGACATCGATCCGGTCGACGCCGACAAGCTCAAGTTCGCGTATTCCCAAGAGCAGCGCGGCCTACTGAGCTTTGGACGCAAACCCGAGAAAGCCTAACTCACATCACCAAGTGTGCTAACAAACGGCGGCCGCTTTCGCGGTCGCCGTTTTGCTTTGGGGGAAGCATGAAAGCTCACACGCTCATCGTCGCGGCTCTGCTCGGCGCTTGCGCAAGCGCGTCGGCGCAGATCGCGCCGCTGCCGATGGCGCTCTGCGCCGGCTGGCAAGGCGAGCGCGTGTGTGAGTTGTTGCAGGAAGACGCGCAGATCCGCGTCCTGCGCTGTACGTTTCCACCTGGCGTCGGCCACGAGATGCACTACCATCCGCCGCACTTCGGCTACGTGCTTGAAGGCGACAGCGTAATGCGGATCACGACAGCAAGTGGCGTGGTCGATCGTCCAGTGCGAGCCGGGACGTCGTTTTCCAACGACGCGGAAATCCAGCACGCCGCGCTCAACGTCGGCACGCAGACGACGCGCTATCTGATCATCGAAAAGAAATACGCAGATACACGTCCGTTGGAAGCGGTGGCGCCAGGCCTGTGCGCGACGCACTAAGCCTCGAAACGCAATTCCATCGTCCGCCCGAATGGCGTGGCTTTCCATTGCCCTTGTAGCTGTCGCAAGCGCTCAAGCGCGCCGCGGATCATTTCCGCTGTCAGCCACGTCGGCACGTCATGGCCCATACTCGATTGCACCGAACGCAATCGCGCGACGAACGCTTCTGGATCGATCTCGCTCTTCAGCGCGCCTTGCAGCGGCCCGACGACATACTCCACCTGCGCGGCCTCGCTTCCAGGTCGCGCCGCGTCATAGCCCATGCCATCTGCAATCGTGCCGTAGAAACCGCCGCGTAGCTTTGCTTCGCTCTCGACGGCAAAGTGCACGAAGTCGTGCAAGAGGATGCTGCGCGTCTCGAACTCACGCTCGTCACGCGTTCCATCTGCGCGGATCGCTTCGAAAAGATGGTGCGTCGGGTTGAGGCGCGTGAAGCGGACGATCAACGTGCTCATAGAGCCGCCGCAATCTCCCTAGCGATCGCCTCAAGCTCGGCGATGTCAGCCTTCTGCCCGTGGCTGTGGCCTGCGAGCCGCTGGCAGGCATAGCGCGGGATGATGTGGAAGTGCAGGTGGAAGATGGTTTGGCCTGCATCTTCGCCGTTGAACTGCGTGACTGTCACGCCGTCCGGCTTCAGCGCCTTCTCTGTGGCGATCGCAAGCTTGTGTACACGCTCCATCAGCGGTCCGACGCGATCTGTGGGCAGCTCCAGAAAATTGCGCGCCCGAACATTCTTCGGCACAACCAGCACATGCCCGCGCGTCTGCGGAAAAATGTCCATGAACGCGAGCGCCTCGTCGTCCTCATAGACTTTTACCGACGGAATTTCGCCGCGCAGAATCTTGGCGAAGAGGTTATCGTCGTCGTAGGTCCCGTGTAGGCTCATGGGGCGAAGCTCCTATGTGCGGAGGTGTAGCGATGGGCGTGAGCGGTGAAAAGGCGAAGAAGGCCGTGGCAAAATCGGTTCTTACCGAGCGCCAACAGAAATGGTTCGCCAGCGTCGAAGCCAGCCTGGAGCGCGATACCGGCAAGTCGATCGCCGAATGGATCAAAATCGCCAAGAAATGCCCTGAGACGGCGCCGCGTAAACGCACGCAATGGTTTCGCGAAAACTATGGCCTCGGCGTCAACCGCATCGCGCATATTGTCTCTGTGGCGTTCCCTGATGGCCCGAGCTGGGATGAGCCAGACGCATTGCTCGATCAGCTCTGGAAGGAAAGAGAGGCGCGCGCGATTTATGAGGCTGTCGCCAAGCTCGTGCGCAAGGAGTTTCCCGATGCCGTCATCGGTCCGCGCAAGACTTTCGTCTCGTTCTCACGCAAGATCCAATTCGCAGGCATCCTCCCAGCGCGTGGCGGCAAAGCCGAGATCGGGCTGCCGCTGCCTGTGAGTGCGAGCAAGCGCTTGTCACCGATGAAGAGCCGCCCGTGGGCGGAGAAGCACACGGCGATCCTGGAACTATCGTCGCCGAAAGAGGTCGATGCTGAAGTGAAGCGCTTGCTGAAGCTGGCTTGGGCTAAGGGTTAGTCTTCGAAGCCGACGAAGGTCGTTGCGTCTTTCACGGATTTGCGTTCTGACACCACGGCATTGGCCGGGAAGCTGTCATCTGGCCAGCCTAGCGCGATACTCTTCATGATCACTTGATTGTCGGCGATGCCTGCGTGTTCGCGCACGACTGGCGATTGCATGATGCCTTGGCTGTTGATCACAGCGCCAAGGCCGCGCGACCACGCCGCGTTCACCAGCGCATTGGTCACCGCGCCGCAATCGAACGGCGTATCATCGCTCCCGTCCAGCACGCGATCATAGGTCACGATCACGCACACCGGCGCGTCGAACTGGCGAAAGCCGCGCAGCACCCAATCTTGGCGGCGCTCCGCATCCTCGCGCGCGATGCCCATTGCCGAGAACAGTTGCTTGGCGACGCCGATCTGTCGCTCGCGGTGCTGGCCCGCAAACGCCGGACCGGTGCGAAACTCCCGCGATTGCGGTACGCCGCCAACCATGCGCTCGGTGTTGCCCGCGCGTATCCGGTTCAACGGCTCGCCGGTGATGACGTAGAAATTCCATGGCTGCGTGTTCATCGAAGAAGGCGCGCGCATTGCGAGCGCGAGGATTTCTTCGATCAGTTCTTTCGGCACGGGATCGGGTTTGTATCCGCGAATGCTCCGGCGTCCGCGGATCACGTCGTCAAATTGCATGTTCGTCCTTATTCGACTCTGAATTGGATTGGTGAAGCGGACCAGCCGTTTTCAACCGACCAACTTTCGGCGCGGTAGCGGCCCGGTGGCAGAAGAAAGGGCAATCTCTCGCCGCTGCGGATCATGATGCGGTCAATGGGCACGGCGTCGTTCGGCTCGTCGGCGCGCCGCGCTTCCCAAATCGTCGGCACACTCGGATTGGCCATTGCCGCTAGATAGACCGGTTTTTGACCCGCCGCTTGGCGCCATGCCGGGCGACCATCTGCGAACGTGAGCCGCGGGCTGCCCAAGCGAATATCTATCCCTGCGGGGGCTAGACGCGATGGATCACAAACGACGTAGCGATCTCCGGATGCGACGTTGCGCGTCTGATCTATGGTGAGAGGATCGAGCGATGTTGAAGCCCTCAGGCGTTCGGCCATCATTGCGAGACCGCCTTCTTCCGGCGTTTCAAGCAGATGGTCGTAACCGACGTGCACCAACATGCGCGCGTCAGGATTGGCGGTGAGAAGCGCTTGTAAGTTTTCCGCTTGGCGCGTTTCGCGATAGGCCATCTGCTCTGCCGCGTCGGTCATTTCGCTGGGCGTTGACATGTCGTCGTACGGTCCAAAGCGCCAACCTTCAGAGCGCGTCTGCCGCAGCAGCTGAGCGAATATCGGCTCGCGCGTGTACCAACCCTCGTTGATGGACGGCCAATTGTGCGTAGCGCCAGTACGAGGAAAGAGAGTTTCGGCCGCATAGATTGAGAAGCCCTCACGGCGAAGCGCCGTGGCGAGATCAGCAATGAACGCGCGATCTCTGGGGGCGTCGTGCGCCTCGTTGATTATCACCACACGATGCCCGGCGGACTGGCGAACGATTTCGGTGATCGGGTCGACACTGAGGCCCGCGCACACTGGTCGATAATCAGGGCCTGCTAGGTCTTCGCGTCCGACAAACCCGAATGCTTGAGCGCGCGTGCCGCCGTCATTTTCGCGAGCGGGAGCAAGAGCCGCGTCGATGATTGGGGGCGGCAACGGCGGGGCGCGCTCGCCAGTCTGAGGAGTGGGAGCGCTCGCGCACGCTGCGAGCAATGCAACCGCGAAGACGGCGGCCCGCACTACGTCGCAGGCGATTGCATGTTGCGGACCATCTTCAGCAGGGTCTTGCGCGGGATGTATTTTACCAGCCCGGCCTGGAACGCATTGCGGCCGCCGGTGACGATGACGGCGCGGTTTTGTCTCCACGCATTGTAGCCGGCGCGGGCGACCGGCATCGAAGCCATCGCGGCGCCCGCGTTCTTCGCGAGTTTCGTTTTGCCGGTGCCGGCGCGTTCGCGGAATTTTGAAACGGTGGGGCCGGGGCAGAGGCAGCTTACGTGTACGCCGGTGCCGCGCGCTTCTTCCCACATCGCTTCGGAGAAGGAGAGGACGTAGGCTTTTGATGCGTAATAGTTCGCCATGAGTGGGCCAGGCTGAAACGCGGCCGTCGACGCAACGTTTATAACGCCGCCGCGTTTGTTGGCGAGCATGCGGTCCCAGTAGATGTAAGTGAGTTCAACAAGCGCGCGGACGTTGAGATCGATCATGCCGAGTTGCGTTTGCATGTCAGACGAAGTGAGAGCGCCAGCGTGGCCGTAGCCGGCATTGTTCACGACGACGTCGACGTTCAGACCTTTTGCGGCGATGGCTGCGGCGACAGCAGAGCCGCCGCCGTTCGCGCCAAGGTCTTGCGCGACAGTGTGTGCCTGCACGCCATGTGCCGCTGAAAGCCGATTGGCCACTTCTTGGAGCGCGCCTTCGCTACGCGCCGTCAGAATGAGGTCGTAACCGTCCTTGGCGAAGCACTCGGCGAGGTCGACGCCGATACCGGCGGAGGCGCCTGTGACCAATACAGTTTGGCCTTCGCCAGGTTTACGTCGCGCCATCTTGCCACTCCCTTTTCTTGCGCGCGACGATAGGCGCGTGCGGTTCCCGTTCCAAGCGGAAGCGGTTGCCGTGCTAGGAGGGGCGCATGAGCGCCAACGAATTTAAGCTCAACGCTGACGAACAACCGTTCGATAAGCCCGATGCCGACAAGCCGAAGGCGACGCGTCCGCGCGATGCCGCGACGCTTATACTCGTGCGCGGCGGCCGCGAAGTGATGATGGGCCAGCGTTCAAAGGGCCACGTCTTCATGCCCGATAAGTGGGTGTTTCCAGGTGGCCGAGTTGATCCAGGAGATGCTCGCGCCAAGGCCGCAACGGAGCTCACGGCTGAGACCGAGGCGCTGCTCAAAAAGGGCACCATCAGCCGCCGGCCAGTGCGTGCGTTTGCCCTCGCCGCGACCCGGGAGACCCTGGAAGAGACCGGGCTTAGCGTTGGCGGGTCGTCCGGCCCCGAACTGGATAAGCTCAGTTTCGTCGCCCGAGCCATTACGCCCCCGTACCGCCCGCGCAGGTTCGACGCCCGGTTTTTCATGGCTGACGCCGAGGCGGTTTTGGCCGACGATAAGCCCGCCGAGGGCGAAGAATTGCTGCATGTACGGTGGTTTAGCTTGGCCGACGCCAACGCCCTGGACCTGCCGTCGATCACCCGATTTGTGCTTAAAGAGGTGGAGGCGCGGCTCGCCGGGGAGGCGGTTCAGCCCCCATTCCTGCGCTGGAGCCGCGGCGCACACTCTTTAGAGCGGCTTACGAGTTGACTTTGGGGCGTTCGCCCCTATTTTCCGCCGCTTCCTTGAACCTAGAGAATTTCGAGCCCGACCATGGCTAAGCCGACTGTCATCAAGATCCGCCTGAACTCGTCGGCGGACACGGGCTATTTCTACGTGACGAAGAAGAACCCGCGCACGAAGACGGAAAAGTTGAAGTTCAACAAGTACGATCCGATTGCCAAGAAGCACGTGGAGTTCGTCGAAGGTAAGATTAAGTAAGCACGCGTTAGCGCTGCTGAAGTGATGGGGCGTAGGCTTGGGTCTGCGCCCTTTTTGCTGCGCGCTACTATGGTTGCAGACTCGCCGGATCGAGGCCCATGGCTTTGATGAGCGGTTCGAATGCGCTCGATTGACCGACCGGCCGCCCAAGCGTCATGCCGCCATCAACTGTCAGCGCTTGCCCCGTGACGAAGCTCGATCCGTCTGACGCGAGGAAGAGTGCCGCTTCAGCGATGTCGGAGGGCATGCCGGCTTTCGGAATCGGCTGCGCATGTTTCGCCACTTCTGCGACGCCTTGAACGGTTTGATCCGCAACTTGCGTCGCGAGTCCGATCGCGCGCGCGAAAATCGGCGTGGCGATGAATCCAGGGCAAATGCAGTTCACGCGAATGTTCGATGGGCCAAGTTCGCCGGCAGCGATTGTCGTCATGTGTTTTATGGCCGCCTTCGCGACGGAATAGAGATACGGGCCGTAGCCGAGCTGCAAGCCGGCGATCGACGCCGTTGAGATGATGGAGCCGCCGCCTTGCGCGCGCATGATCGGCGCCGCGTGTTTTATGCCGAACATTGCTGCGCGCACGTGAAGGTGCATAACGGCGTCGAACGTCTCAGCCGTAACGCTTTCGCTGCTCTCACCCATGCTCGCAGTGCCAGCATTGTTGAAGATGCAATCTAGTTTTCCGAACGCACTAGTCGCCAGATCGATTGCCGCTTTGACGTCTGCTTCGCTGGTGACATCGCAGCGTATGTAGCGCAGCGCTTCACCATGCTCTTCCAGCATGCGCGCGCCTTTATCGTCCTGAATGTCGGCGGCGATGACTTTCGCGCCTTCCTTCACAAACAGATCGACGGTCCCGCGACCGATCCCTGACGCTGCACCGGTGATGACAGCGACCTTGCCTTCTAGACGGCCCATGCGTTTCCTCGTTCTTATTTTGGGTAAAGGATCATCTGCGTGCAGCGGAAGAGGGCCATGGTTTTGCCCGAGGCTTCCGCGGTAACGACGGCGTCCCACACCTGTGTTGTGCGGCCACCATGCACAAGGGTTGCTTCGACGCCAACACCGCCCGCGCGCGTGGTGCCAAGGAAGTTCGATTTGAGTTCGATGGTGGTGAAGTTCTGCGCGCCGGGCGGCAGGGAGATGACGCAGCCATAGCCGCTGGCGCTGTCGGCGAGCGCGATGACGCTGGCGGCATGGAGGAACGTGTTAGGCGCGAGGTGGTGCGACTTTACGTCGAAGCGGCCCTTGATGAAGCCCGGGCGCGCTTCGAGCCATTCAAGACCGAGCAGCCCGGGCAAGAAGCCCTGTTGTCGTTCCGTCAATTGCTGAACGTAATCTGGTTCGCTCATCGGAAATCTCCGCAGCTTTGTGCTAGTATGCGCGCATGACGCAACGCCAAGTCAAAGCCGCCGTTTTGTTGATCGGGGACGAGCTTCTCTCCGGGCGCACACAAGATGTGAATTTGCAAGCGATCGCCAAGTATCTCGCCCCATTGGGCGTGCAAGTCGCGGAGGCGCGTGTCGTCGCGGACGTGCCGGAAGAAATCATCGCCGCCGTGAATGCGCTGCGCGCAACCTACGACTACGTCTTCACCACTGGTGGCATCGGCCCGACGCATGACGATAAGACTGCAGACGCGGTAGCTGCCGCCTTCGGTGTTGGCATCGATGTCCGAGATGATGCGCGCGCGATTTTGGAAGCGCACTATAAGGGCCGAACGAGCCTCAATGAATCACGGCTGCGCATGGCGCGCATTCCCGATGGCGCATCGTTGATTGATAACCCGGTTTCGAAGGCGCCGGGATTCCAGCTCGGCAACGTCTTCGTGATGGCGGGCGTGCCGTCGATCACGCGTGGAATGTTGCAGGACATTGGTCATCGCATCGAAGGCGGCGCCGTTGTCCGCTCGCGGACGATGCGCGCGAAGGGCGTGCCGGAAGGCGATATCGCCGATGGTCTGGGTGCGTTGGAGGAAGCGACGAACGGCGTGGTTTCGTTCGGCTCATATCCTTGGTTTACCCCTGAAGGCTTCGGCGTTCATCTCGTGGCGCGGTCCGCCGATCCAGAGGCGCTCGAAAAGGCTATCGCCGACCTCTCGGCCCTGATCCGCTCGCGCGGAGTAGAGCCGGAAGAGGTCGGCGACGCGGCTTAGTTGGTGTTGACCAGAGCGTTGCCGCCGATCACGCACGTTTGGCTGTCGAGCGGGCATTGGCCGTTCCAGCGCTCAATCTCGCGCTGACGCAGCACTTGCGGATTTGAAGCTAGCGCACGCCTTCGATTTCCGTCGCTATGGGAAGCGCCAGCCGGGCGAAAAGAGAAAATCGGCGCAAATGACTCGCAACTAGCCGAAGAGACTGGCGGCGAGATTAATGGTCAACGCCAGGATCACTGTGTTGAACAAGAATGCCAACACGCCGTGCAATGTGACGATACGGCGAATGGCTCTGCCGGAAATCTGGATGTCTCCCGTTTGTGACGCGACGCCTATGACGATGGCGAAGTGGAAGAAATCCGCGAAGTCCGGATCGTCGCATCCGGGAAAGATGAGACCTTTGCGAATGCCGGCACCGTCTGCCGGCCCGTAAAATTCGTGCGCATAGTGTTTGGCAAAGCTCGTGTGCACAAACAGCCAGGAGAGCGCGACAGTAGCGAACACGAACGCGACATGCGCGTTCTTGGTCATACCTGGTTCAAGTTTGGACTGAAGCTCCAGGACGATTGCAGTTAGGCTGGCGAGAACGCCGGCGATGGAAACGAAGAGCACGAAGAACCGGCCTTCATCCACTTCGGCAGCGTGCTTGATCATGTGTTGGGGCGTGATGCTGCGGGTCTGCCACCAAATCGCGACGAGGTAGCTCGCGATCGCCGCGTCCCACGCGATGAGCATGCGCGTTAAGTCGGAGAAGCTGTGCCCGAATGTGAGGACGACGTAGAGGCCGATACCAATCGCGAGCCCGAGCATAAGCGGGGTGTGGCGCCAGAATGCGCGCAGCCAAGCCATCAGCTGCGCGCCCATACTGCGTGGATGACTTCACAGCGGGTTTCGAAGCCCAAGCTCTTGTAGAGCGCGATCGCAGTTGTGTTGTCTGCATAGCTATGGAGGAAAGGCGTCGCTCCATCGGCGATAATGCGCGCGCCAACTGTGCGCATCAGCGCTGCGCCGTACCCGCGGCCGCGATAGTCGGGGTGCGTGCAGACCGCGCTGATCTCGATGAATTCGTCGGTTTGCAAGCGCTCACCCGCCATCGCAACGAGCATGCCGTTGTCGCGAATGCCAACGAAGCGGCCCAGCGCATGCGTGCGCGTGCGGAATGGGCCAGGACGTGTGAGCGTCGCCAGCGCCAGCATCTCGGCGGCCTCGGCATCGCCCAGGTGCTCGATCGGGAAGTTCTTCTCGTTTCGCGTTATAGCGGCCGCGATCATCTGAACCCCGAGCGCGCTCATGGTGACGGTGACTCCGGCCGGCGGCGCGGGTGGGGCGACCTGTAGAAGCGATATGTCGCCAGCTTCGGGCGCGAGGGCGCCGAGGGCCGTCACGGCCGCTGGCGATGGGTCGATCGCGGCGGCGAACGGACTAACGTCAGGCATGAACCGCCGGGCGCTCGCGTCGCCTTCGCCAAACCGCGCCAACCGCGAGCCAAGGGCGTTCCAAATGGGGTTGTCGAGTGGGTGGCCGCTCACATGAGCTTCTTATCGCCGCTCACGGTCCGGGCAAAGGTCCGCTCGCCACAAGGTTGCGGCGACGCCAAAAGCGTCGCCGCATAGGTCACGAAGGGGTGGGCGCGGTCCGTGCGGCGGCGAGAACTGGGTCGACACCGCCGCACATTCCCGCAGCCCCAAGCCACCTTGGGATAAACTCAGGATGGGCGTTTCACGCATTTGGGTGACGACGTTACGTCAAAGGCGCCAATCGACCGCATCTGAGGTTGTGGTGCCCGCGCGCCGGCGCAATTCATCGCGCAATTGCTCCACATCAAGGATCACCAGTTCGCGGCGGCCTTGCTCAATCAAACCAGCGCTGGCGAGCACGCGCAGTTCGCGGTTTACGGCCTCGCGTTGTGCGCCGATGGCTGCGGCAATTGCCTCGTGCGTCGGCGCGTCGCGGATGAGGATCCCTTGTTCTATTGGCTCGCCGGTTGCCGCCAACCGAAGCAGTTCCGCATAGACGCGAAACCGCGTCTCAAGCGCAGCCAACTCAAACACGCGATCGGTCAACTGAACGACGTTGCGCGCAAGGTGTGCGGCGACAGCGGTGGCGAAAACGCCGTCACGAGCCATCAAGCTCAAAAATGCCTCGGCGGGACATTCAGCAAGCAAGCCGTCCGCCTCTGCCACGATGCTCAGCGAGCGCGGCGTGTCGGTGATGGCGGCGATCTCTCCAAAATGGCTGCCAGCGGGCAGCTGTCGGATAGCGACCTGACGACCGAATGCAGTCTGCAGCTTGGCGCTGAACGCGCCGTCGACAGCGAAGAACACCTGAGTGCCCCGATCGAGATGCGAAACCACTTCATCGCCGGCTCGCACCCGCCGCCAGACGAGTGTTTGCGCCAGGATATCGAGGTCGGTGTCCTTCACGCTGGCAAGAATCCGAACGCCACGCAGGCCGTCGCGCTCTTGCTCGGGGGTGAGTGCCTCGTCCATCGGGGTACTTCTCGCGCACTTTCTGCTGCGGCGCCACATAGCCCCCGCAGTGTGCGAAATTTCACATGGCGGCGTCGGGCTGCCTTCGCCGAGATATACGGCGGAGGTGACATGCGCAGTTCTTACGCCGGAAGACTGGGACTGGATGGCTGGATGCAAGCTGTTCAGGACGGCGACTGGCTGCGGCCGCTGCGCGAGAGCGCGCGCGCGCTGGACGCGGGCTCCGCTTTGATCACGTGGATGGGAGTGGGGGAGAGCACGCCTGTCCGATTGGGTTTGCAAGGAACCGCGGAATTTGCCCGGTTCTGTGGCGACCTCACGTCGCAGAGCAGCACTGAAGTCTTCTCATGTGCTCAAACAAGGCTTGGTCAGCTGAGTTGGACGCACGTCTGGCTGGATGGGGAAACGCCAGGCGAGCTTGGCTACTTCACGTTGTCGGACGCGCCCGTTGATCCGGTGTTGATGCGCGAGACCGCGCTGGTCGCGTCAATCGCCGTGGCCACGCGGGCGCGGCTTGGTCATGTCCGTGCGACATCGGATTTGAAAACCGCCGCCTTTGATCAGCTGCCGTTCGGCACCGTGATCGTCGATCGCCAGGTTCGCATCGCCGAACGCAACGAAGCATTTGGCGCATTGCTTGCGCGTGGTGATGGCATGACCGCGAGCCAGGATAAATTGGTTTGCCGCGATCCCAGCGATCAAGCGGCCCTTGTGACGGCGGTCGCTCGAGCTTTGGACGGCGAACTGAACGTGGCGCTCTTAAAGGTCCAACGGGCCAAAGGTGCGCAGCCCTACGTCGTGAGACTGGTCGCGCCGCGCGGTGGAGCGCGGGCTTTGGAGCATTGTCTTCTCATGATCGCAGATCCCGACGAAGAACCCTCACCAGGCTCTGATATCTGGCGCGCTATGTTCGACCTCACGGAGTGCGAACTCATTATCGCCGAAGGCTTGGTTTCAGGCCGCCGGATCAACGACATCGCCACCGAGCGCGGCGTCTCAATTGAGACGGTGCGCTCACAAACCAAGCGGATGTTCGAGCGTCTGAATGTCTCCAGCCAAGCCGAAGCCGCAGCCCGGCTAAGCCGCTCCGCACCGTTCAGACGGCCGGCACGAACAACATCTTAAAGTTGCAGTATAGGCCTAGAACACGTTAAGGTTTAGTGGTACGGAAGTTCCCGTTAAGCGGGAGCAGTCGTTTTGCTGGATGTCGCGGTCATCGGCGGAGGCGTTGCTGGGTGCTATTGCGCCTATCGGCTCGCCGGCCGCGATGGCCGGAGCGTTGCGCTGTTCGAGGGCAGTGGCCGCATTGGCGGCCGGCTCTGGTCCGTGCCTTTGCGCGGGGGCGGGCTCGCCGAAATCGGCGGCATGTTTTTCCGCGAGAACCAGCGCAGCGTGTGCGAACTTGTGCGCCATCTCGGCCTCGTTGCCGAGCCCGTTCAATTTGTGCGCGATGGACAGTTCGCGCGCGGCCGCTTCTTTCAGGACGGTGATTTCAAATCGCCCACGTTGCCGTTCGCGCTGCCTGATGATGAGCGCAAGAGCGGACCAGCGGCGCTCCTGGCCCATGCTCTAGAAAGACTGGCGCCTGGTTCGACGCAGCAATGGCCGATCAATCGCGCGCCGTACTCAGCGCAACAGACCTTCGCTTTTTTGCGTGGTGTCCGTCATCGCGGGCGTCCTCTCCACGAGTATGCGCTCTGGAATGTGCTCAGCGATGTTATCAGCACTGAAGCATACGCGCTTCTCGCGGCTACACTCGGCTCAGCGTCGCTTATTCGTTCGGTAAATGCCTTCGACGGCGTCTGGAGCCTTCTTCATGAGCTCGGCGATGGGCAAGGGTTTCGCCTCATCGATGGCTACCAAAGTCTACCGCTCGAACTGAAACGACGCGCCGAATGCGCAGGCGCAGCGATACATACAAACCAACGCCTGCGCTGTGTCGCGCGCCGAGGCGATGAATTTTCGCTGACGTTTGTCGACGCGGACGGCGCCGAAGCTAAATTGCAGGCTCGACAAGTCATTTTGGCGCTGCCGCAGCGTGCGCTGCAATCACTAGCGTTCGATGCGGCGCTCACTAACGGCGCGTTTGAGCGGATACGCGATGGCGCCGTGCGGCCGATGCGCTCGTGCAAAGTCTTCTTTGCTTACGATCGTGCGTGGTGGGGCAGTGACGCAGCCACGCCGAGCCGTATCGCTGCGCGCTACACCGATCTGCCGATGCAGCAATGCTATAGCTTTGGGCAGGCCGAAGTGGATCAGCCTGCGATACTGATGGCCGCGTACGCGGATGATATTTCGGCGTCGTTCTGGCCGCCGCTTGCCGGCGATCGTTCCTCGTTTCCATCCTCTGCGCTCAATGCAGAAGACGTCAGCGCCTTGAAGGCTTCAGACGCGCTCATCGGTTCGCTTCAACCGCAGTTGAGCATATTGCGCGGTCACGAAACCGCGCAGTTGCCGACCGGCGCGCTCTATTTTGATTGGGGCAGCGATCCCTTTGGCGGCGCCTGGCACGCGTGGGCGCCGCACTACAAGAGTTGGGACATTCGGCCGTTTATGCGCCAGCCGAATCCCGGCCTCGACCTCTACATCTGTGGCGAGGCGTACTCCCAGCGTAACGGCTGGGTCGAAGGCGCAATCAACTCAGCAGAGCGAACCCTCGAACGGCTTGGTCTCATGCGGCCGAGCTGGATCTCAGATCCTGACTTTCAGTTCGAGGTCGATGAAAAAGGAGTAATTGCAAATGACGACAGCAACGATCGCCATGTTCAACGCCCTGTCGCAGGACATGGGGCTGCAGCGTAGCTACGCGAAGGACAAGATGAGCGTCATGCGGGCATTTGGCCTAACCGGGGCGGATGCCGCTGCGGTTGCTTCCGCAAGCGCGTCCGAGATCAAGAAATTGCTGACCGGCGAACAGCCGCTATGCTTTCTGCTTGGACTGACCAGAAGTTCCAAGAGCGAGTAGGCGACTGGCCCTCCGGCGGCTCCCTCTCGTGGGAGATCGCGATGGGAACATCAGGGCCGCCGGTTGGGTATCTCTTCGCCGATATCGAAGGCAGCACCGAGCGCTGGGAGAAGGCGCCGGCGCAAATGCAAATCGCAATCGCGCGGTTGGACGCTCTCACTGATGAGCTCATTGCGCGCCACGGTGGCGTCATCCAGGACCGGTCCGGCGATGGCGTCTTCGCAACGTTTAGGTCGGGCAATCCCTTGCAGTGCGCACTTGAGATGCAACTGACAATGCAGCGCCAAGATTGGACCGCGGTCGGTGGCCTCGATTTGCGTATCGGCGTGCATGCTTGCGAAGACGATGGTGTGGGGCAGGTCGATCGCGCCGTCGCCAATCGTGGCGGACGCATCATGTCGAGCGGTTGGGGCGGTCAGATCGTCGTGAGCGACGAGGCGGTTGCAGGTTTTCCTGCGCCGCGGGACGCGGAACTGTTGGACCTCGGTCTCAGCCGGTTCAAAGGCGTGAGAGAGCCGCTGCGACTTGCCTCGCTGGTCCACCCAAAACTCAAGCGGACGGAGTTTCCACCGTTGCGCTCCTTGTTGTTCGAGGGCGGCGGACCGGAAGCGCTCGCAGGTCCAATCTTCGGACGCACGCGAGAACTTGGCGAAATCCTATCGAAGCTGACGCAGTCGCGGTTGCTGACTCTCGTGGGGCCAGGTGGAAACGGTAAGACGCGACTGGCGTTGCGCGTCGGGGCGGAAGTTGCGTCGAGCCGGCCGGTTTGTTTTGCATCGTTAGAAACCGTCGCGAATGAGGCAGAGGCCGCCGCGATCGTTGCGTCCGCTCTTGGCCTGAGGCTGAACGCCGCTCGCGGTGTCGATGAACAGATCGTCGACTATCTCCGCGACAAGCAAATGCTGCTCGTGCTCGACAACGCCGAGACGATTGCGAGTCAGGCGGAGTTCATCGGCGCGTGGGTCGTGCAATGCGCCTGGCTTTCAGTGTTGGTGACGAGCCGCGAGCCTCTGGGTTTTGCAGGCGAGACGCTCCTGCACGTGGAAGGGCTTGCATCATCTGGGGGGAGCGACTCTCCGGCGCTTGAGCTGTTTGTGCACGAAGCTCGTCAGAAGGCTCCGGACTTCGCTGTATCAAAGGCGCAGCGGGCAATCTTTCGAAAGATCAGTGCATTGGTGGACGGCTCGCCGCTGGCGTTGCGTCTAACCGCGCAATGGACACCGGTCTTGTCGTTGGAGGAAATCCTCGAGCGGATTCAGCAAAGCATCACATTCTTGGCGCCAGCAAGCGATGGCGAACAGCGCCAAAGCCTGCGCGGTGTTTTCGAGGGTGTCTGGCGTTTGATGACTCCCGTGCAGCAGACGGCGCTCGCTCGCCTCTCGGTTTTCGTAAAGGCGTTTGATCTCGCGGCGGCCTCGAATATCTCCGAAGTAGATCTGGAAACATTTTCGGGGCTCGAACGCAAAGGTCTTTTGGTGCGCGCTTCGCATGGCCGCTTCGCTATGCATGTGATGGTGCGCGAATTCGCAAAGGAGCGCCTCGGAGAGAATGCGACCGAGGAGGCGTCGACTCGCGCACGGCACGCCACCTATTACTTGGAAGCGGTCCGTGACTGCATGCAAAGCGCCGCGGTGCCGACGCGCGGCGCGGCGTTGGAGCAGTTGCGCCTGGGCTTCCTCGAAATCCGGGCGGCGTGGTTTTATGCGGCGGAAACCCAGGCCAATGCTTTGTTGCAGGGCGTCGTCGAACCGCTGTGCTACTTCCTGTATACCCGTTCGATGATGCGCGAAGCCGTCGAGATTTTTAGCGCCGACATCGCAGATCCATCGCTTAAAAGTCATTTCGCGGGCATCCGCGCAAACTTTCTTGTGCATCAGGGTGATGCGGAAGGCGCCAGCGTCGCTGCATCGAGTGTGCTGACCGTGCCGAGCGAGGTTGTGCTCGCACGCGCGCACGCCAGTCACGCGCTGGCCAATCTCGCTCACATGAGGGGCGATTTCGAAGCGAGTGATGCGCTCTACGCTGCCGCCTTCGATTTGCGCGAAAGCGTCGGCGATTTGCGCGGTTGTTGTTACGCGAGCATCTCGTCAAGCGCGCTCCATCTTTTGTTCGCTCGGATTGATAGCGCGCGGCTGCAAATTCGGCGTGGGTTCCGGCTCGCGCGCCAGATTGGCGACACGTTCGGCATGATGGCCTCGCACGTCTACGCGGGCGATCTGGCGGCGCTCGAAGAGCGGCTGGACGATGCGCGCGACAATTATGAGATGAGCCTGCGCCTCGAAGACGCGGCGCCCCATCCCCAGTTTCGCTCCATGCTTCATCGCCGTCTTGGGACGTTGTTTGCATTACGCGGCGATCGGCCGGCTGCATTGGCCCATCATCAGCAAGCGTACGATCTCGCGCGCGACGGCGGCGATCAACGCACGTGCGTCCATGCGCTGATCGAAGTGGGAAACGACCAGCGCTTGATTGGAGATATGGCGGCTGCGCGGCAGAGTTTGTTGCGCGGCGTACGCCTCAGCATGACACTTGGAATGCAGCCGTGTCTCTCCCGCGGACTACTGGAATTGGCGCAGGTGGAGTTGGCGGCGGACAACATTGCTGGCGCGCGGCGGCTCGTCAGCGCGCTGGCCGGGGGCGATCTAGGCGACATGCAGGCGGATTACGATGCCTTGATGGCGCAACTTGCTGGCGGCGAAATTGCGAATTTCGCGCCAATCACGGTGCAGGATTTGCTCAACGAGCTGATCGAAGAAGCGGAAATGGACACGTTGAAGCTGTGAGGTGTGAGATATGGCGCGTGGAAGCTTAGTGGTGGTCGGGACGGGCATCAAAATCGCAAACCAGTGCACGATCGAAGCGCGCTATCATATTGAGTCAGCCGATATTGTATTTGAGGTCGTCGGCGATCGGCTCGCGCAAAGTTTCCTGCTGTCGCTCAATCAAAACGTAGTCTCGCTTCAGCACCTCTACGGCCGTGATCGCGCGCGCAGTGATACATATGAGAGCATGATCGAGACCATTCTTGGAGCCGTGAGGGCGGGGAAGCGTGTGTGCGCGGCCTTCTACGGACACCCGGGCGTCTATGTGTACCCGTCGCATGAAAGTGTGCGGCGCGCGCGCGAGGAAGGGTTCGAAGCGGAGATGCTGCCCGCAGTATCCGCCGACGCTTGCATCTTTGCGGATCTCGGTTTCGATCCAGGTTGGCTGGGTTGTCAGAGTTTTGAGGCGACGGACTTCGTCATCAACGCTCGCAAATTCGATCCCACCGCGGTGCTCATTCTTTGGCAGATTGCGCTAGTCGGAGATCGGACGTTGCGCGTGTTCGAGTCCGATCCGCGCCGCATAGCGTTGCTCGCGGAAGTCCTGATGGAGGACTATCCAGCCGACCATCAGGTCAAAGTGTACGGCGCGGCCACGCTGCCGATTGGTGAGCCGCAGGTGCAGACGTTGCCGCTTAGCCGATTGGCCGAAGCGGAGATCACGCAGGAATCTACTTTGATAGTGCCGCCGGTCGGCGAGGCAAAGGCGTCGCCGCAACGGCTTGCTTTGATCGAAGCACGCCTCGCGGCGGCCTGAGGAATGGTGCGAGCGGCGGGACTTGAACCCGCACCGCCTTGCGGCGAACGGATTTTAAGTCCGGTGCGTCTACCAATTTCGCCACGCTCGCACGTGCCGGGGTATGTCTCAGTTTGCCCGGCTTAGTCCAGCGCTCACGGTTTCAGGAGCACGCGTCCGAGAACTTTCCCCGCGCGTAAGTCGTCGATGGCGCTGTTCGCTTGGTCAAGCGGGCGCTCGTGCATCGGCGGGGCGGGCGCCGCGCCATTGCGCAAAAGCGTTATGAGTTCGCGGGCTTCGTCCAGTCGGCCGACATAGGAACCGATGATAGAGAACGGCTTCAGTGGGAGTGAGGCAAGCGGTAGCGAAGCTTTACCACCAAAGAGACCGACGATGATGTACTTGCCGCCCCGTCGCACGGCTGCCGTGCCGAAACCGAATGTCGCTGGCGCGCCAACGAAATCGATGACTGCCGCTGCCGCACCGCGACGCCCGGCAACTTCCTTCCAGCCATCAGAGGAAGGCTCAATCGCATCGACTGCGCCGTACTTTAACGCGGCCTCGCGCTTAGTGGTGTCGATGTCGACGGCGATGATTGGGTTCGGCAACACACTCTTTGCCAACGCCATCGCCATCAAGCCGACGCCGCCCATGCCGAGGAGCACCACAGGCTGTTCGGGAGGCGGCGTGCCGATCTTGCGCAGCGCGGAGTAGGCAGTCAGCCCCGAGCACATCGCGAGTGCGCCAAGGCCTGGCGCGAGATCGCCGATCGGGATAAGCGCGTCAGCAAACGGCACGTGCACGTATTCGGCCATGCCGCCCCATTGCGCGACGCCGAGCGCGCGGCGTGGCAGCGCGATGCAAAGCTGTTGATCGCCTGCGCGGCACGTGTCGCACGCATTGCAGCCGAGCCATGGATAGACCGCGACGCGCGTGCCGACAGCAGGGTCGCTCGCGTTGTCGCCGAGTTCAGCGACTTCGCCTTCGATCTCGTGGCCCAACACAGCCGGCATATTCACGGCGACGGGTTGGCGGACGTCGCCAAAGTCGAAATAGCCATCGTGGATATGGAGATCAGAGTGGCAGAGACCTGCGCGCGTGACGCGCACCAGCGCTTCGCCCGGACCGGGCTTTTGCGGTGTTAGATCCATCGGCTTCAGCGGTTCGCCGAATGCCGTCATTGCTTGAGCTTTCATCGCGCTACTATCGGGCGCGTGTCGGCATTGGCAAGGCTTAAGCGGCCAGCCGGAACGTCCTCGCGTCTTGCTGCGCCAAGCAGCCATTCGCGGCGAGCCATTGTATTGCCGCGTCGGGTTTCAGCAGCATGCGATGGTTGACTATGAATTCCGTGACGATGGCGCGCAGCTCTTCGGCTGACGCTGATTTGCGCCCACCAAATTTGACCTGCACGTGCTCGAACAACGCCGCGCCTGCGCGACGGGTGATGGCAGGACCAAGCGTCTCTGAGAAAAACATGTCGGCGCCTCCATGTATGGCGCCACTAGGGTGGACTGATTCAGCGCAAACGCGGCAGGGTGCGGCGTGTTTGGCTCTGAGTCGCTCATCGTTTTACCGCCCGCGCTCGATTATGCGGGCGTTACCGTCTTCGCGCTAACGGGCGCGCTCGCGGCCGCTCGCGACAAGCAAGACATTGTCACGTTCTGGTTTTTCGCCGTTGTCACCGGCATCGGCGGCGGAACGTTGCGTGATTTGCTCATCGATGCGCCGGTCTTCTGGATCGGCAACGCAACGTATCTGGGCATCGGTCTGCTCGCGGCAATCGCTGTTTGGTTTGCCGCGCCGCACTTGGAGCGCGCCAAGACTTTGATCTGGCTCGATGCGCTGGGGCTCGCCGTCTACGCAGTGATCGGCGCCGCGAAGGCCATCTCCTTCGGCGTCGGCCCCTTCGTGGCGATTGCCATGGGCGTGCTGACGGCGTGCTTTGGCGGCGTCATCCGCGACGTGCTCGCGGAACAACCTTCGGCGCTTCTGAAGCGCGAGATCACTATCTCGGCCGCGCTTTTGTCCGCATCTGGCTTCGTGGCGCTGATATTCGCTGGGGTTCCGCCGCTTTGGGCCGGGGTTACGGGCGCGGTCGCGGGTTTTGGATTGCGCGCCGGCGCCATACATTATGGCTGGGCGCTGCCCGCGTTCGGAGACAAACGTGACAAAGGAAAAGCTTGAGCTGGTAGAGGTCAGCCCGCGCGACGGGCTGCAGAACGAGCCGGATATCGTCTCGACCGAAAACAAGCTCGCTTTGATTGATCACATTCTGGCTGCTGGGTTCCGCCGATTGGAGGCGGGGAGCTTCGTCAATCCGAAGAAGGTGCCGCAGATGGCTGACGGCGACGCCGTGTTCGCCGGTGTGCCAAAGCGCGATGACGCTACCTTCATAGCGCTTGCGCTGAACCTTCGCGGCGTCGAGCGCGCGATTGCGGCCGGCGCGAAAGAGATCAACTACGTCTTCTGCGCCTCCGATGGCTTCTCGATCCGCAACAATGGCGGCACGGTTGCGGAGACGTTCAAAGTTTGGCCAGAAGTCGCCGCGGCCGCGAAGGCGGGCGGCGCGCGTCTGTCGGCGACCATTTCGACGGCATTCGGCTGCCCGTTCGACGGCGAAGTGCCGGTGAGCCGCGTCGCGGAGGTAGCTGGGCGTTGTGTTGCTGAGAGCATCTTCGAACTCGCGATCGCGGATACGATCGGCGTGGGTTCGCCACGCGACGTGCGCGAGCGGGTCCGCGCTGTGAAGTCAGTGACACCTTCGCATATTCAGTTGCGCGCGCACTTTCATAATACACGCAACACCGCGCTGGCGAACGCCGTGGCCGCGGTCGAAGAGGGAGTACGTGTGCTCGATGGGTCACTCGCCGGCATTGGCGGCTGCCCGTTTGCGCCTGGCGCCGCCGGCAACGTGCCGACGGAGGACTTGCTCTACATGTTCGACCGCATGGGCTTTGACACTGGCGTCAATCTCGACCGCGCCATCGAGGGTGCGCAGTTCATCGGCGGCGTGCTCGGTCGCAAGACGCCAGGTATGGTCAGCCGGGCACCGAAGTGGCCCGCATGAGCGGCAAGCTTGCGCTAATCACCGGTCTGCTGGGTGTCATCTGGCTCGTCGCTATGGTCGTTATCGGCGGCGCCTCGTGGGAGGGGTACGACCACGTCGCGCAATACATTTCCGAACTGGGCGCTAACGGTGCGCCGTATGGCTGGCACGTCAGCTGGTTGGGCTTCTTTCCAATTGGCGTGCTGACTTGCGCCTTCGCCGGCTTTGGATGGATGGCCGCGCCACGCTCTGTGCTTGCGACGCTCGGTTTCATCGGCGTGTTTCTGTTTTCGATAGGGTACGTAGGGTCGGCCTTCTTCCGATGTGACTTTGGTTGTCGGCCGGACAACCCGAGCCTCTCGCAAGTCATGCATGAACTGGTCGGTCTGTCCGGCTATCTGTTCGCGCCGCTGACATTGCTCTTGTTGGGGCTCGCTGCTTGGAAGTGGCCAGGGGCGATGTGGCTCTGCGTGCTGAGCTTTGTGGCCGCTGCCGGCGCGCTTGTTGGGCTTAGCGGGATCGCCGATCCCACCGCGCCAGAGGTCGGCCTTTATCAGCGCGTGCTTGAGGCCAGCATGTTGAGCTGGATTGCCGCGTGTGCGCTTTATCTCGGTTTACAAAGGAAAACGGCCGCTCCGTAGAGCGGCCGTTGCCTCACATCGTGATGAGGTGACTAGAGTTCGCGACCAATCGTGATCACGAACGCGCTGTCGTGGCTGGAGTCGCCGTAAGCGTAGTTGGCGATATTCGTGCCTTCGTCGATGTCGGTGTCGTGGTAGCGCAGATCGACCTGGAAGCCGTGCATGGCCCAGCCCACACCGACGTTCCACGTGTTGTAATCGTCTTCCGTGCCCGGACCGGCAGGCTCTTCGACGTTTTGATTGCCGTAGGCGCCGTTGATCGCGATTGCGTCGGTGATCTCGTACGACGCATTCACTTCCCAGTAGGTCGCGTCGCCAGTGTCGCCGTAATTTTCCGGGGCGTAGTAGACGGCCGCGCCGGCGGTGAACTGCTCGGTGAAGTCGTGGCTCGCGCCGACTTTGAGCTCGTAATAGTCGAACTCTGCGCCGTCGTCGTCAGCGCCCGGATAGAAGTAGCCGATGACGCCGAGGTCCCAGTCAACCGGGCCGGTGGTCGGTGTGACGCCAGCATACACGTCGAGTTCAAGGCCTTCGGTGACGTTGGAGCCCCAAACGCCCGCATACCAGGCGTCAGCAACGTAATCGACGCCGCCTTGAAGGGCGGGGCCGTTGTCCGAAAGCGAGATGCCGCGGAAGACATAGTCGCTGGTCAATTGAACGTTCGCGGTAACGGTGCCTTCGGCGCTTGCAACGCCAGCAGTCGCCACCGTCGCAAGGACGGCGAGACCAAGGATCTTCTTCATGATCACTTCCCCTAAATGCCGCGAGGCTTGTCCCGCGTTAGCGTGGAAAATCACCTGGTAACGTAAACGTCTGGTTAAGCAGTGTGACGAGTTCAGATAGAATCGGATCTGCGGGGCACGGTGTGGCGTTGCCGCCACACGCAAAACGGCGCCGCGCGGAGGCGACGCCGTCTCACGAACGGGTGGTGATCTCTTTGTTTTAGAACGTGACCTTTAGCGTTCCGACGAGGCGATCCCCTGCAAAGCCGTAGAAGAACGCATCGTCGTCCGTGTCTACATAGCGCCCATCGATCGAGAGATGCTCCGTGATCGGATAGCTGACCCCGACATTCCAGGTCGTGTAGCCGTCGATGGCGTAGTCATCGACATCGACGGCGCCGATTGCGCCACTCAACGTCGCGGAATTTTCGAACGTGTAGGCGGCGTTCACTTCATAATAGAAGCCGCTGTTGTCGTCGGACCCGTCGAAATCGCCGCTGAAGTTCGGCGTCCAATAGACCGCGCCGCCCCACGTTACGCCCGACGCCGCGAACGAGGCGCCGGCTTTCAGTTCGTAGGTGCTGAGATCGGATTCGTTGCCGCCGAGATCGCTATCCGTGTAGCCGTAATAGATGAGACCAAGATCAAACGTCACCGGTCCGACCACCGGCTTCCAACCCGCGTAAAGATCATATTCGATAAATTGCGCCGGGTTTGTGCCGGTGTTGCTGACCCATGCGCCAGCATAGAAGGCGCCGCTGGTTGCATCGCCGCCGCCGAACGCTTGGCCTTCATCGTAATATCCGGTCTGGTCGATGCCGCGAAACAGATAGTCCGTGGCAAGTCCCACATTGAACGATACGTCCGTGTCTGCTTGCGCTGGCGCACTGCCAGCAAACATAGCGCCGACCGCAACGGCCGCCGCGCCCAACAGCTTTGCACTCTTCTTCATTTGCTTCCCCGCTTGCTCCAAGACTCACGGAGGCCGTGAGGTCTGCTTCATGCTTGAAGAGGGGTGCGCGTCGGCAAAGTGAGTTGAGCGCAAGTCGCGCTGAGCAGGCGCATGTCGCCTAATTTGGCGGCGCGTTTTGCGGCCCTTGGCGTCAATTCGGGCGAAACACGAACTTGAGGCGGTGTTGCATGCAAAACGCGCCGTTACGTCAGCCAAAGATGACCGTCCGGTCAGTCGCGGACTTGTCGCGCCAGCCCCATGCGGGTTAGGCCGTGCGTATGAGCGAATTTACACAACTCGGTCACGCAGCGGCAATTCCTGCGAGTCCTGATCAAGCCCAGCTTGATCGTGCGCCGAACCCGCACGTGGGCACGCTTTATCTTGCGCGTTTCACAGCGCCGGAATTCACATCCATTTGCCCCGTCACCGGGCAGCCTGATTTCGGCGTGTTAGTGCTCGACTACGCGCCGAAGGATTGGATCGTTGAATCGAAGAGCTTGAAGCTCTTCTTGCAGAGCTTCCGCAACCACGGCGCCTTTCACGAAGATTGCACCGTCGGTGTTGCGAAGCGCGTGGTCGAAGCGATTGATCCGTTGTGGTTGCGCATCGGCGGCTATTGGAATCCACGCGGCGGCATGCCGATCGATGTGTTCTGGCAGACTGGCGCCGCGCCCGACGGTTTGTGGCTGCCGGATCAAGGCGTGGCGACGTATCGTTCGCGCGGCTAGGCCGCGCTCGGCGAGAGTAGTGCCCGAACGCTCTTAATCTGCCCCATGATCTCGCGGCGCTGGAAGAGCACGAGCGCTGCATAAGCGACGATCGTTTCCAGAATGACGATCCCGATCTCGGTCCAAAGCCCAACTTCAATCACGCTCATTAGCAGGCGATGGCCGATGAACAGCACCACCGCGGCGAATGTCGGCGCCGCAAGCACGCGCATGAAATCCATCGGCGAACATTCGATCGGACGCAGATAGAGGTGCAGCAGGCGCGGCAGATAGAGCAGCGAAGTCACCGTACATCCCAGCGCCACCGCGTGGATGCCGAATGGCGCGGTGACGAGCGCTGAGATCGTCCACAGGATTGCGTACTCAACGGTCAACCGCAGGCGCGTGCCTGTGCGGCCGATGGCCTGCAGCAGCGAGCCATTGATCGCGACGATGGTTTGGATTGCAGCAGTGCCCGCGAGCAGCGTGAAAATCTCGCCGGAGGCCTGCCACCGTTCCGATAGGAGCAGCGTAAAGAAGGCGTGGCTCGCAGCCGCGACGGCAGCGATTGGCGGGAAAACGAATACCGCTTGCGCCATCGTCGTGAACAACACCAATTCGCGCAGCGCTTTGTTGTCATCGCGGAGCTTCACGAAGCGGGGGTAGACAGCGCTGTGAAGCGAGCCGCCGAGAATGCTCACCGGCAGCTGCATGATGCGAACGGCGATGTTGTAGAGGCCGAGCGTCGCCGCGCCGAAGAATTTCCCCACAACGAGAGTGTCCGCCTGTCGATTGACGAACATTGTCATCGACCACGCCGCAGTATCGACCATGAAGCGCATGTGCTCTTTGAGCTTCTCGAAGTTCAGCACCGGGCGCGGATAGAGCTGGCTGGCAAGTTGAACGACGACGCCTTTGACGATGCGCTGCGTTAGATGTTGCCAAACCAGCGCCCAAGCGCCGCCGCCATTGAACGCGACGACCAGCGCGACGATGACGCCGCCTATGGCGGCAGAGAACTCCGCCCCCGCGAGCCACTGAAACTTCTCTTTCTGCAGTAGAGATGCTGCAGGGATCTCTGCGATCCCCATCAGTAGCGGCGCGAGAGAAAGCACCATCATGATCGGGACGAGGCGCGGTTCGTTGAAGAAGGTCGCTGCCGGCCATGAAATGAGGAAGAACAAGACGGAGAGCGCCGTCATCAGCAGCACGCTCGCCCAGAACGCACTCGACCACGCCTCGGTGTCGTTCGCATCCACGCGCACCAGCGATCGGCCAAGACCTGCGTCGCCGATCATCGTGAAGAACATCACCATTGAGAGCGCGAGTGCGGCCAAGCCGAAGTCGACTGGCGTCAGCATACGCGCCAAGAAGGGGATGGCGACGAAGCTCGACGCCAATTGGATCACGCGCGCGGCCGAGAGCGTCGCAACGCCGAACGCGATCCTCTTCAGGGCCACCGGTAAACTCCAAGCACCGCGCCGCCAGGCGGGCGGCATTCTCTTATGCAAGGGATTTGCCGTCGCAAGAGGCTTAACGCGCGCGGACTGCATGGCGCGGTCGTTGCTTTGTAAGCCCGGTTACGACGGACCAGAGCAATGCTTACGGGAATGCGGTCAGTTTGGGCCAGCGGCGCGCGCATGCGCCGCGTCGCCCTGACGCAAGCCGTCGAGGCTTTCCGCGCTCTGCTATTCATCATCTTGCGCACCGCGACGCTGATTTTGCCGCGCTCATGGGCCTATGGGCTCGCAGACGCCGTCCAAGCGATGCTCGCTGCCTCGCCAGTCGGTATGCGTGCACGCAAGGATATGCGCGCGGCGCTGCCCGGGCAGAGGATCAACGACATAGCCGCCGATTGGCTCGGTCGCCCCTTCCGCGATCACGTGAACGCGACCCGCGTGGCTTCGGGCTTGGAGCGTTCACGCGAGTGGACGGTCGACATGCGCGGCGCACCCGCATTCCTGAACGATCCCAAGCAATCTTTCATCATCGCGACTGGGCATTTTTCGCGTGAAGCGATGTCGTGCATTTATATGCCCTGGATTCTTCCGCACCGGCTGGCGACGGTTATCGCGCCGATGACGCAGGCAAAGACACCGCGCGGGCTGCGCGTGCGTTTGCAGATGCGCGAGATGATCGCCGGCATCCGCTCCATGCGGGAAGGCAATGTCGATATCGCCGAAGTCGCGGGCAAATCGTTCCTAGTGCGCTTGTTGCACCACTTGCGTGAGCCTGGTGGCGCGGTGGCTATCGCGTCCGATGCTTCATGGGGCGCAGAGAAGGGCGGCGGGCTTACGCGACCCTTTGCTGGCTATGCCTCGCAAACATTCGCGCTCGGCACGGCGCGATTGTCGCGACTTAGTCAAACGCCGATCGTGACGTGCGTGCCGTTCATCGTCAGCGATCGCCACCTCATCATGGAATGGAGCCCGGTGATCCCCGCGCCGGACCGCGACGACACCGAAGCCGACGTCCGCATCACCAACGAAATCTTGGATTGGATGGAGCGGCGGATCGGCGAGCGGCCCGATCAATATGTGCTGTGGCTCGGCGGCGATCGGCGCTGGAGTTCGGTAGCGCGCTGCTGGGTTGATGCAGATCGCCCAGAGGCCAGCAACCCAGAAGTCAGCAACGATGTCGGCGCGCCCTCGCCCTCGCAGTCTGCCGCTAAAATCGTGAAATCCGCGAGCTGACATCAGCGCGCACGCGCTCCGCTGCGCCCTGCGCGGCAGTCCCGAGATAAACAAAGCCAGCGACGCGCTCTTCCGCGGCAAGGCCCAACGCAACGCGCGCGCGCTCGTCAAACGTCGGCCACTCGGTCAGCCAACTGCCAGCATAGCCAAGCGCATGCGCCGCCAGGAGCAGGTTGAAGCATACGGCGCCTGCAGAGAGCACTTGCTCCCACTCTGGCACTTTCGGGCTAGGCCGCGGCGACGACACAACCATCACGCATGCTGGCGCACGGTTGAACCAGCCGCGCACAAATTCGCGGCGCGCATCATCAACGCCCTCATCGTTTCTGATGACCTGCTCAAGCGCCGCGCCTGCGCGTGTGCGGCCTTCGCCATCGATGATCACGAAACGCCACGGCCCGAGTTTGCCATGATCCGGCACGCGTGCAGCTAGATTGATCAGCGCATCAAGTTCTTCAGCACTCGGCGCTGGCGCCTGCAAATGCATCAGCTTCAACGACCGGCGGCGCGCCAGCAGGGCGAGCGTCTCGGCGCTTTCATGCACTGCGTCAGCGGGCTCGTTCTCGTGCGGCTGAGAGGGAATGGCGGATAGCGGAAGGGGCATGTTCTCTCCGTGGCGCGGACGCGCGCCCGAGGCTAGACAGATAGGATGAGTGATACATGGGATGAAGGCGGCAATCCTTGGATCGTCAAGGGTATGGCGCACGCGTTCGAGAACGATTGGTTCCGGATCGACGAACATGACGTCATACGCCCTGACGGCGCGAAGGGTTATTACGGTGTGATACGTGTGCGCCGCTTGGCCGTGGGCGTGTTGCCGATCGATGCTGAAGGCTGCGTCCATCTGGTCGGCCAGTGGCGGTTTCCACTCGCGCGATATTCTTGGGAAATACCGGAAGGCGGCGCTGAACCTGGCGAAGATGCGCGGGGATGTGCGGAACGTGAACTCGCAGAAGAGACCGGTCTGCGTGCGCGGCAATGGGTGCAGGTCTTAGAAATGGACCTCTCTAACTCACTGACCGATGAGCAGGCTGTGATCTTCATCGCGACCGATTTGTCCCCGGGCGAGGCCGATCCTGACCCGACTGAGGTGCTGCAGCGCCGCAAAGCGCATTTTCTGAAGGTGCTGGATCGAGTTGCCGCCGGTCACATTCGCGACTCCCTCACGGTTGCCGCGGTGCTGCGCGCCCACCACATGGCGGTGACGGGACAATTGCCGGCGGCGCTGACTGCAGCGATGCTCCGGCAGGGAGAGTAGGCGATGGCCGAGCCACGCGTGTTTGAAGCTTCGGGCGGTGTCTGGGCGCAGCTGCGCGTCGAGGCGATGCAAGCTGCGGCGGAAGAGCCGTTGCTGGCGTCGTATCTGCACGCGTCGATTTTGCACCACGATCGGATTGAGGACGCGCTCTCGTATCACTTAGCGCAGAAGCTGGGCGCTGGCGATTTGCCGGCGCTCCAGCTCCGCGAAGTGATTCGCGAAGCGTATCAGTCGGAGCCCGAGTTGGTTGCGCAAGCGACCCGCGACATGCGCGTCGTGCGTGAGCGCGATCCTGCGTGCCGCACGTACTTACAGCCGTTTCTCTACTTTAAAGGATACGGCGGGCTGCAGTCCTATCGCATCGCCAATTGGCTTTGGCGTCAGGAGCGCGAGATCCTCGCGTATCACCTACAAAGCCGCGTCTCTGAATTGTTCGCCGTCGACATCCACCCGAATGCGAGGATTGGCGCCGGCGTGTTCATCGACCACGCGCATGGCATCGTTATCGGCGAGACGGCGGTCGTCGAAGATGATGTCTCGATGCTCCACTCAGTGACGCTTGGTGGCACTGGTAAAGAGGGCGGCGATCGGCATCCGAAGATACGTCGCGGCGTGATGATCGGGGCCGGCGCGAAGGTGCTTGGCAACATTGAAGTCGGCGAAGATGCGCGCATCGCAGCAGGTTCGGTCGTGCTCGAAGACGTGTCGCCGCGTTGCACCGTTGCTGGCGTGCCAGCGCGGCCGATCGGCGGGCCTTGTTGCGAAGGCGTGATGCCCGCCGAGGCGATGAACCAGAACTTCCAAGGCGAATAGTTAGGCGCTATTGGGCTGAAGCCTCAGCCGCCCGGCGGGCGCGCCGAGTAGGTGGCGGCGTTGCCGATAGCGGTGGACGTCGCGCCGACTATGCCCGCGCCGTTGGTGCGGATCGTCGACGAAGAATAGACGTTGCCATCGTTGGTTTGCGTGCTTGAGGCGTAAAGTCCAGGCACGTTGCCGGTGGCGTCGCAACCATTGCACACCGAACCGCTGATGCTATTGCCGTAAGCTGCGGAAGAGGCGAGCGCCATGCCGCCGCCGTCACCGGCGAGAGCCGCATTTGCAGAAACGCCGCCGCCATTGGACTGCGTGACATCCAGAACTGTGTCCGAGCCAACATTGGCAACGGTCGCCTGGTTGCCGACGCCGTACGCGCCAGCCGAAGCAAAGCCGGTGAAGTCGCTGCCAAGCGTCACGTAAGAGTCAGCTTGAACCTGTGATGTCGCATTCTGTTCGATCGCGGCGTTCACATAACCCCATTGATTGTCGATCGTGGTCGAGTTGGCGTTCGCGGTCGCGTTGCCCGAAGCATCCGTGGCCAAGCCGACGTAGAGATCTGAGCGTGCAGTAACGCTTTCGCCTGTCGCGTTTTGGCGCGTGGCGTTGAGGATCGTGGAGGTCTCACCGCCGATGCTGAGATTGTTGGCGCTCGCGATAACGCCAGAAACCGCTTGGTCTTCGACATAATCGGCGTCCATCTCGGCCGACGCATTCACCGAACCAGTGCTCTCTTGGTTCATCAGCACGCGCACTTCGGCGTTCTGAGCCGAGACAGCGGCAGTGTTGCTGCTGGCCGAGGAGGAGACAGCTGCGTTGTAAGCGTACCCGTTGCGCAGCGTCGTGGTCGCGTTGGCGTTGCCGCGGCCGAGTTGCTCAGCTTCGATGTTGCTTGAGCCGCCACTGATCACAGCTGTGCCACCGTTGCCGACAGCCGCCGAGGTAATGGCGACATTGTTCGTCGCGGTCCACACGGTGGCGTTGGCTTCCGCAGTGGTCTCGCCATCCATGTGTTGGGAGCTGGTCAAGTCGGTGTCGCTGTCTTCCTGCGTCGTTGACACAGCGTTGCCGCTGGCGACGGCGGTCGCGCCGGCGTCATTGGCATAACCAGCTTGGACATCCGTGACGGCGGTGGCGTCGCCGCCTTGATACTGGTTGTTCGACTGCGCGTAGGCAGCCGGCGCACTCACGAGCGCTGTGGTGACGAGCAGAGAAAGAACGGCGCGCATTTGGCGGGCTCCGTTGCGGCGCTCTTACGAGCGGCCGCGCAGACCGGTGAAGTTGTTGTCGCGATGATCGTTCCAGCTGTCCGGATTGGCGCGCGATTGCTCGATCGCGGCGGTTGCGGGGCTGACGTTCGCTGCGGTTTGCGTGGTGCCAGGGCCCATCGGATCACCCGACGCCTGGAGCGCCGTGGCGCAAACGCCGCTGTCGCTGACGTTGTAGAAGCGGCTCATTACTTCCACGACAGCGCGCTCAACACCGGCGCGGACGGCCAGTTGAACGGGCTCAAGAGCGCGTTCACCGCCAGCGATGTCGACAATGGTGTTGTCGAAGAACGAGAACACGCCAGCGCGCAGTTCGCGGCCGATAATCTGCTTTTGATACGAAATCACGTCGACAACTTCGAGCGTGCGGGTGTCGATGAGGCGGAAGTCGAGCGCGATGTTCATCACGTAGAGGCGCGCACCGGCATTGCCGACGCCGTCGCGTGCGTCGGTGTGGCCGCCTTGGGCGTCGATGCCGGTCGAGCGGATGTTGTAGTTGAGTTCGGTGATGCCGCCGACGAAGTAATAGTCGGAGCCCGGCATTTGGCCGGCATAGATGCGGCGGACGTTCTCGTCGTTCGCGTTGGCGCCTTCTTGGCCGATCAAGCGATTGTTCGCGTAACGGAGTTCCAGTTCCGTGACCGACGTATCGAAGCGTTCAACTAAGCGTGCGCCGGCTTTGTTAAAGGCCGACATCGCCATCAGCGAAGCGCCTTGCGTGATGCGGCGCCCGCCTTCTTCTGAGACAGAACCGGTGTAATCGAGGATGCGGCCAACAGCGATGCGCGGCGCAGCAACGTTGTTGCTCGTGGCGTAGCTATGCAGGCAATCGAGAGCCGGTGTGTAGGCAGTCGGGTTCGCGGTGACAGGTGCGTCGCCGATCGGCAGCGCGTACATGCCATCATTGCCGGAGAACGGCGTGACGCACGCGGTGAGAGCGGTCGTGGCCGCGAGGACAGCGAAGGTTTTCAGCGCGCGCATTATTCGTCTCCGACGACGGCGGTGATGTCGCCGTTGTTGATCTGGGTAGAGTCCACGATCACCGTGTTGTAATTGCCCTGGGTGATCACGTTGAGTTGGTTGCCGATGGCGCTCGAAGCGCCGATGCCGCTGGCGAAGCTGTCTTGAAGGCCGCCGGTGAGAGAGCCTTCAATTTCCATCCGGCCGTTGACGATGGTGCGGTTGCCGTTTTCGTCACGCGTGGCGGGGTTGATTGGCGTGTCGAACGACTCGTAGCCCATGCCGAAGCCGCGCGAGAAATCGCCAGCGCCGCCAGGAATTTGATCTGCGTTGGCCGCGCTAGCGAAGGCGAGGGCGCCGAGGATAATGAACGTACGCACGTTGTGTGCTCCGCAAAAATTCGTCTGCAGAGCGAGAAAGCAATGGGCGTGCCACACACACGCGAGCGCTTCTGACGCGAAATCGCCGCTAGTATGGTGAATTTGGCGTTGCCATATTGGTTCAAGCGTCCCGTAACGGCGCGGGAGATGAGATGTGTACGAAGACGTAAGACCGAAGACGCCTATTGTTGTTTGGCTGTTAACCGGCTCGATTGTGGCGGCGTATCTGGCCTTCCTTGCTGCGCCCGCATCAACGCAAGAATTTGTTGACTATACTTTCGCGCTAAGCCCGGCGCGCTTTCACGCAGAAAGCCCCTCCCATTTCGATCATTGGTGGGAGGCGCTTGGTCCGTTGTTCGGACATTCGTTCCTGCACCTCGGCTGGTGGCACGTCGGCGGCAATGTGCTCTTCTTGTTCGGCGCGTCACGTTGGCCATCATTGCGGCTCGGCGCCGTGCGTTATCTTATCGTTTACTTTGTGGCCGTGCTTGGCGGCGCGATCCTATTCCTCGTCCTCAACTGGAATGATGCAAACGCATCCGCGGTTGGCGCCTCGGGCGGGGTGTGCGGGATGTTGACGGCATTCTTCTTCTCAACACGGCGCACGTGGCGCGAGGCGCTCGCCGATCCGCAAGTGCGCGGGCCGCTCGGAGGGCTCTTCTTCGTGAACGTCGTGTTGATGGGCATCGCCTCTGAGGCGGGCTTCTTTCCAATTGCGTGGGAAGGTCACCTTGGCGGTTTCATTGGCGGTGGCGTTGCGTACGCACTACTGCAACCGCGCGAAACGAGGGCTTAAAGCCAGCGCAGATCGAAGCGTTCGCCGTCAATGACCAGCGCGCGCAGTCGCGCGCGACCGTCTCGCCCAACAGAGAGAACGGCGAACGCACGGGTTTCTTCATTTGGCCGTTGTTCGCGCAAGACCTGTTCGATGCGCAGCGCGTCGGCTTGGTTGATATGGAAGCGATCGACGCCAAGGTCGAGCGCAAGCCAACCCGGCATCGCTTCTAGTCCGTCTTGCGATGGCGTCGGCGCTGAGCATGTGAACGTGCCTTTCACCGGCAGTGGGCCCAAACGCTCTGCGTGATCGCGAGAGTCTGCGGAGCCGGCAGCGACGTAGATGTTGTTTTCAGGACGAAGCGCGACCCATTCTCCGGCGCTGTTGGACGGGCACACGTCGTTCGCCTCAAGCCGATTGGTAAAGTTGAGTTGCACGTAGTGGCCGCTGAGAAGCGCGCGAGGATCGACGGCCTCCATCGGCAACGTAATTTCTTGCCCGCCTTCGCGCGCGAAGCCTTCCGTGACAACGAGCGCAACGAGTGCCGCGGCGCAAAGGCCGGCGACTGCGAGAATGCGTTGTGGCGCTGGGATTTTCATGCGGCGCTCTTCTTGTTGCGAAGCAAGAGGCCGCCAATCAAAGCGGCGACAGCACATATGAGGAAGACGCCAGCAGCTGCGAGCAGATCAAGTCCGAGGTCGCTCAGCAAGGCGCAGATCGATGCGATGACACCAAGAACACCAATCGCAGTGACAAGCCCGTGCCGATCGAAACGACCAAGCGCGAGAACGCCGCCTGAAATGGCGAGCAAAGCAATGCGATGCGCGATGCCGCCATTGCCGCTCTCACTGCCGAACCACGGCAAGTATCCCGCGATCGCGAAGAGGAGCAGGGCTCCAGCCGTGAACCACCCATAAAAGACTCCGGCAAATGCGCGATCTTGCGCGTGCAGCCAACGCGCGCCGGCGGCCATCGCGCCCATGAGAATTGCGAGGAACAGAAAGACGCCAGTTTCCGCTTCGGTCTTCGTCGCGAACCAGATGAAGCAATAGATGATCGCAAGCGCTGATGCGTGTGCGAGCGCGGCCGAACCCCAACGCAAAGCGAGATAGCCAGCAAGCGGCGCGCCGATCAACATCCACGGCGCTTCGGATTCTGCGCCAGAAAACCATTGGTGCTCGGTGAAATCGCCAATCGCAATAAACACAAGGCCAACGAGTGCTGCGCCGGTCGAGCGGCCGGCGATCGCCAAAGCGAACGCCGTAATCCCGGCGCCGTATGCTGCACTGCGCGGATCGCCGGCGATGTCGAAGATCTGTCCCGTCAGGCCAATCGACGCTGCGAACACCAACGCCGCGACGGTGAGCAGAATGTTTGAAAGCGTGGGGCGCTGCTTTTGCGATGCCCACGCGGCGCCCGCGGCAAAGCCCAAGAACGCAACGAGCAACGTCGCAAAACGTACAAGTTTCGGCGTAACGTCCCAATTGGCCGCGATAAACGCGATGACCGCGATGCCGAACAGAAGTCCGCCAACCCAAGCAAGCGCCGTCGCCGCATCCAGGCGGCGCGTTT